>CAZMIB010000024.1:0-25429 GCA_964566245.1 uncultured Elusimicrobia bacterium | reverse complement strand
TGTTCCAGTCGAAGGTCTGGGTGAACGCCAGCTCGATCTTGTTGCGGTAGTACCACGTCTCCGGCGAGGGGCGGACGGCCAAGGCCGGGACGCGGTCGCCCAGAAGCGCGCGCAGGCGCTCGGCCTTCAAAGCGAGCTGGTCCTCGTAGGAGCGGTCCTGCAGAGAGCAGCCGCCGCAGACGCCGAAGTGGCGGCAGCGCGCGGCTTCAACCACGACATCCGAAACCTCTATTTTCAACGGGACCGCCGCCTCACTAACCCATTTTTTCGATCGGCAAGATAGCTCGCGCCACGCTCCTTAACCTCAAAGCCCATCTTGCGGCGAGGCGCCTCCGGTGGCGACATCAATTCCCGAATGGCCTCGAAAATGCTCTGGAATTGAGCGTCGTATCTCTTCTCCAGCTCGGTCAACTTGGCGGCCAAATCCTTGCGCGAGGCAATCATCTCGCGAAGCTGAACGAACGCCCGCATGATCGAAACGTTGACGTCGATCGCCCGCTCGCTGGCAAGGACGCTGGACAGCATAGCGACGCCCTGTTCCGTGAAAGCATAAGGCCTATTGCGGCGCCCACCTCGTCCTTCTTTTGAGGTCGCAAATTGCGACCTCAAAGATTCCGCCTCTCTTGCGTTCAGTTGGAACATAAAGTCCCTGGGAAAACGCCTTATGTTCCGCCTGACCTGTTCGTTGAGTCTCTTGGTGGGCACGCCATAAAGCGCAGCGAGATCGCTGTCGATCATGACTCTCAGCGAGCGAATGATCAGTATTTTTCGCTCAACTCGGTCCAATGGAATAACCGCACGATTTCTCATCGTCATTCCTCGATTTCACGAGCGGGGCTTGGCGCTAGCCGAGCCACTGCGCCGATTCTCGCACCCTCTGATCAACAACTGATGTTGCAATTTGCAACATCAAGTCCGACCTCCTTTCGCTCCTTCTCAAGAGCTGAACTTGAAGAAGCAGATGTCTCCATTTTGGACCACGTACTCTTTGCCTTCGGAGCGGATCAGGCCTTTTTCGCGGACCGCGGACTCGGAGCCGAGGCGGTCGAGGTCGGCGTAGCGGTAGACCTCGGCGCGGATGAAGCCCTTCTCGAAGTCGGTGTGGATCACGCCGGCCGCCTGGGGGCCCTTCATGCCCTGCCGGATCGTCCAGGCGCGGACCTCTTTCGGCCCGCAGGTGAAGTAGTTGATCAGGCCGAGCAGTTTCTGCGCCTCGATGATGACGCGCTCCAGGCCGGTCTCCTTCAGGCCGAGGTCGGCCATGAAGGCGGGGCGGTCCTCCTCCGGAAGCTGAAGTATCTCGGCCTCGATCTTCGCGCACAGCGCGACGAAACCGGCGGACTCGCGCCCGGCGATGGCCTTGAGCTGCTCGATCTGCTCCGCGGTCGGAAGCTCGTCGGTGTTGCCGACGTACAGGATCGGCTTGTCGGTCAGAAGGCCGAACGGCTTAAGGACCGCCGCCGACAGGCCCAGCGAACGGACGGACTTGCCCTCGGACAGGCAGGCCTTGATGCGGGTCAGGGCCTCGATGGACTCCTGCGCGGACTTGTCGCCGGTGCGGGCCTTGCCGGTCAGCTTGTCGAGCTGCTTCTCGACCGACTGCAGGTCGGCCAGCGCCAGCTCGGTCTCGATGACCTCCACGTCGCGCAGCGCGTCGACGCCGCCCATCGTGTGCACGACGTCCGGGTCCTTGAACAGGCGCACAAGGTGGATGATCGCGTCGACCTCGCGTATGTTCGCGAGGAACTGGTTGCCCAGCCCCTCGCCCTGGCTCGCGCCCTTCACGAGCCCGGCGATGTCGACGAAGCGTATATTCGCCGGGGTCAGCTTGTCCGGGCTGAAAAGCTCTTTCAGCCGCCCGAGACGCGCGTCCGGCACCAAAACGACGCCGACGTTCGGCTCGATCGTGGTGAACGGATAGTTCGAGCTGGCCGCGTGGCCCGAGGTCAGCGCGTTGAACAGCGTGGATTTTCCGACGTTCGGCAGACCGACGATCCCTATTTCCATCCCGTTAACCCTCTTTCGAAGAGCGTTCGCTCGGTTTCACGCGCCGAGCACGCAGATAAAGCCTCAACAAATCGTCCTCACCGCCTTCCCAGACCGCGAGCGGGGCGAGCAGCCTATGGCCGGTCGCCGACCAGCTCTTGACGTCCGGCTCCCCCAGCTCGATCCACACCTTGCAGGCCGCGGCGACCGCTTCCTCCTCCTGCGCCGGGCTCGGCGCCGCCCCGGGCGCGAGCCCCTGCCGGCGGTGGACCAAGAGATGCGCGGCCCAGGCCGCGCCGACGTCGGTTTGCGGCCGGCGCGCGAACAGGCGCCCCGGAAAAAGCAGCCGTTCCGGCCGCGCGATCTCCAGGGCGGGATCGGCCCACGCCACGAGCGCGGCGCCGTATCCCTTTTTCCGCCACAGCTCGGCCAGCGGCCGGCCGGTCGCCGACGCGTCCAAGCGCGCGAGCACGGTCCGGCGCAGCGCGGGATCATCGGAGGGACCCTCGGGGGCCAGCCATTCCCGCTCGCGGCGCAGGCGCTCCGCCTCCTCCGGCTCGACGCGACCCCGCGCGAGCGCGGCCCGCGCCGCGTCCAGCTCGTCGAGCGCGACCGCGATCAGGCCGTGGCCGAGGCGCATCGTCATCGGGTAGCCGTCCATGCTCTCGGCGCGCATCGACATCGTCATCATGTTGACGATTCTCGGATAGGGGGCCAGAAGCTCCGGCACCTGAGCCAGGCGCTCGCGCGCGCCGCCGAGGTTCTGGCCCGCGGCCAGGCGGAAGTTGCGCGCGATGCTCGCCTCCAGCTCGCGGACCGAGCGGACCATCTTGGCGGCCTCGCGGGGCGTCATTTTGCGGGGTGCCGCCTCCTCGGCCATGCGCTTGAGGCCCGCGCCCGGCGCGGAAGCTACGAGCGAGGGCACCGGGACCACGGGCTCGACCCAGCTCCAAAACGGCGTCCGGCGGTAGGCCTCGTGCACGAAGCCGTCGAACGCCGCCGGGCCGCGCGCGTAGGCCGCGAGCTGGTCGCCCTCGGTGGAGAAGAAATCCCCGGCGGGCGGGGCGCCGAGCTCGCGCCAGAAGCGCGCCTCGGCCTCGCGGGCCTCGCGCTCCCCCGTAAGCCCGGCCTCGAACTTGCGATTCCCCTTCAAACGCCGGTCCTGCAGGGCGTGCGTGCCCTCGTGCACCAAGATCGCCGCGAGGAACTCCACCGGCAGCCGGTTCACGCCGTAGTAGCCGCGCACGCGGACCGCCTTCGCGGCCGGGGAGTAGAGCGCGATCGCGCTGCCGGGGCAAGGATACACCTCGACCGGCAACGAGGAGCGGTACAGCCGCGCGACCTCGGCCGCGACCGTGCTGCGGTCGATCAGCGCGAGCGCGGCGTCGATACGCGGCTCGATCGGCGTCCAGCCCGCCAGCGCCGCGGGAGGCGGCGCGAAGACGCCGACCAGCTCGTTCAACGTCGAGGAAGCGCTGCGTACGAGGGCCTCGGCGCGGTCGATGCGCCTGAGCGCGACCGCGACCGATAGGTCGGGCGCGTGAGGATCGAGGCCGAACTCCTGAAGCGACTCGAGCTGGACGCGCGCGCGCTCCAGCTCGGCCAGGGACTCGCCGACGTACGCGCCGAGGGCCCGGCGCTGAAACGCGACAAACTCCCCCGACGACGGCGTAGCGGCGCGCGACGGGACGGCGCAAAGGACGGCCAGGGCGGCCGCCGCGAACGCACGAGTCATCTTATTTTCGGAAGCTCTTCCTTCCCGCCGTTGAGTGATCGGGTGGCCCGTAGGGGATTCGAACCCCTGATCTCTGCCTTGAGAGGGCAGCGTCCTAGGCCACTAGACGAACGGGCCACTCGATCACCCACCCGGCTGGAAGAACCTGTTAGGCAGGATGCGGCATTATACCAAAAATCGCCCTCACCCGCACCCTCTCCTCGAGGAGAGGGCGCCCTCTGAAAAGACTACGTCTCCTTCGTCGCGGCGTAGACGCCCGACATGATCAGCGCCCCGCCGGCGGCGCTCCAGGCCGACAGGCTCTCGCCCGCCAGCAGGACGCCCAGCAGCACGCCGACCAGCGGCTGAAGGAAGACGAAGTTGGCCACCTGCGAGGCCGGAGCGGCCTCGACCGCCTTGTTCCATGACCACGCGCCGAGAGCGGTCAGCACCGCGAGGTAGGCGAGGCCGGCGCGGCCCTGCCACGGCGCGGCGCTCCAGGCGCCGGGCGAGAGCGGCCAGGCGGCGAGCGCCAACGGCGCGACGGCGATCACCGTCGTCATCGCGGTGAAGGCGGCCGCGTCGAGCTTGCGGAGCACCGGCTTGCCGAACAAGGTGTAGAGCGCCCACATGAACCCGGACGCCGAAAGCAGCAGGTCCCCGGCGAGCCGCCCCGACTCCGAGGCCGGAGCGTCGAGCCGTCCCTGCGTGACGATCATGCTCGCGCCGGCCAGGCCCAGAGCCATCGCGACGCCCTTGAGCCAGGTGAGGGACTCGCCGAGGAAGACGGCCGCGAGCAGGACGATCGTCACCGGCTCGATGCCCACCAGCAGGACGCCGTGAGTGGCGCTCGACTTGCCGGTGCCCCACGTGCCGAGCAAAATAGGAGCGGCGTAGCCGAGCAAGCCGACGCCGATCATCAACAGCCAGTCCCGCGCGGAGAGCTTCGCCCGCCGCAGCCCGGCGAGCGACGGCGACAAGAACACGGCCGCCGCCGCCGTGCGCCAGAACGCCGTGGCCGAGACCGAGAAACCCTTCAGGGCGTAGACCGTCGCGATATACGAGGTGCCGCCGAGGACGTTGCTGAGCAGAAGGTACGCGATCGCGCGAAGGGGCAAGCGCTGATTTTATCAAAACGACGGGGAAGGCCGGAGAGCTAGGCGAAGCGCGGCTTGCGGACCGTCTGGGCGAGGCTCCAGTGGTACCGCGCGAGGGACAGGTGGATCTCCCTTTGAAGGTGGGCCATCGCGCAACACTTGCACAGGAACACCGTGCTGGGCAGTTGGAAGTCCTCTTTCCTCATGCCTATAGTTTAAGCCCGAGGAGGGCCCTTCGCTACGCGACTTCCGTCACGCCCGACGTGACTTTGGTCACTTACCAAGAGCCGAATTCGGCGCTATTCGGCGCTATTGACCCTCCCTTGAGCGACTGTTACACTTAAGCGCCCTCGGCCGAGTCCATGTTCCGCGTCCCCCCCGCCGCTCGTCTCGCGTCTTTCCTTATATTAGCAGCGTCCTGGCTCCGGCCGGCCTTCGCGGTTCCTCCGCTTCCCGGGACCCAGGGAGCCACGGCGCCCAGAGGCGCGCTGGTCAATCAAAAGCGGCCGGTTTGCTTCGTGAACAACGCGATGTAGAAGCGGCTGGCGATCGCGCGGGCCGCGGGACTGCCGCCGCCTCTTTCCTCGCCGACGACCTTCCACGTGCTGGTGATACGGGTCGAGTTCAACGACGCCCTTTTCACGTTATCGACCGCCGCGCTGCAGGCGCAGATGGACAAGGTGCGCCAGTACCACCTCGAGAACTCCTACGGCTTGGTCACGGCCTCGTTCACGATGACGCGGATCTACCATCTCAACGCGGCCAAGGCCAGCTACGCCGCGCACGACTATACCGACCCGGTCGTCGACGCGGGCGCGGGCAATATCCAGCTCGTCAACGACTTGGTCGACAACTCCACGGGGCCGGTGAACGTGGAATACGACTTCTCCCAGTTCAACCACATGATGTTCCTCGTGGCCGGGATGGGACAGGAGACCAGCGGGAACACCAACGACTTCTGGTCGATGTACGTGCCGTTGACCGGCGACCAACCCAAGGACACGGCCGCCTGCGGCTCGAGCGGCGGCTTCGGGATCGACGGCCAATGCTTCGACGGGGCCACCTGGATACCCGAGAAAGAAGCCGTCATCAACAGCGTGCAAGTCAGCCCGATAGGGGTCATCGCCCATGAGTACGGCCACCAAATCGGCGCGGTCGACCTGTACGACACCAGCGTTCCGGGCGGCAGCAGCGTGATCGGCGACTGGAGCGTCTACGACGACGGCACCTACGCCGGCAACCCGCTGGGCTCGAACCCTTCGTTGATGGACGCCTGGACCAAGGTGTTCCTGGGCTACGTGACGCCGACCGTCATCGGCGGGGGAAGCTCGGCGGTCGCGCTGGCGCCCGTCGAGAGGAACCGCGTCATCTATAAGGTGCCCGTCGGCGGAAGCGACGTCGGCTCCTTGGAGTACTACCTGATCGAGTACCGCAGCACGAGCTCCGGCGCGCAGTTCGACCAAAGCGAGCCCGGATCGGGGCTCATGATCTGGCACATCGACGACTCCCGGGGCTCCTTGACCGATAACAGCGTCAACGTCGGCTCCCGGCCGAGGGTGCACGTGATGCGCGCCTCCCACAACGCCTCGCCCAATCCCAACGCGGGCTTGTCCGGCGACGGCGACGCGAGCGACCCGTATCCCGGCGCCTCGAACGTCACGTCGTTCAACGGGCTCAACTGGAACGGGGCCTCGTCCCAAGTCTCGGCCGCGTCGATCGCGGATGTCGGAGGCGGGACGATCACGACGACCTTGACCCCCCGGGCGGCCGGCGCCAGCCCGACGACCCCGCCGGTCCACCCCGCGCTCTCGGCCTCGGTCTCCTTCAGCAACGTCACGCTCGACCTGCCGGCGAACGCGTTCTCCGACAGCGTGAACCTGACCGTCAGCCTGCCGGCCTCGCTGCCGTTCCCGGCCTCGGCCGCGGGCAGCCTGTCCTCGACCGGGCTGGGGATCGACATCACGACCGACAAGGACCTGCAGCCGCTCAAGCCGCTGACGCTGACGATGACCTACGCCGACTCGGACGTGACCGGCAAGAACCAAAGCCAGCTCCTGCTCGCGCGCTACGATCCGGCCGCCGGGCTGTGGGTGCCTCAGACCTCGACGCCCGATCCGGCCCATCACCGCGTCAGCGCCGCGCTGACCCATCTGTCCCTCTACCAGCTCATGTCCTACGGCCCGTCCGCGTCGTTCGACGCGGCCAAGGCGTTCCCGAACCCGGTGTTCTCCTCGCAGGGCCAGCAGATGACCTTCGTGAATCTGCCGGCCGGCACGAGCGTGACGCTGTACACCTTGACCGGGCGCAAGATCCGCGAGCTGACCGCGAACGCGTCGGGGATGGCGCAGTGGGACGCGCGCAATATCGCGGGCGCCCCGGTCGCGAGCGGCGTCTACCTGGCTTTGCTGGACGATGGGAACGGCGGCAAGAAGGTGATGAAGGTCATGGTGGAGCGGTGATAGCCGCGGCCGCGCTGCTTCTCGCGGCGCTTTCTCCCGCGCGCGCGAGCTTCGACTCGAGCGCGGCCGGGACGAGCGCCGGGGAGTTCTTGAAGCTCGGGGTCGGCGCTCGCGCCTCGGCCATGGGCGAGGCGGCCGTCGCCGTCGTCGACGACGCCGCCGCGATCCATTACAACCCCGCCGCGCTGACCGAGGTCCGGTCCGGAGCGGTCTCGCTGATGCACGCGCCCTATCTGGCCGACACGTTCTATGACTACGCGGGCCTCGTCCGCCGCCTTTCACCGGCGGAGGCGCTCGGCGTCGCGGTCGAGTACTTCGGCGCCGGGAGCGTGGACCGGACGGACGCCGTGGGCCGCTCGCTGGGAAGCGCCGAGCCCTCCGACCTGGCCCTCACCTTGGCCTACGCCCACGGCCTCGCGGACGGCGGGTCCCTCGGCCTCTCGGTCAAGTACATCCAGTCGACGATCGTCGACTCGGCGCACACCTTCGCGTTCGGGGCCGGCTTTCTTTCGCGCCCCTGGCTGGACGACAAGGTGCGCGCCGCGTTGGCGGTCGACAACCTCGCCGGCCAATTGAAGTTCGACCGGGAATCCGACCCCTTGCCCGTCCTCGCCCGCCTCGGGACGCGCCTGAGCCTGATCCCGAACGTCGTCGCCGGCCTGGACGCCGTGCTGGCCCGCGACGCCCCCCCGGCGCTCGCGGCCGGAGCGGAGCTGGACCTCGGCGCGATCGCGCTGCGCGCCGGCCTGAATACCTCGACCTTGTCCCAGGTCGGCGGGCTGGCGGGCGTCTCGGCGGGCCTCGGCCTGCGGCGCGCCGGCTGGTCGTTCGATTACGCCTTGGTCCCCTTCGGCAGCCTCGGCCTGTCCCACCGCCTCTCCCTCTCGGTCAAATACTGAGGTTGCGCCGGGAGCGGCCCCCGGTCTTACCTGGACGTTACACAAGCTTGGTCCTGCCCTAACCCCGCTCGGTCAAACTGTAGCGTACCGTGAAATACCGCGAGCTGGGGAGAGCGGCGTTAGCGTTGGGGTTGGCGGTCCTTCCCATGGATGCCCGCGCCGTGACGTCCGGGCGCCTGGGCGTCATGCTGAGGAAGGCTCGAGCCGCGTCCAAGGCCCGGCTCCATGCGCTGAAGAAAGGCTTCGCCGTCGATCCCGAGCGGGGCACCGCGCAAATGCTGATCCGCCTCGCCCCCGGCGCGACCCCGGACGCGCTGAAGCGGCTCGGCCCCTCGATCCATCTGGGCGCGCAGGCGGGGACGATCGTGACCGCCGAGCTGCCCTTGACCTTGGCGGACCGGCTTTCCGAGTTGCCCGAGGTCCAGCACGCCGCGTTGAGCCGCCGGGCGAAGCCCCTCCTGGACGTGGTCCGCACGAACCAGATGAGCGGCTCCGACTACCTCGGCGTCCTCTCAGGGCCCGGCGACGGCACGCCGACCTTGGGAACATGGAACGGGGCCGGGGTCGTGATCGGCTTCGTCGACCTGGGCATCGACTTCACGCACCGCGACTTCATCAACGGCAGCGGAACCTCGGCAACCTCGCGGATTCTTTACCTTTGGGACCAGACGCGCTCCGGATCGGCCCCCTCCGCGTACGGCTACGGCGCCGAGTACACCCAAGCCCAGCTCACCAACTATATCCGGACCGGGACCTCGATGGCCTCGGTCGACACCGACGGCCACGGCACCGCGACCGCGGGCTGCGCGGCCGGCAACGGCGCCGCCGCGAACAAGTACCTGGGCATCGCGCCCGCCGCCGACATCATCGAGGTCCAGACCGATTTCAGCGAGGCTCACATCGTCGACGGCGTCGCGTACATCCTCCAGAAGGCGGCCGCGCTCGGCAAACCCGCGGTGATCAACCTGAGCCTCGGCCAGTCGGTCGGCCCGCACGACGGCACCGACGCGATCGACCAGGGCATCGCGGCGCTGGCCGGGCCCGGAAAGATCATCGTCGCCGCGGCCGGCAACGACGGCCAGTCCCACATACACGCGCTGATCAGCGTTCCCCCGGGAGGCTCGCAGACGGTCGCGATGCTCGTTCCCGGCCAGGATCAGTACGCGTTCATGGACCTCTGGCACGACCCGAACGACGGCTACTCGGTCCAGGTCGCCGGGGACTCGGGCGCCGGCAGCGTCTCGGTCGCCTCGGGCGGCAACATCGAGGACACCCTCGGCGCCACGACAATCGACATCTACGACGACGATCCCTCCCAGCCGACCGGCTCGGGCGGGGCCAAGGAGATTTACGTCCAGGCGACCAACGACAGCACCTACATCCAACAGTCGGCCTTCTACGTCACGCTGACGCGCACCGCGAGCTCGGGCGGCGGGTCCATCGAGGGCTGGACCGGCCCGGACAGCGCGGTGTTCCAGAACGGCGACAACCAACACACGATCGAGGAGCCGGCGGATTCCCCGGCGGTGCTCGCGGTCGGGGCCTACGCGGCCCGGACCACCTGGCCGAACGCGAGCGGAGGGACGTCGAGCTCCGCCTTCCCGGCCGTCCTCGGCGGGTTCGCGCCGTTCTCGAGCCTGGGCCCGACGCGCGACGGGCGCCTGAAGCCGAACATCACGGCGCCCGGGCAGAACATCCTGACGGCCCTCTCCTCGTTCGCGCCGAACCCCGGGGCGACCAACCTGACCCCGGACCAGAAGCACCAATCGGTCAACGGGACCAGCTTCGCCGCCCCGATCACGGCCGGCGCGGTCGCGCTGTTGCTGCAGGAGCACCCGACTTTGACGCCGACCCAGGTGATCGCCTGGTTCGAGGGCAAGGCCCGCTCCGACACGAAAGCGACGGGGCTGCCGAACAACTCCTGGGGCTACGGCAAGCTCGTCGCGACGCCCCCGGCCTACCCGGCGCCGGCGAGCTTCGCGGCCGTCGCCGTCTCCGCCGGGACGATCCAGTGGAGCTGGAACGGCATCTCGAACGCGGAGGGCTACCGGCTTCTCAATTCAGGCGGCGGCAACGTCTCGGGCAACCTGGCGTCGACGACGTTTTCCTACGCGCAGTCGGGACTCGGGCCCAACGCGCCGCAGACGCTCTCGGTCCAGGCCTATAACGCGATCGGAGCCTCGACCACCGGCACGCTCACGCGCTACACCTCGGCCGCGGTCCCGGCGAGCGCCTTATTCTCGAACGCGGGCTCGGGCTCGGCCCTGCTGTCGTGGAGCGCGAACGGGAACCCCTCCGGCACGCCGTACGAGGTCATCGTCTCGCCGACGCCCGACTTCTCGGCCTCGGTCTCCACCCCGGTGCCCTTCGGCTCCTTCACCGGAACCTCTCAGACGCTCTCGCTGGCTTCGACCTCGACCTGGTACGCCCGGGTGCGCGCGCGCAACGGGGACGGGCTCGCCTCGGCGTTCAGCGCCGTCGCGACGCTGTCGTCCTCATCGACCACTCCGCCTCCGCCGTCCCCTCCGACGCCGCCGACGCCCGGCCCGACCGCTCCGGCGGCCGTCTCCGGGCTGTACGGCGCGGCCCTGGACGCGGGAACGATACAGTGGATCTGGTCTCAGACCGCCTCCGCGACGAGTTACGCGGTCTCTCGGACCGGCGGCTCGAGCTTGGGCACGACGACCTCCGCGTCCTTCGCCGACTCCGGCCTCGGCCCCAACGCCGCCGCGTCGATCACCGTCCAGGCGGTCAACGCCGCCGGCGCGGGCCCGGCCACGGCCTCGGGAATCGTCTATACCTTGGCCGCCGCGCCGGGGACGCCGTCCTTGATCGCCGCGAGCACGGCCTCGCTGACCGTCGCCTGGACGGCGAACGGCAACCCGTCCTCGACGGCCTATGAGGTCTCTTATTCCGCGGACGGCTTCGCGACCGCGGGGACCGTCGCGATACCGTTCGGCGCGGGCTACGTCCAGACGAGCGCGACGTTGACCGGCCTTCGCCCCTATACGTCCTACGCGCTCCGCGTCCGGGCCCAAAACCATAGCGGCACGGCCGCGAGCTACGCGCAGGCCTCGCTGGCGACGGTCCCGACCTCGACGCCGCAGGTGATCAACCCCGCGCAGGCGCCCTCGATCGCCTTCGGCAACGTGCAGCTCTCGGTGCCGCCGGCCGCCTTCACGCAGACCGTCAACTTGACCGTCGCCTTGCCGGCCTCGGTGCCGGCCCCGGCCTCCGCCGCGACGGCCCTCGGACCGACCGGCGTCGCGGTCGACATCACGACCGACAAGGGGCTTCAACCCTTGAAGCCGCTCTCGCTGGTCATGAGCTATACCGACGCCCAGCTCGCCGGAAAGGATCCGAGCCGGCTCGTCATCGCGCGCTTCGATCCGGCCTCCGGGCTGTGGATCCCCCTCGATTCCTCGCCCGACCCGGCTCATCACCGCGTCGCCGCCGCGCTCGACCATCTGTCGCTGTACCAAGTCATGAGCGCCGTCCCGGCCTCGAGCGTCGCCGGGGTGACGATCTTCCCGAATCCCGTCTACTCCTCGCGCGGCCAGAAGATGACCTTCGCGAACTTGCCCGCCGGCGCGACGCTGGACGTCTTCACCTTGGCCGGACGCAAGCTGCGCCGGCTCGAGACCGACGCCTCGGGCATCGCCGTCTGGGACGCCAGGAACGACGCCGGCATGCCCGCCGCGAGCGGGGTGTACTTCGTTCTGATCGAAGCGACCGGAAACACGACCGTCGTCAAGGTGATGGTGGAGCGATGAAGACCCCGCGGACCGTCCTCGCGTCTCTGGCGGCCTTGAGCCTGTCGGCTACGGCTTTCGCCCAGAGCTTCAGCTCCGACGCCTCGGGCACCAGCGCCGGCCAGTTCCTGAAGCTCGGCGTCGGCGCGCGCGCCTCCGCGCTCGGCGAGGCAGCCTCGGCCCTCGTCGACGACGCGACCGCCCTGCACTACAACGTCGCCGCGATGACCCGCGTCGACAATGAAGCGATCTCCTTGATGCACGCGCCGTACCTCGCCGGCAGCTTCTACGACTACGCCGGCTACGTGAAGCGCTTCGACGTCGTGCACGCGGTCGGCGCGGCGGTCCAGTACTTCGGGGCCGGCGACGTGGCCCGGACCGACGAAACCGGCCGCTCCCTCGGCACGGCCCAGCCCTCCGACCTCGCGGTCACCTTGGGTTACGCCTACTGGCTGAGGAACGCCGGGCCCGAGATGGCCTGGCTGGACGGCGGGGCCTTCGGCGTCTCGGCCAAGTACGTCAAGTCGACGATCGTCGACTCGGCCAGCACGCTCGCGTTCGGCGCGAGCTTCCTGTCCCGCTATTACTACGACCGCCGGCTGCGCGTCGCGGCCTCGATCGACAACCTGCTCGGCAAGCTGACCTTCGACCAGCAGGCCGACCCGCTTCCGGTGACCGGCCGCCTGGGAACCCAGATCAGGCTCCAGCAGGGGCTGGTGCTGGGCGTCGACGCCGTCCTCGCCCAGGACGCCCCGCCGGCGCTGGCGGTCGGCAGCGAGTACGACCTCGGGACGATCCAGCTTCGCGCCGGCGTCAACAGCGCGACCATCGGCCAGGTCGGCGGCCTCACCGCGGTCTCGGGCGGCATCGGCTTCAAGCATAACGGCTGGGCCTTCGATTACGCCCTCGTTCCCTTCGGCAGCCTCGGACCGTCCCACCGAATGTCGGTGTCGGTGAAGTACTGACGGAATCCCCTCACCCCCACCCTCTCCCCGCCGGCACGGGGCGAGGGAGTTAGAGGGAAAGGGTGAGGGGGACATTAGGCCTTTCGCCCTGTTTATAACTAGGCCTCTTTCTCGTCGAGGAATGCCCCGTCGGCCCACGTCCATTTTCGTCGGGACCGGTAAGATATGAGGACGGCCAAGGGGGAGCTTGGTCGTCCTAACGAATGCTTCGCCGGCTCCCCCTCCTCGTCCTCATCTTCGTTCTCGCCTCGTCCTCTTTCGCGGCCGTCGTCCAGAAATTCAACGCTCCGCTCGGGGTCTCCGGCGCCGCCTCGGCGGCGCGCCGCGCGGCGCTCAGCCGCGTTTACGCCTTCTCCCCCGAGCGCGAGACCGTGCGACTGCTCGTGAAACTTTCCCCGGGAGCGTCTCCGGAGGCGCTGCGCCGCCTGGACCCGCGCGTGCGTCTCGGCGCGCGCGCCGGCCAGGTCGTCACCGCCGAGGCGCCTCTTTCCGTGCTCCCGTCCCTAGCGGGCCTGGAAGAGGTCGAGCGCGTCGCCCTCGCGTCCCGGACGAAGCCCCGGCTCGACGTCGTCCGGTCGAACGCGATGAACGGCCCGGACTATCTCGGCGTTCTCGCGGGCCCCGGGGACGGCACGGCCAGCCTCGGCTCGTGGGACGGCGCGGGGGTCGTGGTCGGGATCGTCGACACCGGGCTCGACGTCCGGCACCCGGATTTCATCGTCGGCGCGGGCACCGCGGCGGTCTCGCGCGTGCTCGCGCTGTGGGACCAGACCGCGAACGGCTCGGCGCCCGCGGGCTTCGGCTACGGCGCCGAGCTCGGCCGGAACGCCTTGACCGCCGCGCTCCGGACCGGGAGCCCCTCGACCCTCGGGATCGACGCGATCGGCCACGGCACGGCCGTCGCCGGCTGCGCGGCCGGAAGCGACGGCCCCTCGGGGAAATTCACGGGCCTCGCGCCGCGCGCGGACATCGTCGCCGTCAAAACGGACTTCTCCGAGGCCGGGATCGTCGACGGCGTCGCCTACGTCTTCCAGAAGGCCGCGGCGCTCGGACGGCCGGCGGTCGTCAATCTCAGCCTGGGCACCCATCTCGGGCCCCACGACGGCAGCGACGCCTTCGAGTCCGCGCTCGCGTCCCTGGCCGGCCCGGGCCGATTGATCACCGCGGCGGCCGGCAACGAAGGCGCCGCGCGCGTCCACGCCGCGATCGACGTGCCGCGGTGGTCCAACGCCTCGGTCGCGATAACGGCCCCCGGGAGCGATCCCGCGGTCTTCGCCGACTTCTGGCACTCTTCCGGCGACGCCTACACGGTCCAGGTCGCGACCGCGCCGGGCGGCGCCTGGCTGTCGGTCCCGAGCGGCGGCCAAGCGAGCCAGGCCCTCGGCGCGGCCGTCATCGAAATCCTCAACGACGCGCCCGGCCAGGCCCCGGGCGCCGGCGGGGCGAAAGAGATCGAGGTGATCGTGACCGGGGAGGGCGGTCCCGCGCCGGCGGGGCTGATCATCGCCTTCACGCGGACAGTGAACCTGGGCGACGGACATCTGGACGGCTGGACCGGGCCGGATTCCGCCGCGTTCGCCGACCACGCCGATCCCGGACTCACGGTCGGCGAGCCGGCCACGTCGCCCGCCGTCATCGCCGTCGGCGCCTACGTCGCGCGGCTCTCCTGGCCCAACGCGGCGGGCGGATTCTCGACGAGCGGCGCGGCCTCGGAGCTCGGCGGCCTGGCCTCTTTCTCGAGCCTCGGCCCCTCGCGCGACGGACGGCTCAAGCCCGATCTCTCCGCCCCGGGGCGAAACGTCGCCGCGCCGCTTTCCTCCGCCGCGCCTTCGCCGGGCCCGGCCTGGCTGACGCCGGACCTCGGCCACGCCGTCGTCAGCGGGACCAGCTTCGCGGCGCCGGTGACGGCCGGGGCCTTGGCCCTGCTGCTGCAGCAGAACCCGTCGCTGACGCCGGACCAGGCGCGGACCTTGCTGCAGTCGCGCGCGCGCGGGGACACGCGGGCCGCCGGCCTGCCGAACGATGCCTGGGGCGCCGGCAAGCTTCTCGGCGCGCCGCCGTCGACGCTCTCGGCGCCGGAGCTCTCGGCCGCGGCCGCGTCCACCGGCTCGATGCGCTGGAGCTGGAGCGGGACGCCGGGCGCGTTCGGCTACCGGCTCCTCTCGCCCTCGGGTGCGAACCTCTCCGGCGATCTCCCCCCGAACGTCTTCGTCTGGGTGCAGGCCGGCCTTTCGCCGAACGTCGCGCGCACGGCCAGGCTGGAGGCCTTCGGCGCCGACGGGGCCGCCGATTCCGCCTACATGACGCGCAGCACGCTGGCCCAAACTCCGCCCGCGCCGTCGGCCGCGGCCCTCAGCTCCGCCGCCGCGAGCATGGCCTGGGACGCCGGCGGCAACCCCGCCGGCACGGCTTACGAGCTCGACCTGTCCTCCGATCCGGCTTTCGCGATCGGCGTCTCGACCTACGGCCCGCTCGCTCAACCGTCGGCGACGCTGTCGGGGCTGGAGGAAAGCGCGACCTATTATCTGCGCGCGCGGGCGTTCAACGGCGACGGCGTGCCGACGGCCTACGGCCCCTCCGCCGCGATCGTCACGCCGAAGGGGGCGCCGTACGCGGCGACCGGCCTTTCCGGGACGGCGCTGTGGGACGGCTCCATCCTGTGGAGCTGGTCCGCGAACCGCCTGGCCTCCGGCTATCTGGTCGCGCGCGTCGGGGAGCCGCCGATGACGACCTCCTCGACCTCTTTCGTCGAGCGCGGCCTGCCCCCGAACGCCGCGCGGACGATCTCCGTCCAAGCCGTCAACGACGTCGGCGGCGCTCCGGTCTCGACCTCGCCGGTCGTCTACTCGATCGCCGCCGCTCCGGCCTCGATCGCTCTCGCGGACGTCGGCGTGGCCACGGCCGCCGTGAGCTGGTCCGCCAACGGCAATCCTCCCGGCACGCGGTACGTCGCGGAGCTGGTCGGCGCGAGCGCGGTGAGCACGGCCGCGACCTCGGCCGTGTTTTACGGGCTGGCGCCGAACACCGCCTACTTGGCGCGCGTGCGCGCGCTCAACGGCGACGGGATCGCGACGGACTATGCGGGGCCGATCGGCATCGTCACGATGGCCGCGCCGCCGGGCTCGCCGTACTTCGTCTCCGCGACGACCAGCGCGATGACGATCGCCTGGCGGCCGAACGGCAATCCCCCGGACACGCTTTATGAATACGCCTGCTCGACCGGCGTCGCGGACGCGGCCTGGACGCCCGCTCCCGCGGGGGGCGCCCTCGTGAGCGGGCTGGTCCCCGGACGGACCTACACGGTGCGCGTGCGCGCGGTCGGCCGCGGCGGGCTCGCCTCGGCGGAGGCCTCGTCGCCGATCACCTTGATACCGACCTCGGTGCCGCGGCTCATCGATCCCGCCGAGGCGCCGTCGATCGCCCTCGGCAACGTGCGGCTCGACGTCCCCCCGGCGGCCTTCGCCCAGACCGTCAACCTGACGGTCGCCTTGCCGGCCTCGGTGCCCGCCCCGGCCTCGGCCGCGGCGCCGCTCGGCGCGACCGGCGTCGCGGTCGACATCACGACCGACAAGGGGCTCCAGCCCTTGAAGCCGCTATCGCTGGCCGTGACCTACACCGATGTCCAGCTCGCGGGCGGCGACCCGAGCCGGCTCGTCATCGCGCGCTTCGACCCGGCCTCCGGCCTATGGATTCCCATCGCCTCCTCGCCCGACCCGGTTCATCACCGCGTCAGCGCCGCGCTGGAGCACCTGTCGCTGTACCAGCTCATGACCGTCGTCCCCGCCGCGAGCCTCTCCGCGGTGAACGTCTTCCCGAACCCGGTTTATTCCTCGCGCGGCCAGAAGATGACCTTCGCGAACCTGCCCGCGGGAGCGACGCTGAGCCTTTACACCTTGGCCGGCCGGAAAGTGCGCCGGCTTGACGCCGACGGCTCGGGACTGGCGGTCTGGGACGCGCGAAACGAAGCCGGCCTGCCCGTCGCCAGCGGGGTTTATTTCGTTTTGGTGGAAGGCGGCGGAAGCCGGACCATCCTCAAGGCGATGGTGGAGCGATGAAGGCCTCGCGCGCCCTCGCTTCCGCCTTCCTGGCCGCCGCGCTCGCGGCGCCGGCCTCCGCCCAAAGCTTCGGCGCGGACGCCTCGGGCACCAGCGCGGGCCAGTTCCTGAAGCTCGGCGTCGGCGCGCGGGCCTCCGCTCTCGGCGAGGCGGCCTCGGCCGTCGTCGACGACGCGACGGCCCTGCACTACAACGCCGCCGCGATGACGCGCGTCGGCTCCGAGGCCCTGGCCTTGATGCACGCGCCGTATCTCGGCGGCGGCTTCTACGACTACGCCGGCTACGTGAAGCGCCTCGACGCCTCTCGGGCCGTCGGCGCCTCGGTGGAGTATTTCGGCGCCGGGGACGTGGCCCGGACCGACGAGGCCGGACGCATGCTGGGCTCCGCCCGCCCCTCCGACCTGGCCGTCACGCTCGGCGGCGCCTACCGGCTCGGGAACGCTCCCGGGCTTTACTGGCTCGGCGGCGGCGCCTTCGGCGTCTCGGCCAAGTACGTCAAGTCCACGATCGTCGACTCGGCGAGCACGCTCGCCTTCGGCGCGAGCTTCCTGTCCCGAGAGTACGGCGACCGCCGCCTGCGCGTCGCGGCCTCGATCGACAACCTCTTCGGCAAGCTGACCTTCGACCAACGCGCCGATCCCTTGCCGGTCACCGGCCGGCTGGGCGCGCGGATCGACGTGACGGAGGGGCTGTTGCTGGGCGTCGACGCCATCCTGGCGCGGGACGCGCCGCCGGCCGCGGCGATCGGAAGCGAGTACGACCTGGGCGTCATCGCGCTGCGCGCCGGCGTGAATACTTCGGCGATCGGCCAGGTCGGAGGACTCGCCGCGGTCTCGGGCGGCGTCGGCTTCAAGCACGGCGGCTGGGCCTTCGATTACGCGCTGGTGCCCTTCGGCAGCCTCGGCGCGTCCCACCGGATGTCGGTCTCCGTGAAGTACTGAGACCGACGACAAAATAACCGCAGAGTTCGCAGAGCGCGCAGAAAACGGCTCCGCTTTGTTGTTCTCCGCGCCCTCCGTGCCCTCCGCGGTTGCTTCGGCCGTGTCGTTAAGCTTCAGGAAGGGCCGGTTGCTGGTCGGCGGGGAGGGCGGAGCCGGATTTCAGGCCTTCCAGCTTGTCCTGAAGGCGAGTCAGGCGCTTCTCGGCCTGGGCGTACTTCGTCTGGGCGTTGCCGAGGTGCTTGCCGACCGTGACGAAGTCCTCGGCGAAGCCGGCGAGGTCGACGTGCAGGCGGCCCATCTGCGCCTGGATCTCGCGGGCCTGCTCGGCTATCTTGAGCCCCCTAAAGCCCTGCACCAAGGCCGATAGATAGGCGTAGAACGAGTTCGGCGAGACCGGGAAGACGCGCTTCTCCTGCGCGTAGCGGTACAGCTCGTGGTCGTCCTCGCGCAACACGGCCTCGTAGTAGACGTTCTCGGCCGGGATGTACATCAGCGCCAGCTCGAGCGTCCCCTCGTCCGTCAGGATGTACTTCTCGGCGATGTCGTCGATGTGCTTCTTCACGTCGCGCGCGAACTCGCGGCGCGCGGTTTGGCGAGCCTTGTCGTCGAGCGACTCGTCGACCATCCGGCGGAAATTCTCCAGCGGGAACTTCGCGTCGACCGGCACCAGGCCCTCGGGGAGGCGGATCACCGCGTCGACCTTGGCGCCGCTCTTGAAGCCGTACTGCAGCGCGTACTTCTCGGTCGGGATGATGTTGGCCAAAAGGTTCTCGAGCAGCAGCTCGCCGATGCCGCCGCGCAGCTTCGGGGGCTGGAACACCGTCTGAAGGCGCCCCAGCTCCTGCCCCATCGAGAGCCCGAGGCGCTGGATCTGACCCGTCGCCTCGGCGAGGCCGCCGAGCGACTGCTGGACCTGGCCGAACACCAGCGAGGCCTTGTCGAGGCGCTCGCCGAGCGAGCTTTGGCTGGCGGCCATCTGCGACTGGACGCCCTGCAGCTGGCGCTGAAGCTCGGCGCGCAGGCCGTTGAGCTCGCCCTGGAGCAGCACGAGGCCCGTGGAATCCTGCGGTTTTACCCGCTCGGACAAGCGCCACAGCGCGACGCCGGCGACGACAAAACCGATGATGACCACGGCCAGGAGGAGGATGAGCATGGGAGAGGCCATTATATCACGAGGTCGACGGCGACGGCGGGGCGCAGGAAAAGCAGCCTGAAGGAGGCCGGGCCCATGGTCCGCTTCACGGCCTCGACGTAGAGGGCGCCTTGGGCGCGGTACTCCTCCGCGCGCTCGCGGGCCTCTTTCGGGCCGACCTCGTCGGTCTTGTAGTCGGCGACATAAAGCCGCCCGCCCTTCCTATACAGAAGGTCGATCACGCCGTGCACGACGCGCTTATCGCTCGGGCTCGGGTACAGGAACGGAACCTCGCGGCCGACGATCTCCGCCTCGGCCAGCTCCCGGCCCGGCCCGGAGGCCAGGAAGGAGCTCAGCATCTCGCGCGCCTCGTCGACGATGGCGTCCCAGTCGGCGGCCGGCTCCTCGAGCGACAGGGTCTCGGCGGCGCGCCGCGCCGCGGCCTCCACGTCGCCCCCGCGCGCGAAGTCCCACCTTTCCAGCACGCGGTGGCAGAGCGTCCCGAGCAAAGCCGCGGACGCCGGGGCGAAAGGCCGGTCCTCGATCAGGTCGCGCGCCGTCTTGTCGCGCTCGCCGGCCAAGGAGGGCCGGATGAACAGCGGCGGCGCCGCGTCGACGCGCTTCTCGCGCTCGCGGCACAGCGCGGCGTAGGCCTCGGGCTCCAGGCCGTCCAGGCCGGGGACCGCGGCGATAGGCCGGCGGCCCGGGGCGAGCGCGGCCTTCGCGACGTCGCGGACCTCGATGCCGAGTCCCGGCTCGGGCGGCCAGACGCCCCCGTCACGCAACCAGGCCCCGAGCGAGCCGGCGGAGGGCTCCGCGCCGACGAGCACCAGCCGCGTCTTCGCGCGCGTCAGCGCGACGTACAGCAAGCGCAAGGCCTCGTCGCTTTCCTTGGCGCGCTCGGTCTCGTCCAGCGGCCCCATCGCGGCATTGCCCGCCGCGCCGAGCCTAAGCCCCGGCGCGCCGCGGGCCCAATCGTGCCGCGCCGCGGGCTGGGAGGCCCCTCGCGTCCGCGCGCCGAGGTTCGGCAGCAGCACGACCGGAAACTCCAGGCCCTTCGCTTTATGGATCGTCAGCAGGCGCACGGCGTCGAACGAGGCGTCGGCGAGCGGGCTCTCGCCCTCGTCGCGCCACTCGTCGATCGAGCGCTCGAGCCGGCGCGTGAACTCCTTCAGCGTCAGGCCGCGGTCGCTTTCGTGCGAGGCGAGGCGCCTGAACTTGAGGAGGTTCGCGACCGTCTGCTCGCGGTGGTAGGCCAGCGCGGCCGGACCGAGAAGCATCGGGTCCTGGAAGATTTCCTCCAGCAGGTCGCCGACCGGCAGGCGGCCCGACTTCTCATGCAGCTCGCGCAGGCGCTCGAACAGGCGCTTCGCCAAACCGGCGGGGTCGCCGGGCAGGCGCGGGGCCGGCCTCCTGTAATCGAGGGCGTGCTTGCGTTTCAGCTCCAGCAGATCGGCGTCGGTCAGCCCGCCGAGCGGCGAGCGCAGGACCCCGGCCAAGGCCAGGGCGTTCGCGGGTTCGTCGATCGCGTGCAGCAGGTTGAAAAAGTCGAGCACCTCCTGCGACTGGAAGAACGACTTTTCCCCCTCCACGACGTAGGCCAGCTCCCGCGCCTTCAGAGCCTCGAGATAGGCCCCCAGCGGATTCATCGAGCGCAGCAGGATCGCGACGTCCTTGAGCCGCCCTCCTCCCGCCGTGTAATCGGCGATCCAGCCCGCGACGGCTTGCCCCTCGGCGTCGCGCGACTCGCTCGCGGAGGCTCCGTCCTCGACGCGCAGCAGCTCGACGGCGGGCCCGCCGGTCTCGGGCCGCGCCGCGCTCACCGCCGCGTATTCCGGCTGGGAGCCCTCGCGCTCGACCATCACGCGCGCCATCACCGTGTTGACGACGTTCAGGATCGCGGGACGGCTCCTGAAGTTCGAGGTCAGACGGCAAAACTCCGCGCCCTGCGCGCGCATCAGGCCGACGAAGGCCTCGAAAGCCGCGATATCCGCGCCGCGGAAACGGTAAATCGACTGCTTCGGGTCGCCGACCACGAACAGCTTGCCCGGCGCGAGCTTGACCGAGCGCCAGTCCCCCGCGAAGAAACCCGGGCGTTCCGCGAGGAACAGCAGCAGCTCTCCCTGCAACGGATCGGTGTCCTGGAACTCGTCGATCAGGTAGGCCGCGAACTCGCTCTTCAGCGCCTCGCGGACGCGCTTGTCGTTCTTGACCAGGTCGCGGGCTTTCACCAGCAGCCCGTCGAAGGATATCCAGCCGCGCCGCGCGTAGCCGTCGCGCAGGCGGCGCGCGAAAGGGTCGAGCAGCTCGAGCGCGTCCTCGATAAGTTTCTCGTTCGTCGCGTTCGAGGTCTTGGCGATCCGCGCCAGGGCCTGGGCGCGCGCGTAGTCCTCGTCGGACCAGCCGGCCAGCTTCGAGAACTCGCCGATCTCGGGCGCGGGCGGGGCCTTTCGGCCGTCCAAGTGGTCGGCCAAGCCGCGGAAGGACGCGCCCGCGGCCGACAAGGCGTCGAGCAGGCGGTTGGTTCCCCCGCCCCGCCCCGGATGCGCGGCGGCCAAGGCCTCGGCCTCGCGCGCCAGCTCGCGATAGCGCGAGGCCGCGTCCGGCGACGGGCCCAGACGGTCGGGGTCGAGCTTGGCCTCGCCGAGCTCGCGCGCGAAGGCCCCCAGCGCGTCGAGACCGATGTGCTTGAGCAGCGGCAGCCAGCGCTCGGCTTGGGGCGTGTCCTCGGCCAGCTCGCCCTCAAGCCAGAGCGCCCACTCCTCCTCGAAGATGTCCTCGAGCTCGGGGCCCTCGTCGATCTCGACCGCGGGGTCGAGGCCGGCCTCCAGCGGATAGAGCTTGAGCAGTCGGCTCGCGAAACCGTGGATGGTGGAGATCGGAGCCCGGTCGAGGCGCTCCAGCGCCGACTCGGCGCGCTTGAGAAGCTCCTCGGTCGAGAGGCCGTAGGTCCGCTTCGGAGGGAGGCCGCGCCGGAGCGAGGAAACGATCTCCTCGAGGCGCTGCGCGAGGCGGACCTTGATCTCGCCGGCGGCCTTCTCGGTGAAGGTCAGCGCGACGACCTTCTCGACCGGCAGGCCGAGCCCGAGGATGAGCCCCGCGAGCCGCTCGATCAGCAAGGTCGTCTTGCCGGTCCCGGCCCCGGCCTCGACGACGACGTTGCGATCCAGCAGCTCGGCCGCGCGCCGTCGGTCCTCGGCGTCCGCGATGGGCGACTCGGTCGAAGGGCTCACGTCAGGACATTATAGTCTTTTGTCCCGACGAGAAAGTCCCCGGTGTCATACTTTCACTTGTTGAGTTATGGCCGTTTTGTCCGCGACAAGTCAAAAAGTGAAAGTATGACACCCGATCTTCACCCGCGTCGTTTATTCTTGCTCTTCGCGGGAACGCCCAGCACCGCCTCGCGCATGTTCTCTCGGGCGCGGTGCAGCCGCCCCTTGATGACGACCTCGGAGACGCCGAGCGCCTTGGCGATGGCCTCGTAGGAATAGCCCTGCACGGCGTGCATGACCAGGACTTCTCGCTGTTGCGGCGGCAAGCGGTCGATTTCCTCGCGAATCTCGGAGAACAGAAGGCGCTTCTCGACTTCATCTTCCGGAGAACGGCCCAGGTAGGTGCTCGGCGACGCGGTGAGGTTCATGGCCTCGTCCAACGGCGCATCGCCGCGGCGTCGGGCGTTTTTTTTCACGTGCTGGAGCGAGACGTTCGTCGCCACCCTGAACAGCCAGGTATAAAAGGACGATTTGCCCTTGAAGCCCTTAAGATTGCGGTACGCCTGAGTAAACCCCTCTTGAACGACGTCCTCGACCGCGCCCGGATCGTGCGTGATCCCCATCACGAGCGCTCCCACGCGTTTCGTGTAGTGAGATTGTATCTCGTCGAAGGCCGAGCGATCGCCGGCCAAGGTGCGCCGCACCAGCTCGGCGTCCCTCAAGGCTTGGGGCGATTGAGGTTGATAGACTTTCTGATCAGGGGCTCCCTTGACCTCGGCGACCGAGATCGTCTGCGCCGAGACGCGAACGGTATCGAAGCCCTGGCCCGCGAAAGAAGCCGTGGCCCCTTCCCCGACCGGTTGAGCCAGCCCCGGGACGCCGGACAAGTCTTGGAGCGACGCCTCCGGCCTCATCGCGGCCGCGGGAGCGGCCGAAGCGACGGCGGGCTTGGCGGCGCTCGTAGCGAGCAGCGCCGAATCGCGAAGCGCGAGCGGCGCGGGGGAGGTCGACGGCGGCTCGAACACCGCGTTCGCCGGCCGAACATCGACGCGCATCGGCGTCACGGATTCCAACGCCCGGGCTGGGACCTCCGAGATCTTCGACAAGACCGGCAACTCGATCGCGAGGGGCGTCTTGGGGCCGACGTTGTCCGCTCCTCCCGCGCGCGCTCGGCCCGCGCCGAGAGCGAAGACGAACGCCGCGACCGGCAACGACGCGAAAACATTTCTCATCGATCCTCCATGCCAGACCTCATGCCCGCCGCAAAAGCCGCATCAGCGCCAGTCGCGCGCGACGCAGGCGCTGCCTGACCGCGGCATCCTTGAGCCCGTACTTCAAACCGATCTCCCGGCGCGAGAGGCCGTCGATCAGGCTCTCCTCGATGACGACGCGATCCTGGGCCGGAAGCTGGGCCAGCGCGTCGACAACGGCGCGGGATCGCTCGCGGATATCGGCCTCGTCCTCGGCGGACCGCCCCAGGCTCGAGCCGGGCGAAGGCGCGGGCTCGAAGCCCTCCGGCATCGGCGACTCCTTCTTCCCGTGGAAACGACGCGCCGCCTCCATCGCGACGTTATGCGCCACGCGGTACAGCCAAGGCGAGAGACTCGAGCGCTCGGCGATTCTTGAAAGGCATTTGTGCGCCTGAAGGAAAACCTCCTGGACGACGTCCTGGTCGTCGTGGCCGTAGCCGATGACGCGGACGACGATTTTCCTGACGGGGCGCTCGTGTCTGGAATATATCTCGGTGAAAGCCGAGGCATCGCCGTCCAGGGATCGGCGCACCAGCGCCATATCGACGGCGTCGCCGGGCTTCGACAAAGGGCGAGGAACGGAGACCGGGGCCGCGGAGCCGAGCGCGGGCGTGTCGAAGCCCTTGCCCGCCTCCAGGGATGTCGCGGCCGAGGCGTCCTCGTGCGCCTCAAGGCGCGGAGCCTCGGAGAGCGTCCTCAGCGTTGGAAGAGGGGCGGCCGGCACGGCGGCGATCGCGAGCGGCGCGATCATCGGCGACAGGGAAGGCCCGGCGAGCGGCGCCGCTTGAGGCTTAAGCGGCGCGAGGAGGTTGATCGCGGGGAAAAAGGCGCCGTCGGCGCGGACGCCGGTGGCGGCGCGGCCGGCGCCGGGAAGACTAGCCAGCAAAACGATCAGCGAAACCTCGAGGATTTTCATCGACGGGTGGTTCCTGAGGAAAGAATAGCCCCATCGACGTGAAGGTGCCAGTGAAGAAAGGCCTAGCTTAGCTAGGCCGGGTCAATGGGTCCGGGGAAGGAGGTTAGAGGGCGCCGTCGCGGATGGAGTCGTAGAGGGCGGAGCCCTTGGAGTTTTGGGCGCGGTCGAGGCTCGGGGGATGGGCGCGGCGGCAGATTCTCGCGAAGGCGCAGGGGGTGCAGTAGCCGCCGAAGGAGGAGTCATCGGGGTAGATGAAGAACTCGCCGCGCGCGGCCAGGGCGACGACGGAGGAGAGGCGCTTCAGAACCGGCTCGCGCAGCCTCTCCCAGGCCTCGCCGTCGATGCCGAAGCGCCGCGGCTCCTTTTCGATGCGGTGCAAGGCCGCGCCGGCGGGACGGCCGGGGTAGCGGCCGCGCGCGAGCTCCAGATATAAAGGAAGCTGCAGGGCCTTAAGCCTCAGCAACGCCGACTCCGCCTTGCCGGTCTCGCCGGAGGTCTTGTAGTCGATCACGCGGTAGCCCGCGGGACCGACGTCCAGCCGGTCGACGCGGCCGCGCAGCGCGAGCGTCCGGCCGTCCAGCTCCAAGGTTCCGCGAAGGTCCTGCTCGATTGCCTCGGGCTGAAAGCCCTCCAGCTCCCCGAGGTCCCAGGCGATAAAATCCCAAAGGTTCGACTCGATAAGCTCGCGCTCCGCGCGCCAAAGCAGAGGGTACAGGCCCAGGCTGCGCGCGTCGACGTCCTTGAACGTCTCGGCGGCGGCTTGGTCGAAAAGTTTCTCGATCGGCGGCGTGCGGCCCAGCGCTTGATCCTCGCGCCGTCGGCCGTAGAACGCGGCGAGGAACGAGTGGTAAATCTGGCCCTTGACCCAGGCCGGCAGGCTGTCGCGGCCGGTCGCCTCGTCGGGCTCGTCCAGCTGCAGCGCCGAGGCCGCGAAGAAGCGCCACGGGCAGCGCGCGAGCGTCTCGAGGCGCGAGGCCGTCAGGCCGCGCGCGAGCAGGGCCTCCATCGATCCGCCGATCAGGCCGTCGCGCGGCCCGGGCTCGCCGCGGCG
>CAZMIB010000023.1:0-25514 GCA_964566245.1 uncultured Elusimicrobia bacterium | reverse complement strand
GGCGGGGCGGAGGCCAGCCCGGCCGCGCCGCCGCAACACCCGGGGGTTGGGCAGCGGCCCAAAAGCGGTTCGTGACCCCCCCGTTTCTTGGGTGCAGCATCGAGGTGCGGAACTTGCGCCGACGCCGCAGGAACCGAGAACCTCGACAACACCCGGAGGCTGCCAATGAGCGACAACGTTCCGCACACCCGTGGCGCACCAGGCCCGCCGAGCGGCGCAACCCGGCTGCTCCTGCGGTCCGCAGGCGTCGGCGTGCTGGGGTTCATGGTGTTCCTGGCCTCGTGCAACGAGCGTCCGCTTTCGTCGCCCGCCCCAGCGACCGACGTGGAAGCGCAGACGGGTCGCGAGGGCGGGCGGGCCGCTCTTGGCCCCGGCGCGCTCGAGGAAGCGCAGCAGGCGGACGTGGGTCGCGAAACGCGCCGCGTCCATGTCGGCCGCCACGCGGGCCTCGCGCAGCACCGCGCGCCGCTGGCGGTCCCCCTTCTCGGCCTCCAGGCGCTGCAGGAGCGCCAAGGTCTCCTTCGGCGTGTCCGGGGACTTCAGCCGCAGCTCGACCCAGCCCTCGATGTTCCCCTGCTCGATAGTGTCCCGTCCGATCGACTGCTTGTGGTAGTAGTAGCGCGCGTAGCCGCCGCTGTGAGCGTCGGAGCCGTCGCCCTGGTCCGGCGAGGCGCTCTCGCCCGGCTCGGAAGGCGCCGCCAGGCTTTCCTTCGCGCGCGCCAGGCGCTCCTTGAGCTCCGAGAAGCTCGCCGGGGCCGCCCGCGGCGTCTCGAGCGCCCGCCCGCGGCCAAGGAAGGACGAGAGCTGGCCGTCGAGGACGTCGAGCCGGCCCTTGAGCGCCGCGCGCGCGACTCTCGTCCGGGCGTCGGCCGCGGCCGAGAGCGACGTGAGCCTCTCGGCGAGCGCCCGTCGCTCCAGCTCCAAGCGGGCTCGCGCGGGCCCGAGACCGAGCTCGAAGGCGTCCCTCGCCTGCTCGGCCTCCAAGGTGTCGCGGCGCGCCTTGCCCGCGTCCTCGGGGTTGGCCGGAGTGTTGTCGGCCAGGGCCGATATCAGCCGGCCCAGAGGCCGCAGCACCAGGCTGATCGGCTCGACCTGCAGCTTCTGGTACTTGAGTCCCTTGTCGACCGCCCGTTCCACCGCGCGCGCGACCGCGACGCGGTCCGCGAGCACCGCGCGCTTGAGCTCGACCGGGTTGGCCGCGCCGAGCGCGGCCCTGAGCTGAGCCAGCGCCGCCTCCGACGAAAGCGCCGTCGAGACCTGCCGGTCGGGCGCGTCGCCGACCAGATAATTGTAGACCGCCTGCGCGTCCAAGGCCTCGACCTTCAGCCGTATGCCGGCCAGCTTGGCCTGGTCATACTCGTAGCGCGCCTTCTGGACCTCGCCTTCCGCCGCGCCGGAGGCTTGCAGCCGCTTCAGCCTGTCGCGCAGCTCGGGCAGGTAGCTCTTCTCGTAGAGCTCGACGCCCTCGCGGGCCGACTTCAGCGCGACGTAGGCCTCGTACAGCTCCAGCGCGAGGTCGGCCTCGGCCTTGGCCTTGAGCCTCGCGTAGGCCTCGGAGCGGCCCTTCTGCTCCCCGATCTCGAGCTCGCGCAGCTCGTTCGACTTGTACGACAGCTCGATCACCGGGAAAATGCCGTAGCCGGTGAAGCTGAGCATCGGAATCCAGGTGATGCCGGAGGCGGTGAGGTTCGTCCCGATGTGGACGTCGACGCCCAGGCTCGCGACGCGCCGGTTCGCGGCGCGCATCATCTCCGCGGCCGCCTCGGAGCGCAGCGCCAGCTCCTGGACGCCGTGGCTGCGGCTCCGGGCCTCGGCGAACGCGCCGGCAAGGTCCCCGGCGCGGCTCGGGATCTCGGGGACGGCGACCGACGAGGCCAGGCCTCCGTCCATCCGTCCCCAGGCCGCGGCCAGCACCTCGCGCCCCCTCGCCTCCATGGTCTGGGAGGTATACCAGCTCCACTCGGCGTAGGCCGCGCGCAGCTCGCTCTCGGGCATCAGCCCGTTGCGGTACGCGGCGATCGCCGTCGTCAGGTAATCCGCGGCCCGGCCCTGGTGCGGCTCGACCGCCTGCTCCGCGGTCGCGAAGCCCAGCTCCTTCAGGCGCTCGCGCGCGGCGCGGGTCTTGTACTCCTCGAAAATCTGGCGCATCCGCTCGGCCAAGGCCCGGCTCTCGATGCGCAAGGCCTTGTCCTTGCTCTTGGACGCGGGGTCGTAGACCGGCACGCGGAACGCCACGTCGAAGCCCAGCGCCTGGTTGTCCAGCACCTCGGGGTACGTAAGCCCGAAGCTGCCGGTCAATTGATCAATGAACGGAATATAGTCGACGATGTTGAAGCCCGGCGTCGGCATCTTAAGCCGCCCCGGGTCGAGGGAGTGAAGGATGTCGGTCAGCCGCGTCGGGCTCATCAGCAGCTTGCGCAGCTCGATCGAGACGGCCTCCAGATCCTTCGCGTCCATGTCCGCGAACGGCAGGGCCTCGTTCGGCCCGCGGCCCGCCAGCAGGTTGTACTTGAGCGCCGCCTGGTCGTAGCGCCCCTTGGCTTCCTCGAGGCGCGCCTCGCCCTCGGTCTTGAGGGGTCCCGGCGGCGCGTTCGCGGCCATGAACCGGGCGACGCGCATGTCCCATTGCGCCTGCAAGGCGTCGAGCACGGTCGACTGCCAGTCGCGCGTCAGCTCGACCAGCCGCTGCTGCAGCCGCAGCCCTTCCAGCGCGAGCCCGGCGATCTTGCTCTCGACCAGCGCCTTCTGCGTGCGGCTCAAGGTAAGCTGGCTGAGCGTGCTGGACTGGAAGCCGCCGCCGACCGCGCGGTCGGTCTGCGCGGTCCCGACCGGGTTCGTGACGAAGCCGATCATGCCGCGTATGCGGGTGTTGTCCATCACCGAGCCGGCCTTGTAGAGCTCCTCGAGGTCCTTGCTCAGCTTGCCCATCTCCTGCGTGTACAGCTTGCGCGCGATGTCGGCCTCGAAAACCTTCTTCAGCTCCGCGACCGCGCGCGGGTCGCCCTCATGCCCGGCGAAGAAGCGCTCGAGCTGCTTGTTGATCTCGTCCCCGGCCGTTCCGCCCTCGAGCTGGCGCTTGGCCTGGTTCGTGACCGACGACCACAGCTGGGCCAAGGTGAAGCTGGAGTCGATGTTGACCATCATGCGCTTGTTGATGCCGATGTACGGCGAGCCGTAGCTGACCCCGATCGTGGTGTGCTCGCTGAGCTTCTTGCTCGCGCCGACCTGGTAGGTGGACTCGGTGCCCAGGATCTTGCCCTCGGCCGAGAGGACGAAGCCGTCCGGGAACGAGGCCTGCAGCTTGTCGGCGTAGGTGTTGTACTGCTGGCCGATCTCGACGGTCGCGCGGTTCGTGATCGCGATGTCCTTGCCGTCCCCGCGCTTGATCGTGAGGCCCTTAAGCACCGACGCGCCGAGGGCGTTCTGGTTGTAATCGTCGGTGCCGGTCACGCGCGACCAGTACAGGTCGATCGAGAACGGCTCCTTGCCGCTTTGGCCCATCGCCTTCGCGACGTCGATCGTCGCGCCGGCCTTGGTGCGGTAGTAGTTCTTGTCGTTGCCCTTCGCGGAGACCAGGAAATTCTGATTAAGGTCCGGATCGTAGCCGGTGAAGTCGAGGTTCACCGTCTCCCAGAACTGACGCGGGTCCTTGGCGATCAGCGCCGCCTGCTCGGCGTTCAGCGTGACCACCTCGCTGACCTTGAAGCTCGTCTTCAAGTTGCCGCCGTAGAAGTACGTCTTCTGGGAGGCGTTCTGCAGCGCGAAGTCGGTGAAGCCGATCGCGCCGATGTAGAGCTTGCCGTTCATCAGCAGCGCCGCGAAGTCGTCGAAGATCATCAGCCGGCTCAGGCTCGCGACCGAGGAGGCGTTGTTGTCGGCCGGGATGTCGGTCGACAGCTTGTGGAACGTGACGTCCAGGTAGTTCACCCACGGGGCGTCCGGCAAGGTCTCCATGGAGACCGTGATGCCCTGGTCGCCGAACGGGGCGTTGGACGGGTCGGGCGGGCTCACGAAGCGGTAGCCGTTAAGCGAGACGTTCGTGTTGCCGACCTTCGCGACGTTGCCCAACGTGACGTTGACGCCGCCCTCCAGGCCGTGCGGGGTCCCGAAGCTGGTCTGGTAGACGAGGTAGAAGCCGTCCGGGTCGTCGCCGAACTCGAGCATCTTCGAGTTCGGGATGAGCTGAGCGAGCTGCGAGGGGTTGGCCAGGATGCGGGACGTGAGCATCCCGATGTCCTGGCTCGACGCGCCCGGCGGGAAGAACGTCGAGACCAAGGAGCTCAGGAAGCTCGGGAACTCCGACTTCTTGACCACGATCACCTGCTGCGACGAGTCGCGGCCCCCGATCAGCCAGCTCCCCTTCTGCTTGTTGACCGCGCGCACGCGCTCGCGCAGCTCCGCGGGCATGCGCGTGTAGTCGGCGCTCGCGAGCGACTTGTCGAGCTCGGCCTGGGCCCGAGAGAGATCGCTCAAGGTCATCTTCAGCGAGACATCCGCGGCCTTGAAGTCGTTCCGCGCCTCGAGCTCGCGGACGTGCGTCTCCAGCACCGCGCGCGTCTTGTCCTGGATCGTCGACAGGTTCTCGACGACGCGGGCCAGCGCCGACTCCGACGGGTTATTGAGCTGCTGCAGCCAGCCGATCAGCTCGGCCTTGTTCTTGTCGAACTCGGCCAGCTTCTGGGCCAACAGGTCGCGCATCTGGTTGATAGCCTGGCGCTCCTTGTCGGCGACCTCGGAACCGTTCGTGTAGGCGGTATTCAGGCCGTTGTAGTACTGCGTGATCTGCGAGGTATCGTTGACCCCTTCCTGATCCCAGACCGCGAGCTGTCCCGAGAAGAACTGGTAGGCGCGCTGCGCGAAGGCCCCCTGCACGCCGATGATCGCGAGCTTGCGATTGACGACCTGGGCGCCCGTCTCGGCCTTCCCGTTCGAGCTGACGTACCTGACGTCGGTGTCCAGATCGGAGAGGCTCTGCTGGATGACGGACTGGCCGTCGGTCAGCAGCTGCTTCGCGACCGGCAGGCGCTCGTTGACCCATTTGTTCGAGGTGGTCGCGACGCCGTCCGAGAACAGGAAGTCCGCGACCTTGAAGGCGAGGCTGTTGTTCGGATCCTCGACGATCTTCTTCGCGGCCTGCAAGGCCAAGAGCGCGATTTGGGAGTTGGACGGCAAGGTGAGCGCCCCTTGGTTCCCGGTCGGGGCCAGGCCGCCGGTTCCTCCGAGGTTCAGATTGGGGGTGCCGGTGTTGTTCTCGAGCGCGATCTGCTTGATCCGGTTGCCGAGGTTGACGATCGTATTGTTGTCGACCCAGGCCTTCACCTTCGTCACGGAGCCGGGGTCGGTCGCGGACACCCCGCCCTGGAGCTTGTACCGCGCGACGAGGTTGTATTTTCCCGGCGCGAGCTGGTCGATCTGCGCCAGGATGCTGTCGATGTCCCCCACCAGCCCGTTGATGGCCTGCGCGTCCTGGTTCTTCGCGTCCTGGAACTGCACCGCGCGGCGGGCCAACGAGTAGTACATCGTCTTGCCGTACACCTGCTCCGTGTCGTTGGAAACGGGATCGAGGCGGCGCGCGACCTCCTTCGCGTTGTCGTCGAGCACCTTCTTCTTATCGAGGAAGAACTGCCGCCGCGTCTGTATCTTGGCAAGCGAGTCGGCGACGTCGTTGGTCTTGCCGCCGTTGCCCGCCAAGCCCCACGGCAAGGTCGTCCGCAGCGCGTCCTGCGTCTGCGTGTACATCTTCTGCTTGTTCTCGTAGAGCTGGCGGTAGGCGTTGTTCGGCGAGGACGGGTCCACCGACTGGATCGAGGACACCTGGAAGGGGATCAGCACGTCCCGCAGCAGCACCTGGGCCCCGGCCAGCGCCGGGCGCAAGGTCGTCGACAGCAGCGCCCGCTTCCTTAATATGAGGTTGCTCCGGTCCGCGTCGGTGTGCGCGGGGACGCCCAGGTAGGCCAGGTCCTGGTCGCAATCGTTCAGCACGGCCTGCAAGGCGTTGACCGCCTTCTGCAGGTTGTCGCGCGCCGCCGGCAGGATGCGCGAGCAGGCATCCTGAAGGATCGTCGCGGTCTTGTCGGCCTGCGCCCACTGGATGAGGTGGCGCGCGGCGTCCGGCAGGTACTGCGAGAGCTCCAGCAGCTTCATCTTGGCCGCGAAGCCGTTGTCGGAGTTGATGTCGATGTTCAGGTTCTCGACCAAGGACGGATAGTTCGGAAGGTCGATGATGAGCTGGTCGAGGGACTTGCCGGCCAAGGCCGGCAGGCTCGCGCCGGTCAGGCGGCTTATGTCGGCGGCCAGGGCGTCGACCTTGGCTAGGTCGTTCAAGGTCTGGGAGCGCTCGGCCGCGCTCGTCTTCTGCTCCTGGCCGAGCCAGTAGACGTAGGAAACGGGCTGCGGGTCGCCGAAGTCGTCCGGCGCGGTCGAGGAGTTCGAGGGATCGAGCGAGCGCAGGATGCTGTTAAGGAAGGCCTGCTGAGTGGCGAGCTGCCCCTGGAAGTTGACCTTGCGCGCGTTGACGATCTGTATCGCCTGGCCCACCGTCGCGCCGCTCACGGTGACCGGCGGGATGCCGGGAACCGCGATGATCATCACCCGCGCCAGCTCCTCCGGGACGTTGAGCGCGTCGACCGGGCCGATCAGGGCCAAGCCCTTGTCGATCTGGGAGAGCTTCGTGTTCGTGTCCAGGAGCTGGGACTGGAGGCTCGCCAGCGACAGCTTGCCGACGTCGTTCGTCGAGGCGCCCGGATAACCGGTGTTCCGGAACTGCATGAGCCGCGGCAGCAAGGCGAGGCGCCTCTGGTACTCGGCCAAGGCGCTCGCCGAGGCGCCCTTGTCCTGCGCGTCGATCGTCGCGAGCTCGTTCGTCAGCGCGTCGCGAAGCGCCGGGATGCGGATAAGGGCCTGGGCGGCCTGGTCGGAGCTCTTCTTGAAGTCGGCCGCGTTCTTGTTGTCGGAGTCGACGCGGGCCTGGCTTTGGGCGGTCGTCTGGCCGATGTTCTGGGATTGCTGGGACGCCTGCTGCTGGGCCTGCTGGGTCTGGTTCTGGGTGGCGTCGATTTTCTGAAGCTTCTGCTGGAGGAGCTGGTCCATCTGCCGTATCGCGTTCTCAGCGGAGAGCACGATGTTCAGCGTGTACGAGACGTCCATGACCACGCCGAGCCGCGCGAAGTTCTTCATGAACTCGAACTTGTCCTTGCCGCCGCGCCGCTCCTTGAGCGCCAGGCCCTTCGCCTTCGTCGTCGTCGCCAGCAAGGACGCCTTCGCGTCGCGCTCGCTCAGCTCGGCCTGCGCCTGGGTCCGCAGCTCCTCGACGCGCGCGAGCAGCCGGGAGACCTCCGCGTAGCGCGCCTTGTCTGACTCGGAGGCCGGCGCCGCGGGACCCGTCGGCGTGAAGCGCTCGGTCTTGAAGAGATTGAGCTGCAGGGCCTTCAGCTCGGCCAGCCGCGTCGCGAGCGACTCCAGCTTGCCCGGGCTCCGCGGACCTTCCTCGAGCACCTTGTCGTAGCCGGCCAGCAAGGCGTCGAGGGCCTTCAGCTTCTCGGAGTTTTGGACCGGGTTCTTGAGGTCGTGGCGCTCGGCGAGCTTGCGGTAGGCGTACAGCTCGTCGCGCTGGTAGCGCAGGACCTTCAGCTGGTCCTCGTAGATCGATTTAACCTCGGCCGGGATCTTATCCGTGGCCTCGCGGACGGCCTTCAGCCGCGCCAGCGCATCGTCGAGCTCCTTCTGCAGGACCGCTGAGCGGGCCTTGGACAGCTCGATCTCCGCCTTGAGGTTGCCTGCCCTCGCGACATCCTCGGCCTTCTGCGCCAAGGTGCGCTTCTCGGGGTCGGCGATCTTGATAGGCTCGCGCTCCTCGGCCTTCTGGACCAAAAGCCGCGCGAGATCCCCGCCTTCCTTCGCGGCCGGAGAGACGTTGGCCATCGCCTGGTAAGCCTCGGGGTTCGAGGCGTGGAACGCCATGTCCGTGACGTGCCAGCCCGACCAGCCCTCGAGGCCGTGCAGCAGCATGCCGCCCCAGTTGATCGCCCCGCCGAACGGGATCGCGTTCTTGTGGACGGCGCCGTGTTCGTCCTTCCACTCGGCCGGGCGCTCGACCGCCGCGCCGATCGTCTCGAAGACGTGGAGGTCGCTCCCTCGACCGGTCGCGTGCCACGCCGAGGTCAACCCCGCGTCCAAGCGGCCCGCGTAGGTCATGATGCCCTCGATCTCGGCCCCGACCGTCATCAGCCCGAGCCAGGAAACGACGTTCTGCCGCCAGAAGGCCCGGCCCTCGGGGCTGAACGGCAGCGCCGTCCGCGCGATGATCCCGGCCGCCATGTAGAACTTGTCGACCCAGCCGAAGCCGCGGTCGCGGTACGACAAATCGGATACCGGCGCGGCGAGCACGGCCTGGACCAGCTTGCCGGCGACCGCGCGCGGGAAGGTCAGCAAGGTCGAGAGGATCAGGCTCTGCGCCATCGAGCCCAGCACCAGCTCGTTCAGCAGGGCCTGGAACACCTTCGCGGCGACCGGCTCCAGCGCCGCGCCGACCAGCGGCACGCGGCCGATCAGCAGCGGCGCGCCGTGGGCGATCGCGACCAAAAGCTTGCCCACCACCGGGATGCCGGTCAGGCTGAAGCTGAGCGGCAAAACCGGCGCGTAGCCGGCCAGCACGCCCATCGCGACCGCGCTGAGGATCGCCGTTGTCGCGCGCCGGCTGACGAAGGCGAACAGGGGGCCGAGGACCGGCAGATAGAGGTACCGGTAGGCCAGCCGCATCGGCCGCGACGCCAGCGCCCGGTCTCCCCAATGCCGCTCCGAGTGCCGCGCGATCAGTATGTCCAGCCAGCGCTCCGGCAGTTCGGCGCCCGCCCCGCTCAGGAAATCCTCGCGATGCCGGCTGAAGTGGTAGGCGATGTTCTGCCGGAAGTAGCCGAAGACGAAGACGTCGAACAGATGATAAGGGAAACGGATGAAGGCCCCGGCCGCGAGCTTGAGGAACAGGGCCCGGTCGGCGTGCAGGCCGGGGATCGCGTGGTACGCGAAATAGATCGAGGTCAGGGCGAACGCGGCCCCGCTGATCCAGTTCAGCCCCCCCAGCGAGAGCACCGAGGCCGCGGCCAACGGCAGCGCGACCCGGGGCAGCCACATCCCGTGCCCCGTGTTCTCATACTTGCCCGCGTCGAGACGCTTGAACTCCTGGGCGTTCAGGTCCTGCAGCCCATCATGAATCTGCAGCCACTGCGCCCGAACCTCGGGTCCCGTGGTCGCGAGCCCGTGCTTGGCCGCGAGCTCCTGTATCTTATCCGGGCCGAGCCCGAACTGGACCCCGATGCGCCGAATGACGTCCTCGGTCGAGGCATTGGAAGCCAGCGGCGCGAGCGACGCGTCGCGGACGACCCCGTGCACGCCGACGAACCCCGCCGCGTCGAGGGACCGTCGAACGAACTGGGTCCGGCCGCTGACCCTTTCCCGTGCTCCCTCCACCGCCCCCTTCAAAGCCCCCGCCGCCTTCGGTATCCACGCGAACGGCCGCTTGAACACCTCCGCGAACACGCCAAGGAACGTCGACCGGCCGGAGGAATCCGCGCTCAGAGCAGCCCGCGGAGCGGGAATCGAAACGCCGTGAGACTCGATCGTCCGGGCAGGCCTCGCCGCCGTGCCAGGAACTCCCACGCGCCCCGCCGGAGCCTCGAGGTCCTCCAAGGGCTCCCGCGCGGCCAACGCCTCGAAGCTTTTCTCCGCCCACAGCCGGTCCTCGCTCGCGGAAACCGGCGCCGCCGCCGGCGAAACCTTAGCCGCGATCTCTTCCCGCGTCCGACCGATGAGTTGCGAAAGTCCGAGTTTAGAGGGGATATCCCTCGCCCCGCGAAGCGGGGAGAGGGTTGGGGTGAGGGGCCGAGTGATACCCAACCGCCGACTGCCCCCCTCACCCTGCCCTCTCCCCACAACGGGGGCGAGGGAGGCCTGGGGAACCGGCGCGGAAAGAGCGGGCAACCCAATGGGAGAGATCGCCGGCTCCAGGCTCCCCAACCCTGCGGGCACCTCGGAAATTCCGGAAACCGTGACGGGAACCGGCGCGGCGCCGGCCGCGTCCAGCCCCTTGCTTTGCGCCCACGCCTGGTAAGACTCCAGACCGGGCGTGGACAAAAGCAAGGCGGCCGTCAAAACGGACGCCGTGACCTTCTTAAGGCGAGGGAATGCCATCAAACGGCGCTCGTCGAGCGCCTAATGTATTATAGGGGCCCCCCGTCGGACGGCCATGAGGCCAAAGACCTACCTGAAATAAGAAAACGACCCAGCCCCCGCTGGGCCCATCGGCCTAACGACCCTTTTCCGGTGCCTGAGGTTTAGTGCTGAAGGCCCGGGACGCCTTTAGATGCGCGCGATCTGAGGCAGTTTCGAGAAGTGCGCGTCGGAGGACAGCAAGATCAGGTCGTGCTGAATGACAAGCGCGGCGATCCAAAGGTCGTTGGTAGGGATTGGAGAGCCTCGTCGTCTCAGGTCGGCGAACAAGCTCGCGTAATGGTGGGTCGTCTGCTCGTCCGCGTAGAGGACCTCGACGCGCGGGGAGTTCAGGAACTCCGTCAGCTTGGCTTCGTTTTTCCGACCGACGGTCCCCGCGGCAAAGCCGGCGCGCAACTCGGCGAGGACGACGAACGGCAGGCGTATCTCATCGGCTCGCCGCAGCATGTCCCCGGCGTGCGCGTCGCCCTTGGCCGCCGCGGAATAGGCGTTAGTGTCGAGAGCCAGTCTCAAGACCACAGCTCCGGATCGACCTTTCGCTGGTCTTTCAGCGCCTTATCCACGGCGCGGTCTTCGACCCAAGAACCCAGGAAGCCGTCCAAATCGGCGTACTGCGCCTCCTTTCCCAAGCCTGAGCCCGCGCGCAAGGCCTCGAGCGCGACTTCGTTCAAGCTCCGGCCCTGGCGTTCCGCTTTCTCACGAAGCAATCCATCCACGGCAGGCGGAACGTTGCGCAGAGTGTACTGCACTTTAGCCTTCTTCATATGCCTACAGTATAGGCGATGAATGCCTACATTTCAAGGGCCGGACGCGGCGTCCTTTTCGCCGTCCTTCGCGACGGCGAGGAGGGCTTCGTAGCGGCGTTCGAAGTGGTCGAAGAGGGTGCCGGTCGCGCCGGGCTCGAAGAGGAACAGGACCAGGTTCTCGTCGTTCTTCGCCTCGTCGCCGCTCGCGTTGCCGGTGGCGTTGGCCGAGCCGAAGGCCAGCAGCTTGCGGCCGTCGGGAAGCGTGATCAGCCATACCTTCTCGTGCATGATGCCCGGGAACATCAGCTCGGGGTCCTGGCCTTCCCCACCCTCGCCCCCTTCGCCGTCAGGAAGGCCCTGGCCGACCTTGCGGTAGACCTCGAAGCCGTTCTTCTTGAGCCAGGGGTACAGGGCGTACTTGCCGGCGGACTGGCCGTGGTCAAGCACCAGCGCGCCGATGGCGCCGCGCTCCTTCAGCTCCAGCAGCAGCTCCTTGAAGTCCCGGTCCCCGGCCTTGAAGTTGGTGAACGAGTAGAACAGGCCGCGCAGCATCGCCGCCTGCTCAAGGTGGGGCTTGAGCGTCCGTCCGATGTCCGGCGAATGGACCAGTTGGACGACCGTCCCCGGCGGGACCAAGGTCGAGGCCGGCAGCGGTCCGGCGCTCGCGGCGGCGGAGCGCTCGCGGCGTTGGGCCTCGGCGGCGTCCATGGGCGCCTTTTTCGAATAGCGCCCGATCAGGCGCACCAAGGCGAAGCCCGCCGCGGCGTAGAGCGCGTTCAACGCGCAGTAGATGAGGTACTGGAGGCCCTCGGCGGTGCCGAAGCCGAGCTCAAGCGCGCGATGCAGCGCGAACGTCCCCAAGCCGACCGAGCCCACAGCGAAGCTCCACGCGAAGCCCGGCGAGACGCCCGAGGCGTCTCCGGTCTGAAGGATGCGCGACGCGAGCGGCTTGAACAAGGCGAGGAACATCGCCCCCGAGGCGGCCTGCATCGCGACCTTGGCCTTTCCGATCCAAGCCGCGTTCGCGACGGGCGCCAGCAGCGCGGCCAGCGGGGAATAGGACCAGGTGCTGAGCGCGAGGACGGCCGCCGCGACGGCCACGGTGCGGGCCCAAGCGGCGCCGGCGGAGGCCGGCGCCGCCGGGCGGCGGCCCAACCAATACTTCAAGCCCAACACCGCGGCGAAGCTGTAAAGACCGACGAGGTTCTGCCAGGCCAGGAAGACCTTATGGTCGAGCACGGCGTTCGCGGCGCTGATCAACGAGGCCGCCGCGCCGATCCCGTTCGCCGCGGCCGAGACGTTCCCCGCCTTCCCGGTCCGCCAGCTTTCCCACACCTGCGGAAAATTCATCACGACCGCGAGCACGTTGCCGAGGCCGTAGCCCAGCTTCGCCGCCGAAGCGAACAGCCCGTCGAGGGCGGCGAGCGCGATCGAGCCGCCCGCGTTGAGGCCCGCCGCGAGCAAGGCGACCGGCGCCGCCTCCTCCAGCCCGAACCCGCGGCGATCGCGGCGAAGAGGAATGGAGGGAGCGCCAAGCGGAGCACGAGCATGGAGGACGACCCTCTCCCTGCGGGAAAGGGCAGGGATGAGGGGCGGAGAGGTCCCTCCAACCACGGACTCCAATCCCGCCAAGGCGGCGAAGCTCTCCTCCCCCCACATCCGCGCCGATGCGCTTTCTTTCAGAACCGATGGTTCGGGCGCAAGCCATGACGAATTCGCTGCTGCTCGCGGAGCCGCCAAAGCAGGCGCACCAGCGGTCGGCTTGGCCGGAAGGGCGTGGCGAGCTATTGAGAGAAGATTGCTTGGTTGGCGTTGAATCCGTGCCCCTTCCCCCCTTGCGGAGGAAGGTCGGGATGGGGGGACAAGACGGCGCACGCCACCCCCACCCTTTCCCTCCCCCATCCAGGGGGAGGGAGCTTGAGACAAGCCCGGCCCAAACGTGAGTAAACCCACCGAGGGAGGCGCGATCAAGGCGGGAGCGCGTGTCGGCTCGGCGCGGGTCTGGGCGCAGGCCTGGTAGGGCTCAAGGCCCGGGGAGACGACGAGCAAGGAGGCGGCCGCGATGGCGGCCGCCTCCTTGCGGAGTATAAACGTTATGGGTTTCAGGACATCATCCTTTCCGTCGGAGTCCTCAGCCTTTGTTCTTCACGTCCTCGCCGTCCTCGACCGTCTTCAGTATCTGGCAGATCGCGCTCGGGGTGCGGCCGAAGAGGCGGCCCAGCTCGCTGACGCCCATGCCGGCTTCCTTCCAGCCGCGCCAGATGGCCTCGCGCCGGGCGAGGATCAGCGGGCGGCGCTGGCTGCGGCTGAAGAACATCTCCTCGGGCAAGGCGTGCTTCGAGAGCACGTCCTCCAGGATCGGCTTGAAGTGGCCGTTCCCGTTTCCGTTGCCGTTGGGACCGCCGCGCCCGTGGCCGCCGGCGGCGCCGTTGGACCCGCCGTTCATGGAGCCGTTGGCGGCGAGGAGCATCGGGACGCCCTCCTGCGCCTGAGGGCCCTTCATGCGCTCCTTGACGAACTGAAGGTACTTCAACGACTGGCGCATGCGGCTCTTGCCGAACGGCTTCAGCAGGTCCTTCGAGTCGACCAGCCTTTGCCGCTGCTCGCCCTCGACGTAGTTCTTGAAGCTCGACCACTTGAAGCGCCACGGCCGCTCGGTCAGCCCGGCCTTAAGCGGCAGCAGATGCAAGTAGCGCGTCAGCTCCAGCAGGTGCTTCTCGCGGTCGACGAGATAAGCTTTATAGCGCCCCTGGAACAGGTGGCCGGTCCGTCCGTTCTGGCGGTTGAAGTACTTGGTGAAGCGCGTCAGCAAGGTCTGCATCACGCGCGACAGGTTGCCGCGCGGCGTCTCGACCAGGAGCTGTATCTCGTTCGGCAGCAAGGCGTAGGCGTACAGCAGCAGCCCCTGGCGCTCGCGCTCGACGGTCATGAACTCCAGGAAACGATCGCGGTCGCCGTCGGACATGAACAGCGGCCCGCCGTTGTTCCCCTTCAGGATCACGTGGTAGCAGGCGCCTGCGTACTGCACGCGGTTGGGTCGTCCCATGCTCTTAACCTCTCGCTCCGCCGGCCGGCGGCGCCGGGGGAAGCGTCACGTTCTGCCCCTCCCCTTCTCCCCTCGCGGGGGAAGGCAGGGATGGGGGAACCATCGGCGCCTCATGCGCCGTTCGCGGCCGCTCCGGGAAAAATCGGTTGGCCAGGGCGTTGACCGCCTGCATCACGACGCTGCCGCCGCCCAGCGAGACCATCGGGCCGTAGCCCAGCGAATGCAGCAGGGCCGACAGGCCCAGGCTCGCGCCGATGCCGAGCGTCTGCATGTCCAGCTTGCCGAAGGCGTTCTTGTCCGGCTCCATGATGCCCGAGGACTGGTTCGCCTCGAGCTGGGCGTTCTCCTGCATGACCGGCAAGAGCGCCCGGTACACGGCGCCGCGCGCGGCGAAGGCCTTGAACTCCGGACTCGACGGGTTCTCCAGCGCCTCCAGCGCCTTTTCGTCCGTCGGCAAAAGCTTCTTGATCTCGAGCCTGACCTTCTGCTCGAAGGTCGCGTCGGGGGCGGAGGCCCGCGCGGCGTCCAGCGTCCGGGCGTCGCGCACGTGCTGGCCGACGACGTTCAGGTACGCGCGGTCCGCGAGCAGTCCCTCGCGCGAGGCGATGTCGATGAACAGCACCTTCGCCCCGGGCCTGAGGATCGCCCCGTTCGGGCCCGTCTCGGCCTGGATCACGCGTCCCGGGCCCGGGCGCGCCTTGGCCTGGGTGTCCTCGATGACCGGGACCTTGTGCGGGTCGACGCCGATCATCGCTATCGTGCCGCGGTACTGCTTCCCGTCCAAGTGCACCGAGCGGAACGGCAGGTCCACGCCGCGGCCGCCGACCTCGGGGACCAGCAGCACCACCTTCGCGGTGCCGGCGCCGAGCGCGGCGACGTTGTTCTGGTCGATCATGTCCTGCATCTCGTAGCCCTCGACCTTGCGCTCGACGTTGCCGGGGAAGAAGCGGACGATTTCGTTCTTGGCGGCCAGGCCGGAGGCGACGATCGCGGCCTCCATCGCCTGACGCTCGCCGTCGGTGCGCGGCGCGAGGATCACGAGCGACTTACCGTTCGCGTTATCGGCCAGCACCTCCCGCGCCCGATGCAGGATGAGCTGCAGCCGCCGCGGGTGCGCGAAGGACGCGCCCTCAGGCAAAGTCACGTTGATCGCCGAGAGAGTGTTCGACAAGTCGACGTTCTGGACCGCGCCGGCGGCGCCGGGCTCGACGCGCGTCACCATGCCGTCCTCGCCGACGATCTCGAGCACGCGGTCCGGCAGCCGGGTCTGGCCTTCCTTGTTGACGAACGCCACGCCCAGGTCGGCCAGGTAGTTCTGCACGTGGCGCGAAGCCGTGCCGGAGGTGAACATCATGTCCGCCCCCGCGTCGACCCAGCGCCGCAGGATGTCGTTCAGCGACAGAGTGATGTCGTGCGCCAGCTCGAAGTCGAAGCGCACGCCGCTCGGCCGGCTCGCGTCCTTCTCGCGCGCCTTGGCCAAGAGGTCGAGCTGGGCCGGGCCGCGGTACTCGGTCGCCAAGGTCGGCATCTCGCTGCCGTTGAACACCGGCACGACCTTGGCCTTCGCCTCGTCCATGCGCATATGCGGCGAGCGGTCCTCGAGCAGCAGCCACTTGAAGGTCTTCGCGATCTCGTGGCGCATGAAGGTCTCGACGCCGTCGGAGTTCAGCCGCCGCGCCGCGTACTCGACCGGGCTCTCGCCGGGCCGGCGCTCGCGGAACTGCAGCAGGCCGTACTCCTCGAGGATGACGGTCGCCGCGTTCTTGGCCTCCTCGCGCAGTTGGGCGCTCGGCCCCGCGCCCGGATCGGCGGCCAGCCGGACCTTCGACAAGCCCTTCTTCAGGCTCCGCGCGACGCCCGCGGTGAGCCCGGTGATGTCGCTCATCGCCCGGCGCCACTCGGTCGCGGCCTCCGGCGCCATCTCGGCCGCGAGCTGCCGTATCTTGACCTCGCGGACGAAGTCGTCGTTGATCGTCCTCAGCTCCGCCAGGGCCTCGGCCCGGCCGCGCACGCGCTGGAAGTTGCGCTCCAGGACCTCGAGCAGCGGGTTGCCGCCCTCGACGTCGGTCAGCCCGCCGCGCGGCTTGCCCATCGAGTGCTGGGGCTTGCCGAAGGCGTGGTCGCCCTCGTCGATCACGAAATCGTACTTCGCGCCGACCGAGGCGTCGCCGCCCCCGACCGCGAACACCTCCTGGAACATGGCTTCGTCCAGACCGGTGGTCTTGAAGTCCGGCCGGCGCCCGCCCGAGTAGGACTCCCAGTCCTCGACGAACTGCGCGGCCAAGGTCTCGTTCGAGCTGGCCCACCACACCTCGCGCCCGCGCCGGTTAGCCCGTATCTTCGCCATCGGCATGAAGGCGATCTTGGTCAGCAAGGTCTTGCCGCCCGAGGCCTCGAGGAAGGTGAAGGTCCGCAGGACGTCCTTGCCGGCCTCGCCCGCGCCCTTGCCGCCCAAGACGTCCTCGACCCACGCCTCCAAGGCGACCTTCTGCGGGGCGCGCAGCTTGCGTATGACGAGCGGCTGGCCGGTCGACGGGTCGATCGTCTTCTTGACGACGATGTCGCCCCATTGCAGGACCTGCTCGATCGCGCCGATGACGGTCTCCTTGACCTCCGCGCGCTTCGCCGGGTCGGCGATGTTCTTGCGGATCTGCCGGTCCAGGTAGTCGTGGATGTACAGCAAAGCCATGTCCGTCTTCATCGGCTTGCGGACGGCCTCGATCGCGGCGATCTGATTCTCCGCGCTCTCGCCGCCGCGCCGCTTCAGCGACGCCACGACGGAGTCGATGGCGTTGTTGTAGGCGTCGGCCAGCTTTTCCGGCTCGAGCTTCCTGGTCTTGGCCTCGGCGCGGCGCATCGCGGCCATGACGTTCTTCTCGATGGTCTTGGCCTCGGCGTCGAAAAGGATCCAGTTCGTCTTCTCCTGGATGCGGCTGATGACGGCCGGGTCCTCGATCATCACGCCGTCGAGGCTCAACTCGCCGTTCGCCCGGCGTATCGCGGTCGCGGTCTTGGGGTCGCCGAGCAGGCGCTCGCGGATCATCCGCGCCGCGACCTCCTTGACCTCCGGGATCAGGTAGATCGCGTCGTTGCCCTGCGTCCCGCTCCGGGCCGCCGGCTCGGCCACCGCCTCGCCGCGGGCCAGCTTGCGGGCCTCCTTGAAGGACCAGTACTTCTGGTAGTTCGCCTGGGTCTCGAGGCCCTTGGCGACCGTCTCGGGGATAAGCTGAAGGCCCATCAGCTCAGGCAAGGTCGTGCCGCGCGCGCGCAGCAGCATCTCGGCCGCCATCGACTTCAGGCCCTCGGAGGACTGTATCTGGACCGAGCGTTTGCCCAGCAGGTAGTCCAGAGGCGCGTGGTACCACTTGATCGGAACGTCGATCGTGTCGTTGACCGGCGCCTCGAGCAGGCGGTTCATCTGGCCCGCGTCCTGCAGCGCCACGATCGCCGTCTGCTGCTCGATGCTCTGGCGTATCTCCTGCGGCGAGTAATGGTTCGGCGTCGGGATCGCCATGAAGGCCGCCTGCTGCATCGAGAGGCCGAACTGGTGCGCGGCCGCCAGGTTCTGCATGTGCTCCGAGGAGGCGAAGTCGCCCTTATCGGCGTCGTTGATAAGGAGGTTCTCGCGCATCACGTAGTTCGCGTACTGCGCGGCCTCCATCGCCCCCTCGGTCGCCAAGCTGAACTTAAGGCCGCCGTCGAAAAAGCCCATCGGGGTGATGATCGCGTTGGCCGCCATGCGCCCCAAGGCGCTGCGCGAGCCCTGGGCCGCGGTCGCCAGGCCCCTCCACAGCCCCCCTTCCGCCACGCCTTCCGAGGCCGTGCCGAGCACCGCGCGCCCCAGCGAGGTGTTCGCGAGTTTGACCCCGAGAGCGCTGATCGGCCCCTCGGACTCGCCGAAAGCCTTGTAAAGGCCGGACATCCGGCCGACGAGCCCCGGCCCCTCGTGGAACGCCGAGGCCGGCGGCATCACGAGGAAGGTCCAGCCGCCCTTCACGCCGAACGCCGCGCCGCCGAGGAAACCCTCGCCGGCCGCCTGCCAGGCGCTGTTGTACGGCGAGGTCTGCGGGTGCAGCATGTGCTGGCCCGCCTGGATCATCCCGCTCGCCAGGCCCACGTTTTTCGCGGTGCTCAGGTTGAACTTCATCGACTCGACCCATAGATTCTTAATGCTGCCGAAAGGATTGTTCATCAGGGCCTTGAGCCCCGGAAAGCTCAAGCCCTTCATGACGTTGGTCGCCATGCCGTTGAAGATGCGCGAGCCGAGGCCCAGGCCGCTCTTCGCGACCCCGCCGATCTCGTTGAAACCCGCGACCGCGACGCGGCCCAATCCGCCCAGCGCTCGAGAGACGCCCTGGAGGCGCTCCAAGGCCCGCAGAGCCTTCATACCCTCGGCCATTTCCGCGAGCGAGGCCCCGGCCTTCAACGTCTGCCCGACCAGCCGCGAGCTGCCGGCGAGCCCGGCCCCGAAAACCGGCGTCAGCGCCGACATCGCCGCGAAATCCACCACCGCCGTGCCGGCCATGCCGGCCAAGGCGGCTTCCTTAAGATGGTCGAAGCTGCCGGCCAAGGAGCCCTGGGCCTGCGCGCCCAGCAGGCTCGAGTCCGTCAGGCCCTTCGTCAGCATGCTGCCGACGTCGAGCCCGTCGTCCTCCAGGTCCTCGCGCCGCGCCTTCTCGGCCTTGCGGCGCGCCTTGAGGCCCGCCTTCTCGTCGATCTTGACGATCTCGGCGAGCGCGTCCTGCCACTTCTCCTCGCGCAGCAAGGCGCGTATCTTCTCGCGGCGCTCCTTCTGCTCGGGCGAGCACAGGACCTTGTACGCCTCCGGCGTGAAAAAGCCGACCGAGGCGTCGTGCGCGGCGTCGCGCCCGCCGAAGGTCACCGTGTTGATGATCGAGTCCAGCCATTTCAGCTCCAGCGCGCGCTTATAGCCGGTATCCGACTGCGTCTCGCTCGCGTTCTTGGAGCTCAGGAACTTGTCGGCGTAAAGATCGAGCTGGTTGACCATGTCGAACAACCGCAGGTTCTGCCCGAACTCCTGCGCGGCCGTCCCGAACCAGGTCTGGAACACCTGGACCTTCTGGGCCTCCTTCTGCGCGGCGTCCACGTCCTGGGTCGCCTCGATGCCGAGCGAGGCCAAGACGGCCTTCGCGTGGGCCTCGACCGGATCCAGAGCGTCGCGCATCGCGTCCGCGTCGCCCTTCTTCACGCCCTCGAGATCCGCGATCAGCCCGTCGATCGCCTTCAGCTCCTCGGCCCAGCCCGGACCGACCGCGCCGCGGTGCTCCTTGATCTTCCCCTCGAGGCAGCCGACGAAATAGGCGAAGAAGCCGCCGGTGGCCTTCTCGAGGTAGTAGTTCTCGGAGGCCGCCTTGTCCGCGTTGAACTCGCGGAAGCGCTTCTGGTTCCCCTCCAGCGCCGCGAACTCGCGGAAGCGCTGGGCGAGGTACAGCGACCGCATCTGCTGGGCCTTGGCCTTGAGCGCGGCCAGGCGGTCCTCCAGCACGTCGGCCGAGAAGTTCGCGTAGCGCGCGTTGCGGGCGCCGAGCACGAAGGCCGAGGCGGCCTGCTTGAGCATCAGCCCCTCGGTCCGGCGCTCCAACTCGTCGAACTTGGGCAGATATTGGGTCCGGGCCTGCCCGATAAGCTTTTCCGCGGCCTCGCGGTCCTCGGGCTTGAGCTGCATCTCCTGGACGTTCTTCTTGTCCTTGAGCTTCTCGAGCTGCATCGAGCTCGAGACCAGCTCGAAGGCCTGCAGCTCGGTCTGGGCCAGGCGCACCCACTGCCCCAACTCCTCCATCGCCGCCGTCCGTTCCTCGTGGCGGTTGTTCTTGATCGCGTTCACGACGCGCTTCTGCGCGTCGACCGCGTAGCCGAGATAGCGCGTCGCCTTGCCGGCCAGCGTCCGCAGGGACTCCGGCATGTCCTTCTCCGGATCGACCGTGCGGTACTCCTCGCGGATGAACAGGTCGCCGAACAGGCCGTAGCCGTGGTACTGGCCCTTCTCGAACTCGTTCAAAAGCTTCTGGATCTTCTCCGGCTCCATCTGCGTGATGTCGGAGCCCTTGCCGTCCTTCGACTCGAAGGGGTTGTAGGTCAGGCCCAGGCTCTGCGTCAGGTGGTAGACGAGCTGGGCGAGCTGGTACTTCTGCAGGATGTCGAGCTGACGGATGTTGTAGAACTCGAGGGCCTTGGACTGCACCGCCTCGAGGCCCTTGCCCATCGCCTCGATCTGGTCGGGCGTCAGCTCGGCGGTCTTAAGCTTCTCGGGATCGACGGCGCCGAGGACGGCGAGGTCCTTCGCCATCTCGGCCTCGTCGTACTTCTTGCGCGCGTCGTGGATCTCGCCCCAGAGCCGGTCCTTCTCCTCTTCCTTAGTGTCCGGGTCGATGATGTCCGCGAGGTGGTCCTTCTTGTCGTAGAAGATCGCCTTGATCAGCTTCAGGGTCTGCATCAGGCGCCGGCTGTAGACGACCTTCTGCTGCTCGACGCCGTCCTTCTTGTAAATGAAGGCGACCGTGTCGATGACGTCCTCGTTCGGGTGGTCCTTGGTCGGCTTGTAGATCTCGATGCGCTGGACGACCGGGCTGAGCTTCAGGACCCGCTCCGTCTTCAGCTTCAGGTTGCTGGCGGAGCTGTAGGTCTCGGTGATGCGCTCGTCCTCGTTGTTGATCGGCGAGTACTGGTAGCTCCCCGCGTCCTCCATGTCCCGCGCGTACTTCTGGAGGCCGTCGAAAAGGTCGAGCAGCAGCAGGTTGCGGTCGGCGTTGGGGTTCTTGATGCCCTTGTTGAACGTCTCGATCGCGCCCATCACCGCCGGGCTGCGGGCCTGGTCGTTGGTCAGGTAGGGCGCCAGCTGCTTCTGGAGGGTCTGCGCCCGAAGCTTCGCCTCCGGGGCCACCTGCAGGGCCTGCAGGTTCATCGAAAGCTGGTCCAGCGCGGGCTCGACGTGCATCTGGTAGGTGACCGCGCGGTCGCCGACCATGTTCGTGATCTCGGCGTCCGCGCGCGCCTGGGCCAAAACGACGCCGGCCCCCGGCGTCGACGCCAGAAGGGCGAAAATGACCGTGACGGCCAGGGCCTTTCGCATCATCTAGACATAGTTTGCCCCGGGCCACCGTCGGGCTCAAGAGACGGAAGGCCCAGGCCGGGGGGACCGAAAGGCCTACCTCGACCTAGGCCCTAGGCCCCTGGAGGGAACGACGGGCGGACGGACGGCTATTTCGACGGAAGGGGACCCTCGGTTTGGACCTTCAGGTCCTTCCAAACCAGCTTGTAGTTGGCATGCTGGGCGCCGTGACCGGGGAAAAGCTTGGTATCCGTGGCGTCGCACTTGAAGCGCGCGATCCAAAGGGACATATTGGGCTGCCCCAACGACTCGGACGGATAGGTCTTGATCGTGACGCTGGGGTTCCAGTCGGGCTTTTTCGACTTGGGGTTCTCGTGGTTGCGGATCAGCGGCTCGTCGATCTTGAGATGATCCTCCACGAAGCGCACCAAACTGTCGCGATTGCCCTGGTTTTTCTTGCCGAAAATGGTGCTCTTATCGCCGTACTCCGAGAAGAACTTCTCCAGCGCGCTCCTCCAATCGTCGCGCTTCACCGAGACGACGAACTCGTCCTTCCCGGACTGGGTGGCGGGGTCCTCGACCACCTGGACGAAGGCCAAATCCTGGGCATTGGCGAACTTCTCCTCGTCCTTCAGCTTTTTGATCGAGTCCAGCGAGAAGCGGTACAGCGTCTGCCTCGAAAGCGTGATCTCGCCCTCGGGAATCTTGGTTTTCCCCTCCTGGATTTTGGTCTTGTCCAGGCGCGCCACGCTGGCCCCGCCGGGCGTGAACTCCACCGACCGCACCCACAGCTCGTTGCCGTGGATCGTGATGCAGGAGTCGACGTTGGCGTTGTCGCACAACGGGACACCGGGGAAGAAGAGCATACGGTCCTTGAAGACGTTCACGTAGAAAGCGTTCGACCCCTTGTCCCGCTGATACATGAGGTGCCATTTGCCGATCTGCCCGAGCTCGTAATGCTGAGCGTTGGCGTTCTGATTGAGCAGCGCCTCGTCGTAGTCCCAGGGGCTGGAGGCCTCGGGCGAGGTGTTGGGCGCGCCGCCGGAGGAGCGAGACGGCTTCTCGGAGCCCTCGGGCTCGGAAGACGCGGACGCCTCTCCCCCGCCCTTGGACGGCTTGCCCTGCGGCTGCGTCTCCTCGCCCGCGACCGCGACGGCCTTCTCGCTGCCGTTGGCCTCCTCGACGTGCCACTGCAAGGTCTTCTGGTTCCAGACGACGGCGTAGCCCTTGCCGGTGCCGCCGGCTGCCTCGGAGCCGGGGATCTTAAGGCGGTCGCCCAAGCGGTCGGAGTTCGGGCCGTTCGCCTGGTCGGTCATCACGATCAGGCTCGGCGAGAGGTTGATAGGGTCGACGCGCGGATCGCCCATCTGGCGGATCGCGTCCTCGCTGTACAGCAGGAAGCCGGCCTGGTCGCGTATAAAGCCGGGCGCGACCCAGTAGGTCTGGTTGCCCAAGGTCACCTTCGCGCCCACGGCGGGGTCCAACGCCTGGCGGGCCCGGACCTCGGCCATGCCGGACTCGCTCGCATAAAGCTTTTCCTTCTGGCCGTCCTTGAGTATCGCCTTATCCTTGTCGTCGAGCGCGGTCAGCGCGAAGCCGACGTCGGTGCGCGCCGGCTCGGTGCCCGGCACCGCGAAGGTGTTCTGGTACAGCGAGAAATGCTTGCCGTTGATGACGAACTTGTCTTTTTTCTCCGAGCCGGTGATCGGCAAGGTCTCGATGATAAGCGGCGAGCCGGGCGTCACGTCCGCGACCGCGATCTTCCGGGTCATTTTTCCCGTCGGCTGGCCGTCCTTCAACACGGGTTCGAAAACCATCGAGATGGAAATTAGGCGGCCGTTGATCTCGGCCGGGTTGGGGTACAGCGCGTTGCCGCCGAAGGCCACGCTGGGGCGCGGGAACTCCGCGCTGGGCGTCGTCTTCGGAGCCTGGGTCAGGATGGGCCGGGGAACGGGCGCCCTTTGGCGGCGGTTGCGTATGATCTCGGCGGAAAGCTCGGCGGCCTTATCGAGGAACGCGGAAAGCCATTGCAGAGCCGCGTCGTCCATCAGCGGGTTCGCTTGGCCGGCGGCGCTCGCCGCGCCGAAGCCGAATTTCGAAGGCTGCTTCGCGAGGAACTCCGCCTCGAGCCTTTGGCGCAGGCGGGGCACCTCGACCTCGGCACGCTTCGTCCTTTCCTCCAGCTTGCGGGCGCGGTCGTCCTCGGGGACGGCCGAGAGCCCGGCCGGGGGCACGATGACGTCGGCCAGGAAGGCCGGCCCCTGCCCGTTCTGCCTCAGACGGGCCGCGATCCAGCCGTCCTTGATGACCGCGGCCAGCTTGTCGCGCAGCGCCGCGACGTCGTCCGCCTTCTTGCCCTCGAACATCTTGGCATCGACGAAAACGTAGGCGTCCCTGCCGGACGCGTCGCGCCGAATCGACAAAAGCAGCGCTTCGGCTTCCTTCGTCAGCTCGTCGGACCCCGCGGGGGTCTCCAGCTCCGCGACGATCGGGTTGGAGGGTTTGGCTTTGGTCTCCTTGGCCGGGGGAGGAGCGATGGGCGGCGCGGGAGGAAGAGCGGGGGCCGGAGAGGTCTTCGGGGCCGGCGCGGGCGCGTCGTCATCGGGCAGCGGAGGCGGGGCCTTGCCGGCCGCGCGCACCGTCGTCGCCAGGATAAGGAAAGCCGCCAGGGCGGCCAAGCTAAATCGAGCTCGAGTCATCGGGCCTCCGATAGAGAGTAACCCGCCCCTTCCGTCGCGGCAAGGGCCCAAGGGCTCATTGACCCAGGCCTCTCGGGCCCAAAAACCGCCTATTTCTTCGCGCTGGCGTCCGGCGTCGGCGCCGGCGGCGCCTGCTTCAGCGCCTCTATTATGGGGTCGATCGCCTCGGTCTTGATCAAAACAGCCCGCTTCCTCGCTTCCCGGACCTGGTCCGTATACTTCGCCAAAGCCGCCTCGAACTCAGGCATGGCGGCGTTCACGGCGTCCGCCCCCTCCTGCGCCGCCGCCGCGCCTTTCTTAAGCTCGCGCGCTTTCTTTACCAACTCCTTCCTCGGGCCGTCGATCTTGTCGTCGGCCGCGCTCTCCAGCTCCTTGTTCTTATCGGTTATCACCTCGGCGCAGGCTTGAACTTGAAGGACGCCTAATTCCATCTTGCGCTTGGAGGTCTCGACGGCCTTGGCCTTCTCCTCGACGGTCAGGCGCAAGCGCGCGGCCTCGGCCCGCATCGTCGCGGCCTCGGCGAGCCAGCCGTCGGCGGCGCCCACTTTCGCGTCGATTTGTTTCAACACCTCGTTCCTGCCGGCATTCGTTCCCGCCACGCGGAAGGCGGCGACTTTCGCCTTGAGCATGGCGAGGTCCTTTCCCGCATCCGTGAAGCGCTTCTCGAGGTCTTCCGACGACTGCTTGACCCCATTCGGTCGGTCCGAGAGCGCCTCTTCGGCCGCCTTCGAGTATTCGGCGATCTTATCGTTCAGGTCCTTGGCCGATTCGGAGCTGGCCACCGCCGACCTGACCACGATCGCGGCTTGGGCCTTTATTTTTTCGGCTTTGGAGGCCTCGGCTCTGGCGGCCGGCGGGAGCGCCGCCAGAGCGAGGAGCATAAGCACGGAGGCGCCAAACCCCTTCCAGGTCCGCGATAGGGCGCGCATGGCGATATACGCGTATCTGCTCGAGCAAGGTGTCATTTTTATTTAGAGGTCTTCCAAGGTCTTGGCCGCGTCCTCGGTCTCATTCGCGCGGTCCATCAAGGTCTTTGTCTCGGGCTTCTCGGTCGCCATGCGCGGCGCGTTGCCGACGTAGCTTTGATAGCGCACCCCGCCGCTTTGATTCGGATCGGGGCCGGGCTTCGCGTCTTTATCCATCTCCTTCTTGCCGACGGCCGTGATGACGCCGCCCGGGCAGCTCATCTCGTCCATCTTCTTCTCGCCCTCGCCCTCCTTGTTCTTCGGGGCGCCCTTGGCGGTGAAGTAGCGGTAGAGCTTAACCGGCATGCCCAGCTTGCCGTCGGGCGGCCCCGGGGTGCCCTGTATCGGCGGGCTGCAATCCTGGCCGACCGGGGTCTGGCAGCAGACGAACTTGTCCTTGTCCGGATCCGGCTTTTCCTCGAACCAGTCGCCGATCCTCTTGCCCATGGCGTCGGTCAAGGTGCCGAACATTTTCAGCGCGCCCTGCTCCAGGATCTTGTACGGGAGCATCTCCAGCATCTCGCGCTTCTTGAACTCCAGCTCGATCGCCTTCTCCATGCGCATCTTGGCCGCGAGGTAGGCCAAGCCCTCGCCGAGAGAGATGTTCGGCGGCGGGAACGAGTTTCCGCTGCCCGGAGAGTGCGCGCCGTTGCCGCCGCCTCCTTGGCCGCCCAGGCCGACGCTGCCGTCGGGGACGATCGAGTCCCGGGCCGCGTTCTTGAGGTCGGTGGTCGCCTGTCCGGTGCGATTGAACTGGTCGCCGGC
>CAZMIB010000022.1:0-27485 GCA_964566245.1 uncultured Elusimicrobia bacterium | reverse complement strand
GGCGGGGGTGCGAAGCTGGCCCTTCGGGCCGAACTCCAGCAGGAAGGGCTTGCGCCTCAGCTCGACCTCGGTCGAGATATACTCGCGCCCATGGATGCCGTCGCGCGTCGGGCGCACGATCTCGGACATATCGGTCCAGATGCCGTCGAAGCCGGGGCCGGCGAACGGTCCGCGGTAGCCCTGGCCCGAGACGGGCACGCGGCCGGTCTCGGCCTCGTACAGCAAGGTCTCGATGAGCTCCGGGGTGAAGAAGGCGTCGCCGAGGGCTTTGAATTCCGGGTGATCTTTCAGCGACAGGGCCTGCATCGGGCACTCGTTGACGCAGCGGTGGCAGCCGACGCAGTGCTCGTGGCGCGGGTCCACGACCTTCGTGACGTCGGCCGGTCCCCCGCGTTCGTGGACCCCGTAGACGCAGGCCGCGACGCAGATCCCGCAGTTGATGCAGGTCTCCTTGCGGTCGACGAAGATGCGGGCGAGCGGCTTCGGCAGCGGGGTGTTCCGCGTCTTGATGTGGTAGCGCTCGAAGACCCCGCTCACGCTTTCTCCGCGATTTTCGGCTCCGCGATGAACCCGCGCCGCAGCAGCCGGTGGTAGTCCGGGCTGGACTCGACCGTCTTCACGAACTCGCGGATCGCGCCCTCGGGGCGGCCCTTTTGGCGCGCGACGCGGTCCTCGAGCTCGCGCCAGGCCGGCACGAGGTCCAGGGCGTTCTGGCATACCTTCGTGCAGGCCCCACAGTGCATGCACGAGTGCAGCAGCGCCGTCTCCTCCGCGCCGAGTTCCCCCCCGCGCAGCCAGCGCTGCGCCAGGAACAGCTTGCCGCGCGCGGTCGTGCGCTCGTCCTGGGTGACCAGGTAGGCGGGGCAGACGGGGATGCAGAAGCCGCAACTCACGCATTCGCGGAACGTCTTGAACAGGGCGTCGGCCCGGACCTCCTCCGACGGCAGAGGCTCCGCGCCGAGGATGCGCCCGAGCGCGGCGAAAAGCGGCCCCGCCAGGCGCGGCGCGCGCAGCAGCGGCATCGCCAGCGCGGCTCCCAGCCTGTTCAGCGCCCCCGGCAGGCCGCTCGTGAACGCCGTCTTGAGCTCGAAGAACTTGCCGGGGTTGAACAGCCGCCTCGGGTCGAGGCCGCGCTTCGCCTCGGCGAGGCGCGCGAGGCGCTCCGGGCCGAACTTGCGGCCGAGAAAGGGGGTGTTGTAGACGCCGATGTGGTACAGGCGCCCGCCGTGGACCGCGCAGCCCAGATCGTCGAGCTTGAAGACGAGGGCCAGGCGCTCGAGATAGCGGGCCGGGTCCTTGAACGGCGCGAAAAAGGAGGCGATCACGAGCGAGTCGTCCTTCGACGCGGCGTTGACCTCGATCGCGAGATCCAGCCGCTCCATCTCCGAAAGGCGCTCGAGGTCCTTGGAATAGGCCGCCCCGCGCGCGCTCTCGAGCCGGACCTCGTTGCCCAAAAACATCTGGTCGTCGCGCTTGCCCTTGAGCGGGTAGAAGCGCTCCTGCCAGGCGTAGGTCCCGTGGAACGCAGGCGCGGGCCGCGCTCCCCGCTCCTTAAGCCAGGCCGCGAAGCGGCGCGCCTCGGCCGGGTCCTCGAGGCAGGCGAGCACCGACCACTTCTCCTCGAACGGGCCCTTGATCTCCGAGCGCTTATGCTCCATCCGGTGCGCCAAGGTGTGATTGAAATGCCGCATCCGGACGGGACTGTAAAGGCTCGCGTGCAGGAGGCCGAGCCCGGAGCTCGCGGCCTCGCGGTAAAGCGTCCAGGCCTCCTCGACGCCGGCGCAGGGAACCAGAAACGGAAAGGAGGTCGGCAGCAGGGGCCGGACCTTGAGCGTCGCGGAGAGGACCACGCCCATCTGGCCCTCGGTCTCGAAGAAAGCGTCGAACAGCGGGTCGCCGGGCCTCAGCGCGCGCGGCCCCTCGGCGGCGCAGACCGTCAACTCCAGGACCTGGTCCTTGAGCGGGCCGAAGGCGAGGGAGTTGATCCCGAGGCCCCCGGTCGCGATCCAGCCGCCGACGGTCGAGTACCAGCTGGAAGGATAGCTCCCGAGCGCGAGGCCGCGCTCGGCCAGGTAGGCCGAGACGTCGGCCCAGCGCGCCCCGGCCTCGACCGTCACCGAGGCGGCCCCGGCCTCGACCGGCCGGATTCCCTTCAGAAAGGAGAGGTCCAGCACCAACCCCCCGACCACGGGGAGCACCTGGCCGAAGGCCGTGGAGCCCGCCCCGCGCGGCACGATCGGGGTGCCGTTGCGGTAGGCCGAGCGGACGGCCTCCGCGGCCTCCGCCGGAGTGTTCGGCTGGACGACCTCGGAGGGCAGGCGCGTGAACAGCCGCCGCAGGAAACCGGGGACCTCCCCTTGGTCGCGGGAGTACAACTCGCGCTGGGACAGGCTGCGAAAAACGCGCATGGGATATCAGCAAAAAGTCCCCGGCGAAGGGGTCGGGGACTCTTCTCGGATTCTACGCCCCCCGCGGGGGGCTGTCAAGTTTACGTCGCCTTAGCGGGCTAGGAGCTCCAAGAAAAGCCGCGGGGTCACGATGACGATTCCTTGACGCTCCTTGAGGTCCAGCAGGTGCCGGTCTCCCGATACGATGAAGCCGGCGTCCCCCGCGATGGCTGCTTGGACATAGACGTCGTCGCTGGGATCCGCCTCGATGATCGGCCGTTCCGCTGGAATATCCTCCACATGGAGCGACAGCACGGACAACGAGTCGAAGAAGGCCTTTTGTTCGTCGCGGGACAGGGCGATGCGCCGGCGCAGCCGTGGATAGCGGAGAACGCGCCGGGCTTCCTCAAGGATCGCGGCGGAAAGAACGCACTCGAACCCTTGGGAGGCCAGGAGGTCCAGAATCCGGGCCGAAGGACCTCTCGGCTGGATCAGGGCGCTGATGAGAACGTTGCAGTCGAGGACCGCCCTGATCACGCTTTGCGGCGGGAAACTTTCCGCGAGCGATGCTTGGCTTCGTCGAGCAGGGCTTCATCGGCGGAGATCGAGCCGGCCGAGAGATTGGCGGCCCGATTCTTGGCCAGCGCGTAGCTCAAGAAAGAACGCGCCGTCGCCCTCAGCCTCTCGAAAGTCTCGATGGGAATGACGGCCGCCATCGGCCGGCCTCCGCGCTCGATGATAAACTCGTCGTGCTTGAGCGAAACCCGATTCAGAAGGTCGCCCAGGTTCTGCCTGGCTTTGATCGCGGCGATGGTGTGAGTCATTGTATCGATTGATATGACCATACTGATTATAACAGACCTTCCCCCGCCGGGCAAGTGGCACGTGGCCCGTCTCGTCCAATGCAAGATGAGCCAAAAATGCAACGTGATTCCAATGCGAAATGAGCCCGAAATCGGGCTTTCGTCGCGTGGGGCCTAAGCGGAGGGTTCAACGCGGCGCGGAGGCCGAGGCGCGCAGGCGCAGCAGCTCCGCGTCGTTCGGCGAGGCGGCCAGGGCCTGCTCGAAGGCTTGGCGGGCGCGGTCTTTCACGCCGAGCGCGAGGTAGGCCTGGCCCAACCTTTTGAGCGCGTCCCGGTTCCCGGGCTCGAGGGCGAGGATGTCGCGGCAGGCCTCGATCGCAGGCGGGTAGCTGCCCTTGTCGAGGAGGGCCTGGGCCGCCTCCTGTTTGCGCCGCATGAACGAGGGGCCGGGAGGGAGGGGCTCGGCGGGCGGGACGTCCGTCTCGACCGCGGCCAAGGCGGCGGCGAGGGGCTTCGACCCCGGCGAGAGCTCCAGCGCGTAGCGCAGCGCGTCCCCGGCGAAGCGAAGATTGGGCTCGGGCGCGAGCCAGGCCGCCAGGCCGCGCTGGGCGAGCGCCTCGGCCCGCGCGCGTCCCGGCAAGGAGGGCACCGGGCCGGCGAGACGGTCGAGCCTATCCTTCAGCGCCTTGTAGCGCGGGTTCGAGGGGTCGTCCGCCAGAAGCTTCGTCATGCGCCCGCCGGCCTCGCGGTAGGAGCCGGCGGCGATCAACTCGACCACCTCGCGGTCGAGGCTCTCGTCGCGGCGGGCCAGGCGTTTTCTGGCCTCGTCGATCAGTTCGCCGGCGGCGTTCTCGCGCGGATCGATCGTCAAAATTTGGGACCAAAGATCGATCGCCTGCGCGTAGTCGGAGAGCTTGTAGTCGCGGAAAGCCTCCTTGTACAGGCGGTCGATCTCGGCGCGCTTGGCCTCGCGCGAGAGTTCTTCCGCCGCGAAGGCGGGAGCGGCGAGCAGGAGCGGAAACAGAATCACCCTGGCTTTCATCGCGCGCGTAGTATATAACAAACCTGCCGAAGCGCATCATCCAGGCGGCAGAGTGCGCCCCAAGACCCTCGCGCAGGACCTTCTGCTCGGCGTCGTTCCCCTCGTCCTCGCGCCCCTGCTCGGCGTGGGGTTCGGCGCCTACGCGCTGGCCCGCCAGCGCATCCTGCAGGGCGTGCAGCGGGACGTCGATGCCCTCGCGGGCCGCGTGGCCTCCGATTGGCGCGCCTACCTCGGCCAGCGCAGCGACGACCTGGAGGCCTTGGCCGAGGTCCCTCTCTTCGCCGAGGCGTTCCTCGACTTCGACATCGGGCTCAAGGAGCGCGCCGAGCGGACGCTCGCCGACATCGAGCATTATCTGGCGCGCTTCTCGCGGCGCGTCCGCGCCTACGAGCGGCTGGCCTTCGTCGACGCCGCGGGGCGAGAGCTCGCGGCGGTCGAGTATGGGCGGGTCGTTCCCCCTTCGACGAAGAGCGCGCGGCCGCCGTTCCTTGACGCGGTCCTGGAGGGCCGCGCGTGGTCCTCGGGCCTGCAGGAGGGCCCGGACGGTCCGGCCCAGGTTTACGCGGCCCCGCTGCTGGACCACACCGGCCGCCCGCGCGGGGCGATCGTGCTCGAGTGCGCGCTCGCTCCGGTGCTCGAGGATATGAACCGGCTCTATGCGAGCGGCGGGGGCGCCTATCTCGAGTCGGCCCCGGGACGCCCCGCGCTGGGGTCGCGCCCGGCGCCGGAGGAGGCGCTCACCGGCCGCGCGCCCGTTCCGGGCTCGCCGTGGACCGTCGTTCTCCTGGTCGATTCCTCGCCGTACTTGGCGCCGTTGAAGGCTTTCGGCCGCTGGACGGCCGCGCTGGCGCTGTTTGCTTGCGCCTTCGCCGGCTTGCTCGTCGTCCGGCGCGTGCGGCGGGCGATGGCGCCGCTGGAGGACATGGAGGGCGGGGCGCGCGAGCTGGGCTCCGGGAATCTGGCTTACCGCTTCACCGAGCCGTCGACCAAGGAGCTGCAATCGCTGGCGAGGGAGTTCAACGCGCTGGCGCGCGGCCTGCAGACCCGCAACCGGGAGCTCGAGGAGCGCATACGCGAGCTGGCCGCGCTGCACGAGCATCTGGATGAGTCGGAGGCCCACTTCCGCACCGTGCTCGAGAACTCGCCGGTCGCGGTGCTGGGCCTGACCGCCGAGCGCGCGATCGCCAGCTGGAACCGCGGCGCGGAGCAGATTTTCGGCTGGGCGGAGGCGGAGATCGTCGGCAAGCCGTTCGCGGCGCTGTTCCCCCTCGCGGCGGAGGCGGACCTGGAAAAGGTCACGGCCGAGGTCTCGGCCAAGGGCGCGGTCCGCGACTGGGCGATCGGCGGCTTGGCGAAGGGTGGAAAGGCGCTGGATCTCAGCGTATCGTGGGCCGGGCCGCCGCGGGGCGCCAAGCGGGGGCGCGGCTCGGTCGTCGTCGTTCGCGACGAGACCGAGGCCCGCAAGCTTCAGAAGCAAGTGGCGCAGTCGGAGAAGCTGTCGCTTGTAGGACGCCTGATCTCGGGGATCGCCCATGAGCTGAACAACCCTCTGCAGAGCGTGGTCGGCTACGCGCAGCTCATGGAGCGCCGCGGCCAGGCCGCGCCGGACGACTTGAGGCGCGTGCACGAGAACGCGCAGCGCTGCCGCCGGATCATCGAGAACCTGCTGCTGTTCGTGCGGCAGGGCAAGGTCGTCGTGAAGCCGGTGCGCGTCGACGAGGCGGTGAGGGCCTCCCTGGAGCTGCTGCACTACAAGCTGAACAAGGCCGCCGACGTCGACGTCGCGGTCGACCTGTCCCCCGACCTGCGCGCGCGCGCGGACTTCCAGCAGCTCGAGCAGGTGATCGTGAACCTGATCAACAACGCGTACGACGCGATGGCCGGACGCGACGGCCCGAGACGCCTGCGCATCTCGGGGCGCGCCGCGGACGGAAAGGTGCGCGTCGAGATCGCGGACTCGGGACCCGGCGTGCCGCCCGAGGCGCGCGCGCGCCTGTTCGAGCCGTTCTACACGACCAAGCCCGAGGGGCAGGGCACGGGGCTGGGGCTGGCGACGTGCCGGCAGATCATGGAAGAGCACGGCGGGGCGATCGGTCACTTGAGTCCGAAGGAGGGCGGGGCTCTGTTCTGGATCGAGCTGCCGGCCGCCCCGGGAGGGGCCAAGCCCAAGGAGACACCCGCGCCGCCCGCGGCGCCGGTCGGTGGCGGATCCGTCCTGGTGATGGACGACGACCCGGACATCCTCGTGCTGCTGCGCCGCGCGCTCGAGGTCCAGGGCTTCCGCGTCGAGACGGCGGGCTCGGTCGCGCTGGCCGAGGCCGCGGCGGCGCGGACGCGCTTCGACATCGTCGTGGCCGACGTGCGGCTCGGACCGGGCAGCGGCTTCTCGTTCTACGATACTTGGCCGGACAAGGCCTCGCGGCCGCCCTTCCTGTTCTTGACCGGCGACGTGCTGAACGGGGCCCTCAAACGCTCGATCGAGGAGCGGGGCTCGACCTTGCTATACAAGCCGGTGGACCTCGAGGAGTTCGGCCGTGCCGTGAACGCGCTCATGCCCGCGCGGGGCGGACGATGACCCCGGCCTTCCTGATCGCCGACGACGACACGGACCAGCGCGAGCTGCTGACGAGGATACTGAAGGACGCCTTCCCGGGCTGCGCCGTCACCGCGCTCTCCGATCCGACGCGCGTCGTCGAGCTGGCCTCCGGCGTGAAGCCGAACGTGATCTTCCTGGATTGGGTCTTCCCGCGCGGACGCACCGGTCCCCAGGTGTGCCTGCAACTCAAAGCGCTGGCGGCGACGCGCTCGATCCCGGTGATCTTGATGTCCGGTCAGAGGACCGACCTCGCGAGCCGCTTCAAGACGGTCCGCTGCGGCGCGGACCTGTTCATCGAGAAGCCCTACCTCGAGGAGGCCGTCGTCGGCTACGCGCGCGCGCTGTTGGAGAAGAGCGGGCGCGACAGCTCGTCCTCGCTGAGGCTGGGCGCGCTTTCGCTGGACCGCGAGCAAGGCGCGGCCTGGGTCGGGAAAGACCGCGTCCCCGCGCTCCCCCCGCGCCTGTTCGAGCTGTTGTGGCTGCTTGCGCGCCGCTCCCCCAAGGCGGTCGAGGCCCCCGACCTCGTGCGCTTCGCCTACGGCGACGCCGTCCGCGACCGCTACATCACGGTCGCGATCACCCGCCTCAGGCAAAGGCTTAAGGCCTTTTCCCAAGTTCGTATCGAAGCCTCTCCCGGTCACGGCTACCGTCTCGTCGTCGACTGACGGATAGCAGCGCTGCGCTGCGGGCCGGTGTCTGGACTCCGTCCGCGGACACGCGGTTCGCGCCGGAGGCGCGCCCGCTCGCGTCTCGGCGGCGTCCGGAGGCCGCTCGCCTCCGACACGGTCCGCCGGCCGGAGCCCAGCCCCCGGCCCCGTGAGCGAGGAGACCCCGCGGTCGTCTTCCTCCTCGACTTCATTTTGACTTCACTTCTTTCCAAAAAGCCCTAATTCATCGACGGAGAATCAAGATTTAATGGCGCCGAAACACCGCGTCATTATCCTTATTAATAGTGCGAAGCCGAGGGGGCGCGTTCTTCCTGCTTTTGTCGTGGGGCTTGGCGGCCCCGCTTTTCGCCGCCGGCCCCGGCACCTCGGCGGCTCCCTTCCTCAGGCTGGGCTTCGGGGCCCGCGCGCTCGGCATGGGCGAGGCCTTCGTCGCGACGGCGGACGACGTCTCCGCGCTCTACTATAACCCCGCCGGGTTGATGGCGCGCCGCGCCCCGGGCGAGGTCGATCTGCTCGCCTCGTACGCGCTCCACTTCCAGGACATCAACATCTCCCAGCTCGGCTTCGTGCAGAGGCATTGGGGCTTGGCCGTCACCTATCTGTCCGTCCCCGGTCTTGAGCGCCGTACCGAGGAAACCGCGCAGCCCGACGGGACCTTCGGGGCGTCCGACATGGCGTTCTCGGTCTCCACCGCTCGCCCGTTGGGGCCGGTCGCGGTCGGGGGCACCCTGCGCGTGATACGGCAGACGATCGGCGCTTACTCGGCGAGCGGGCTGGCGGCGGACCTCGGCGGCCTGTACCGCCTTCCGGGCACGGGCTTCAGCGTCGGGGCCAGCGTCGCGAATATCGGCGGCGCGCTCAAGTTCGTCGACCAGGGCTATCCGCTGCCGACCACGCTGCGCCTCGGCGCGGCCTGGCAGGGCTTCGCCGGGATCCCGGCCCAGCTCGGCGCGCAGGTCGACCTTCCGCGCGACTCGGCGCCGCTGTACCGCGCGGGGCTCGAGTACGTCGGCTTCGGGCCGTTCGCGTTGAGGGCCGGCTACATGGCCGCCCCCAGCGTTCAGCGCGCGGCGCTGATGGGCGCGGCGATCGGCGGGGCGCCGCAAGGCCTGACCGAGTTCTTCGGCGCCTTTATCGGTTTCGGCCTGCGCTTCGGCCGCGGCTCGCTGGACTACTCGATGCTGCCCTACGGCGAGCTGGGCAACAGCCACCGCTTCTCGCTGGGGCTGAGGTTCTGATGCGGCTCGGGGCGGAGGTCCGGCTCGAGGAAGGGAGGAGGGAGGCTCTACGCTTCGATGGCTTTCAGCCGGCGCTCGTGGTCCCGAAGCGAGACCTCGTGCTCCTGGAGTTGAGCGCCATGACTGACGGCTTTCCGATCGTAGGTCACGGCCTTGTCGGCGAAGCTTTGGATCGTGTCGAGAATCCGCAGGATGTCGGCCTTGGTGGCCATGTTCTCGCGGATGCTTTTGACCTCGGCTTTGAGATCCAGCATCTCATTGACGAGATTTTTGTGGGAGTCGGTGAGCCTTTCATGGGAGCTGGTGAGCTTCTCATGGGAGCTGGTGAGCTTCTCATGGGAGCTGGTGAGCTTCTCATGGGAGCCGGCGAGCTTCTCATGGGAGCCGGTGAGCTTCTCATGGGAGCCGGCGAGATTCTTCTGGGAGCCGTCCAGTTTGTCGAGCTTTCCGTTCAGCTTGCCGATTGCTTTGTTGAAGACGGACATTGTCACGGGCCGGTCGTCGTCGCGCTCGATCATGGCTAGAGCCAGAGTAACAAAGTCCCCGTCTCGGCGCCAGGGCCTTTCGACCCAGGCGTGGGGCGGGTCTTTTTCAAAAGGCGCGCTCGCGCGAGCGCGCCGACTCCTGCGGTACGTGGAGGCCCTCATGAAGCGTCCCGACATCGTCGCCATCTCGATGGTCGTCGCGTTCATTCTCCCCGCGTCGATCCAGACGGCCTCGGCGGACGCTCCCAACGTGCTCACCTACCAGGGCCGCCTGCAGGAAAGCGGCCAGCCCGTGACCGGGGCGCGTTCGGTCGAGGTCGCGCTGTGCTCCGCCGCGACGGGGGCCAACTGCGTCGCCTCGGTCGAGGGGCCGCAGGGCGTCTCGGTCGCGAACGGATTGTTCCGCAGCACTTTCACCGTGCCGGGAGGCGTGGATCTGACGACCGCCGTGTGGTTCCTTGAAATACGCGTCGGCCCCACCGGCAGCCAGACCGTCCTCACCCCCCGCGAGCAGCTCTCCAGCTCCCCGTACGCGCGCCACGCGCAGTCCGCCGCCGCTTTGGTCGCGACGGCTGGAAGCCCGGGCATCAATATCACGACCGCGGTGTTCTTCACGAACGGCAACATCGGCATCGGCACGTCGAACGCGGGACAGAAACTCGACGTTCTCGGAACCGTGAGGGCGACCGCCTTCCAAGGGGACGGCTCCCAATTGACGAGTCTTCCGGCGTCCACGAGCGCCATCGCCCTGCAGGAGACGCTGCAGGCCGGCGCGACGTTCTACGTCTCCTCGGGCACCGTCGCCGGGACGCTGACGGCGGGGGCGTTCGTCGGCTCGGGGGCGGGGCTGACCGGCCTGTCGGTGCCGGACACGGCGCTGTCCTCGAACGTCGCCCTTCTGAACGCCAACCAGGCTTTCACGGGAGCCAAGACCATGCTCTCCTCGGTCACCGTCACGGCCGGCGCGTTTTCCGTCGGAGGCTCGACCTTCGTGGTGGCGGGAGGCAAAGTGGGCGTCGGGACGGCCGGACCGGGGTTCCCCTTGGACGTCGCGGGGGTGATCAACGCCGTCTCGGGGGCCGGATATTTCCAAAACGGTTCCCCCGTCCTGAACTCCTCGAACTCCATCGCCTACGTCGGCCTTAACGCGGGCAACCTAGCCAGCACCGGGACGAACAACACCTTCATCGGGGTCGGCGCAGGGCACGTCAACGGCGGAGGCCAGGACAATACCTTCGTCGGCTTCAACGCCGGAAACGCGAATACCTTGGGCCAAAGCAACGCGTTCTTCGGCGTTTCCGCCGGGCAGGCGAATACCACCGGGTTCCAGAACGTCTTCAGCGGGCAGCTGGCGGGCGCGTCCAACACGACGGGCTTTGAGAACACCTTCATCGGCGAGCAAGCCGGGGCGAACAACGCCGTCGGAGCCCAGAATACCTACCTGGGATTCTTCTCCGGACAAGCCAACTCGTCCGGGAGCGGTAATGTGTTCATCGGGTTCAGCGCGGGAGCCGGTGAGCAGGGCAACAACAAACTCTATATAGCGAACTCGAACACCGTCTCGCCGCTGATCTATGGAGACTTCACGGCGAAGAAGGTCGGCCTCAGCACCGGGGCTCCCCAGGCGGCGCTGGACGTCGAGGGGACCGCCGGCACCCTGCTGGTCGTCGGTTCGACGATATTGGCCGCCTCGGCCGGCGGCAACGTGGGAGTCGGAACGTCTTTCCCCTTCTTCCGCCTGGATGTTCAGGGAGACGTTCGCTCGACCGGGACGGTCATGGCGGGCTTTTTCCAAGGCGACGGTTCCCAACTGTTCAACATCACATCGACCGATAACACCAAGGTCGCGAAGACGGGCGACACGATGATCGGACAATTGACTCTCAACGGCTCCACGTTGACGGTGACCGGCAGCGCGTTCTCGGTGGGCAACTCGACCGGTTCAATCTTCGCGGTCACGGGGGGCAAGGTCGGCGTCGGGACGTCCGTTCCCGCTTTCCGCCTGGACGTCCAGGGCGACGTGAGATCGACCGGAACGGTCATCGCGAACGCCTTCCAAGGCAACGGCTCGGGACTGACGAGCATCAGCAGCACCTCGCTGCCGTCCAACGTCGACTACCTGGATTCGACCCAAACCGTCACCGCCACACGGATATTCACCAACTCCGTGACCGTCGCCACGCAGGCGGCGTTCGGGTTCGGCGTGACGAAGACCACGATCACGGCCTCGGGCAATCTCCAGCTCGTCTCGGGCTCGACCATCACGTCCAACGGCAGCCTGAGCCTCTCCACCGCCGCCGCCGCGGGCCTGACCTTGATGCCGAGCCTCTACGTGGCCGCGGGCTCGGGCAACGTCGGCATATCGACGACCGTCGCCGCCCAGAAGTTGACCGTCGGCGGCAATATCTTCGAGTCGGGCGTGCTGTACTCCAGCGGAGCGGGGACGAGCTATTTCGCCGGCAGCGTCAGCCTCGGCACCACGGTTAGCGGAGCGCCCTTGATGGTCCAGGCTTCTTCGTCCTCCCCCTTCCCGGCCATTGTCGTCGCGAACAGCTCGAGCATGAGCGGGGCGGCCGGCATGATGCTCGGGCAGGACTCGAGCAATAATCTGTTCATGCAATTCTCCCAGAGCACGGGCACGAATATATTCACGCTCATGCAGCAGCCCGGGCCGGGAGGGCATTTTCAGTTGCAGGGCCAGAGCGGCTCCTATACCTATTTCGACGCCGAGCCTTCGACTCTCGCGGCTGGAACGGCGGTCTATTTCAAGAGCAGCGGAGAGCTCGGCCTCGGGGCCGCCGCGGTTCCGAACGTCAAAGTATTCGTTCAAGGCGACGCCTCCTCGAAATATCATCTCTTCGTCTCGAGCCAAGGCGGCACGGCTCCTTTGCTGGTGGTGGCCTCCTCAGGCGCGGTCGGCGTCGGCGTTTCCTCGCCGACGGCGACGCTCGACGTGAACGGAACGGTCAAGCTAGGCGCCGGGGGTTCTCCTTTTCACGGCATCGTCATCAGCTCGTGCGCGCTTAACGGGGGCGTTCCCGGAAACTCCTCCTCCGACATGACGTGCTCTAGTCCCATCGGGCTGCCGACCAACGCGGTGGTCTCGCTGACTTTCCCCGCGCCGTTGCCCGGAGGCGTGGCGTGCAGCGCGACGGTGCCCAGCGGCTCAAGCATCACCGTGCGGTGCGTCAACGTCAGCGCGACCTCCGCCAACTTTTCCAGTACGGTCGTGAATTTCATGGCGATCATTCCGTAGTCGGAAGCACGGCGATCACGAGAGGGGGCACGGTCTAGGCGATGAAGGGGCGAGAGACTCGAAAAGCGGCGGCGACATGGGGCCTGGCGTTCGGGCTCTTGTCCTCGTGCGCCCTCCTCGCCTCGGCCGCCGGGACGAAGACCGGGGCCGGCGGGGTCGTGATCACCGACGATTTAACGACCGGCTCGGCCGGAAGCGTGGGACTGAGCGGTGGGATCTTCCGCGTGACCGGAAGCCTGGGCCAGACGGCGACCCAAGGCGCCGCGGCGGCCGGGGTGATCGCCCTCCCGGGCTACTTCTCGGCGATGGTCTCCAGCCCGGCCGCGCCGTCCTTCCTATTCGTAGGGGTCTCGTCCCTCGCCTATGTCTTCAACGATCCCGGCAACCCGCAGGGGACGACCTACGCGCTCGAGATATCGACCGACAACTTCTTGACCTTGAACCAGACCGTGAGCGCCTCCTCAAGCCCGATCCTGGCGACGGGGCTGTCGCCCTCGACGACGTACTACGCCCGCTCCCGGGCTTTCTTCATGCAAGGCGACGTTTCCCCCTACAGCGCGACCTTGGCCGCCGCGACGATGGCGGTGCCGCCGGGCGTTGCGCTAGGCGTCTCGACGTTTACGACGGTGGGCGTGACGAGCGTGACCGTCAATTGGTCTTCCGGGACCTTGGTGTCCGGTTTCAACGGTTTGGCCGCGCAGTACGTCGCCCAGATCTCGACGGACTCATCGCTTCTGACCGGGGTGCTCTCCTCGACGACGTTCAACCTTAGCGCGTCGTTCGCCGGGCTGCGGCCCAACACGACCTATTTCGCGCAGGTCGTGGCTCTCAGCTTGAACGGGCCGCCGTCCGTGCCGCTGCTCCTCGGCTCCACGCAGACCTTGGCGGCGACGCCGACGGGGTCGGTTTTGGCGGCGGTCGGGACGACGTTTGCCCAGGTTATCTGGTCCTCGGGAACGGCGGGAGCCTTCAACCCGCCCGGGACTCAGTATGTCCTCTCCGCCTCGACGAGCTCCTCCTTCGGCGGCGCGCTGATCTCCAGCGCGACGGCCAATCTCTTCGCGAGCGTGGCGTCTCTGACGCCCAACACCACCTATTTCCTGCGCGTCCGCGCGTTCAACGGAGCCGGCGCGCCGAGCGCTTTCGACGTGGTCTTGGCGACGGCGACCTTGGCCGTGCCTCCCGTTCCGCTGGGCTTCGCCGGGGTGTCGGCGTCGAGCTTCGCCGTCGCGTGGTCCTCCGGGACTCCGGGCGGAGGGTTCAACCCGGCGGGGACGCTTTATACCGCCTTGGTGTCGACCAGCCCGGCTTTTAATGGAAGCGCCGACCTCAGCTCGGCCACGGCCAATCTGAACGCGGTTTTCCCGGGGCTGGTGCCGAATACGAGCTACTACGCCGAGGTGCTCGCGACCAACGCGGGCGGCACGCCGACGGGTTTCGTCTCGCTGGGCTCGACGTTGACCTTCGCCGCTCCCCCCCTCTCCGGAGTTTTGACCGTGGTGGCGAGCACCTTCATCAGCGCCGGTTGGGTAACGAACGGCAACCCGGCGGGGACCGTCTATACGGTCGATCTGTCCACCAACGCCTTCGCGCTGCTGGCGCAGTCGAGCCAGACGACGAGCGCGTCCGTTTCCTTCTTTGGCCTGACGCCGAACACGACCTATCAGCTTCGCGTATCGGCCCTGGACCAGGCGGGACGCGCCAGCGCGTTCGCGAGCCTGGGCTCGACGATCACCTTGGCGGCCGTTCCGGGAAGCGCGGCTTCGGCCTTCGCGGGCGTCGCCGCGACCGGGCTGACGTTGAACTGGTCGTCCGGGACCGCGGGCTCCGGTTTCAATCCCGCCGGGACGGCTTACAAGGCCATCTTGTCCACGGCCTCCGACTTCAGCGGGATCCTCGTCAGCTCGACGACGCTGAATTTGAGCGCGGCCTTCTCCGGTCTGACGCCGAACACCAGCTACTTCGCCCAAGTCGGCGCCTTCAACGCGGCGGGAACGCCCGCGGGGCCCTTGGGGCTCGGCTCGACCGTGACGCCGGCGGCCTTGCCCTTGAGCTTGACGCTCTCGAACGTAAGCGCGAGCGGATTAAGCGCCTCGTGGGGCGCGAACGGGAACCCGGCCGGGACGGCTTATGTCGCCGAGATTTCTACGAATGGCTTCTCCACGCTCCTGCAGTCGAGCCAGACCTTGAACACCGCGGTCTCCTTCGCGGGCTTGTCGCCGAACACGACGTATCAGGTGCATGTGGAGGCGGTGGACCTCTTGAGCCGCGCGACCGGCTTCACGAGCTCGGTTTCGACCACGACGCCCTCGGTGACGCCGGGCTTGCCGGTCGGCGTTCCGGCGATCGCGGGGGTCGGGACGAGCAGCTTCACGGTGAACTGGGCATCGGGGACTGGGGCGCTGTTCAACGCGGCGGGCACGGCCTACCTGGTTCAGATCTCCACGAACGCGGGCTTCTCGCCGGCGCTGGCGTCCTCGCAAACGCTGAACCTCTTCGCGAGCTTCGGAGGCTTGAACCCGAACACGACCTATTTCGCGGAGGTGCAGTCGCTGGGGACGCCGCCGAGCGCCTTCCTCAATCTAGGCTCCACCGCGACCTTGGCGGCGATGCCGGTTTCCCTCGGCTTCGCCGGGGTGGCGACCTCGAGCTTCTCTTTCGCCTGGTCCTCGGGGACGTTGGCCGTCGGCTTCAACCCGCCGGGGACGGCGTACACGGCGCTGCTGTCGACGACCCCGGCGTTCAACGGCGCCGCGGACGTCAGCACCACGACGGCCGGCTTGAGCGCGGCCTTCGGCGGCCTGACGCCGAATACGAGCTACTTCGCCGAGGTCCAGGCGATCAACGCGGGCGGGACGCCGACCGCGTTCGCCCCTTTCGGCTCCACGGTGACCTTCGCCGCGATTCCTGTCTCCGGAGCCTTGAACTCGGTGACGAGCAGCTTCATCAGCGCGAGTTGGGGCGTGGACGGCAATCCTGCGGGGACCGCTTACGCGGTCGACCTGTCGACCAATAACTTCGCGTCGCTGGCGCAATCGAATCAGACGACGAGCGCGTCATCGTCCTTCTCCGGCTTGACGCCGAACACCACCTATCAGCTTCGCGTCTCGGCGATAGACCGGGCGGGTAGGGCGACCGCGTTCGCGAGCCTGGGCTCGACGGTTACCTTGGCGGCCGTTCCGGGTGTCGCCGCATCGAGCTTCACCGGCGTCTCCCCCTCCGCTTTGACGCTGAACTGGTCCTCCGGGACCGCGGGCTCGGGCTTCAACCCGCCCGGGACGGCGTACACGGCGCGGCTATCGACGTCGTCGAGCTTCAACGGCGCCGCGGACGTCAGCTCGGCGACGATCAATCAGAGCGCGTCGTTCCCAGGCCTGACGCCGAACACCAGCTACTTCGCCCAGGTCGCGGCGGCGAACGCGGCGGGGACGCCGACCGCCGCGCTCAACTTGGGCTCGACCGTGACACCGGCGGCGCTGCCTCTTGGATTGACGCTGCTGAGCGTAAGCGCGAGCGGCTTGAGCGCCTCGTGGGGCGCGAACGGGAACCCGGCCGGGACGGCTTATGTCGCCGAGATTTCTACGAATGGCTTCTCCACGCTCCTGCAGTCGAGCCAGACCTTGAACACCGCGGTCTCCTTCGCGGGCTTGTCGCCGAACACGACGTATCAGGTGCATGTGGAGGCGGTGGACCTCTTGAGCCGCGCGACCGGCTTCACGAGCTCGGTTTCGACCACGACGCCCTCGGTGACGCCGGGCTTGCCGGTCGGCGTTCCGGCGATCGCGGGGGTCGGGACGAGCAGCTTCACGGTGAACTGGGCATCGGGGACTGGGGCGCTGTTCAACGCGGCGGGCACGGCCTACCTGGTTCAGATCTCCACGAACGCGGGCTTCTCGCCGGCGCTGGCGTCCTCGCAAACGCTGAACCTCTTCGCGAGCTTCGGAGGCTTGAACCCGAACACGACCTATTTCGCGGAGGTGCAGTCGCTGGGGACGCCGCCGAGCGCCTTCCTCAATCTAGGCTCCACCGCGACCTTGGCGGCGATGCCGGTTTCCCTCGGCTTCGCCGGGGTGGCGACCTCGAGCTTCTCTTTCGCCTGGTCCTCGGGGACGTTGGCCGTCGGCTTCAATCCTCCCGGGACGGCTTACACGGCGCTGCTGTCGACGACCTCGGCGTTCAACGGCGCCGCGGACGTGAGCACCACGACGGCGGGCTTGAGCGCGGCCTTCGGCGGCCTGACGCCGAACACCAGCTACTTCGCCGAGGTCCTGGCGGTCAACGCGGGCGGGACATCCACCGCGTTCGCCTCGCTCGGCTCCACGGTGACCTTCGCCGCGGTTCCCACCTCCGGGACGTTGACCTTGGTGACGAGCACCTTGATCGGCGCGAGCTGGGGCACGAACGGCAACCCGGTCGGGACGGCGTACGCGGTAGACCTTTCCACGAACAATTTCGCGACCGTGGCGCAGTCGAACCCGGCGACCAGCGGCTCGACGTCGTTCGCGAGTCTCGCGCCGAACACGACCTATCAGCTTCGCGTCTCGGCGGTGGACCGCGTCGGCCGAGCGACCGCGTTCGCGAGCCTGGGCTCGACGATCACCTTGGCGGCCGTTCCAGGTGTCGCCGTGTCGAGTTTCACCGGCGCCTCCCCCTCCGCTTTGACGCTGAACTGGTCCTCCGGGACCGCGGGCTCGGGCTTTAACCCGGCGGGGACGGTTTACACGGCGCGGCTGTCGACGTCGTCGAGCTTCAACGGCGCCGCGGACGTCAGCTCGGCGACGGTCAATCAAAGCGCGTCCTTCTCCGGCCTGACGCCGAACACCAGTTACTTCGCTCAAGTCGCGGCGGCGAACGGAGCGGGGACGCCGACCGCCGCCTTCAATTTGGGCTCGACGGTGACGCCGGCGGCGCTGCCGTTCGGTCTGACGCTCTTGAACGTGACCGCCGGCGGGGTAGGCGCGGCGTGGGGCACGAACGGGAACCCGGGCGGGACGGCGTACATCGCGGAGATATCGTCGGATAACTTCTCCACGGTCCTGCAGTCGAGCCAGACCTTGAATACCTCGGCTTCGTTCACGAGTCTGTCGCCGAACACGACTTACCAGGTGCAGGTGGAGGCCGTGGACCGATTGAGCCGCGCGTCCGGCTTTACGAGCGCGGTCTCGACCACGACTCCGTCGGTGACGCCGGCGCTGCCGGTCGGCGGCCCGGCGATCGCGGGGGTCGGGACGAACGGCTTCACCGTCAGTTGGGCGTCGGGAACGGGGACGCTGTTCAACGCCCTGGGAACGGCCTACCTGATCCAGATCTCCACGAACGCCGGCTTCTCGCCGACGCTGGCATCCTCGCAGACACTCAACCTTTTCGCGACCTTCGCCGGCCTTTCCCCCAACGTCACCTATTTCGCCGAGGTGCAGTCGCTGGGGATACCGCCGAGCGCGTTCCTTAACCTCGGCTCGACCGCGACCTTGGCGGCCGCGCCGGTTCCCGCGGGCTTGTCCGGGGTGACGACGACAAGCCTGGCCTTGAATTGGTCCTCGGGGACCACGGGGATCGGCTTCAATCCGGCGGGAACGGCCTACACGGCACGGCTTTCGACCGCCTCCGACTTCAGCGGCGTTCTCGTGTCCTCGACGACGCTGAATTTGAGCGCGGCCTTCTCCGGTCTGACGCCGAACACCAGCTACTTTGCCGAGGTCGACGCGATCAACGCGGGCGGGACGCCGACGGTCTTCGCGTTGGCCGGCTCGACGTTGACCTTCGCCGCGATCCCGACCGGCGGCGCGCTGATCACGGTGACGAGCGCGCTCATCGCCTCGAGCTGGGGCGCGAACGGCAACCCCGCCGGCACGCTGTACGTGGTCCAAGCGTCCACGGATAGTTTCGCGACGGTGGCGCAGTCCGCCCAGACGTCGGCGGTTTCGATCGCGCTCGCCGCCTTGGCCCCCAACCAGGCCTATCAGCTCCGCGTGGCGGCGGTGGACCAGGCGAACCGCGCGTCGGCGTTCGCCGCCTTGGGCTCGACGGTGACCTTGGCGCTGACGCCGGCCGCGGCGGCGGCGTCCTTCTCGGGCGTGACCCCGACAACTTTGGCTCTCAATTGGTCCTCCGGGACGACGGGAACGGGCTTCAACCCGGCCGGGACGGCTTATACGGCGGTCGTGTCCACGGCGTCCGATTTCTCGGGGGTTCTCCTTACCTCGACGACTCTCAATCTCGGAGCGAGCTTCGCGGCCCTGACGCCGAACACGAGCTACTTCGCCCAGGTCGTCGCGCTGAACGCGGCGGGCACGCCGACCGCTCCCTTGGGCTTGGGTTCGACGGTGACGCCGGCCGCCCTTCCGGTCGGGCTGGCGCTGTCGAACGTGGTCGCCAACGGCCTGAGCGCGAGCTGGGGCGCGGCGGGAAATCCCGCGGGCACGTTGTTCACGGCGCAGATATCGTCCGACGGCTTCGCGTCCCTCCTGTCGAGCCAGACCTTGAACGCCTCGGCCTTCTTCGCCGGTTTGATCCCCAATACGGCGTTCCAAGTCCGGGTGCAGGCGGTGGACCAATTAGGGCGGGCGACCGCCTTCACGAGCCCGGTCTCGACCACGACGCTTTCGGTGTCGCCGGCCCTGCCGGTCGGCCTCGCGGCGGTCGGCGGAGTCGGGACGAACGGCTTCACGGTCAACTGGGCGTCGGGGACGGGGACGCTGTTCAACGCGCCCGGGACCGTGTACCTGGTCCAAGTCTCCACGAACGCGGGATTCTCGCCGGTGCTGGCGTCCTCCCAGACGCTGAACCTGTCCGCGAGCTTCGCGGGGCTCAACCCGAGCACGACTTACTTCGCGGAGGTGCGGTCGCTGGGGACGCCGCCCAGCGCGTTCCTCAATCTCGGTTCGACCGCGACCTTGGCGGCCGCTCCCGTGCCGGGCGGCTTCGCCGGCGTGACGACCAGCGGGGCGAGCCTCAACTGGTCGTCCGGGACCGCGGGCGCGGGCTTCAATCCGGCGGGAACGGCGTATCTCGTCCAGCTCTCGACGGCCTCGGACTTCAGCGGGGTCATCCTTGCCTCGGCGACGCTCAACCTGGGCGCGGCGTTCGCGGGGTTGACGCCGAACACGAGCTATTTCGCCCAAGTCGAGGCGCTGAACGCCGCGGGGACACCGACCGGCTTCGTCGCGGCCGGCTCGACTTTGACCTTCGCCGCGGCGCCGACCGCGGCGGCGCTGACCAACATCGGAGTCTCATCGATCACGGCCAATTGGGGCCTCGCCGCCAATCCGCCGGGAACGCTGTACGCGGCGGATCTGTCGTCCACCAGCTTCGCGTCGGTCTTTGCGTCGAGCCAGACGTTGAGCGCCGCGGCGACGTTCGCGGGCCTGACGCCCAACACGGCGTACCAACTTCGAGTGTCGGCGCTGGACCAGGCGGGGCGCGCGACGTCGTTCGCGAGCCTGGGCTCGACGATCACCTTGGCCGCGGTTCCAGGCTCCCCCCTTGGGGTCTCGACCTTCACCCAGGTCGCCTTGTCCAGCCTGACCGTGAGTTGGTCCTCGGGCGCGGCGGCCGGCGGCTTCAACCCGGCCGGGACGTTGTACGAGCTGCGGCTCTCGACGTCGGCGAGCTTCACCGCGGCCAGCTCCTCGTTCACGTTCAACGTGAGCGCGTCCTCGAGCGGCTTGACGGTCGGGACGACTTACTTCGCCGAGGTGCTGGCGTTCAACACGGCCGGGACGCCGACGGCGCCGCTGAACCTGGGCTCGTTCTTCCTGCCGCCCGTCGCGCAAGCGCTCGTGGCCCAGCCCGCTAACGGCGCGTTCGTCACCGCGTTGACCTCGGTAGCGGGAACGGCGGACGGCCAGACGGTCGACCTCGGGCTCACGATACGGCGGGTCGCGGACGGCTTCTACTGGAACTTCAACACGGGGGCCTTCCAGGGCGCGGCCGTCTCCACGGGGCCGATCATACCGCTGGGCGGGACTTGGTCCTACGCGGGGAGCCTGCCGCCGGCGATCAACGGCGAGGCCCTTTCGATCGTGAGCCAGGGACGCAACGCGGGCGGCATCGTCGACCCGGTCGGCAATACCGCGACCGTCACCTTCGATACGGCTCCCCCCGTCGCCGCGGCGCTGTTCCCCGCGCCCGGCCTTTACGGCGTGCGTTTCACCTCGATCACCGGGACCGTCTCCGACTCGACGTTGACGGCGAACGCCGGCGTCTCCGGGCCGGCGAACGTGCTCGTTCAGCTTTCCTATGTCCAGGGCGGAACGACCTTCTACTTCGACGGCTCGAGCACCTTCGTCAGCACGCTGACCGCGCTCAACTCCTTCTTCCAGGCGACGAGCTTCCTGCCAGCCGGCTCGTCCTCGGGGACCTGGACCTACGCTCCGGCTGGCCTGGCGGCGGCTTGGGTGAACGGCCAAAGCTATGCGATCGGCGTGAAGGCTATGGATAGCGCCGTACCTTCGGGCAACGTCGGCGGGCCGTTCACGGCTTCCGGCGTCATCTTGGATCTGATCGCGCCGTCCTCGCCGACGATCCCGGTCGCCTATCAGAACGGCTCCTCGGATACCTTGGTCGTCCAATGGCAGTCCCCGGGCAACGACGGCTTGAGCGGGGCGCTGCCGGCCGGAAGCCGGTTCCTGGTCCAGTTCAGCACGTCCGACCCGAATGTCGTCGCGTGGAGCGCGGCCAACGCGCAGGTGGTCGTTCCGGTGGGATCGCCTCTGGCGCCGGGAACGACGGTGTCGACCGTTCTCTCCGGGCTGCCGGACCTGAAGACCGTTTACATCCGCATCTTCGCGCAGGATCTGGCCGGGAACGTCTCGGCGCTTTCGAGCGTGGTCTCGGGCTTCAGCGGGCCGTTCACGTTCGAGACTTTGGACGGGACGCCGAACGACGCCGGGGCGTTCAGCTCGCTCGCGGTCGACGCGGCGGGCAACCTGCACGTCGCCTACGTGGAGCAGGCCTCCGGGGCCTTGAGGTACATCGAGCGCGTGGGAGGGGCCTGGAGCTCCTCGACGACGGTGGACGCAGGGCCGGGCGTGAGCTCGCATACCTCGATCGCGCTCGATGCCGCGGGCGTTCCGAGCATCGCCTATTTCAAGAACGGCCTGCGCTATGCGCGGTTGAACGCGCTGGGCGGGTCGACGTGGACGCTGCAGGCCATCGACGCCGGCGCCGCGGCGGGACGCGGTAATGCCCTCGCGATCGACGCCGGAGGCGGGGCGCGCGTCGCGTACGTCGACGAAGGCGCGGGCAGCCTCAAGTACGCCGTTTTGTTCGCGGGGGCATGGAGCACGCAGACCGTCGACGCCTCGGGGACGGTCGGCCCCGACGTCTCGCTGGCGTTGGATGGAGCCATGAATCCCGCGGTCGCCTACGGCGACACCGCCGGCGCGGGCAGTCTTCGTTACGCGAGCTTCGCGGGTGGAATCTGGAGCTTGCAAACGGCGGCGGGCTCGATCGGCGCGAGCCCGGCGCCGTCCCTTGCCTTGGACGGGTCGGGACGGCCGACGATCGCCTATCAGAACGGCGGTCTGTCGCTGGCCGCGATGACGGGCGGCGGCTGGACGACGACGAGCCTCGATCCGGGCGCCGGCGGCTCGCCGTCCTTGGCGCTGGACGGAGCCGGCGCGGCTCACGTCGCCTATTTCGACGCGGCGGGCTCGGCGCTGAAGTACGGGAGTTTCGCGGGCTCGTTCTCCAGCCAAACGATCGATGCAAGCGGGCTGGCCGGCGCGGCCGGCTTGGCCCTCGCCTTAGACGGAGCCGGGAACGTGCACCTGTCTTTCTCCGCCAAGCCGGATGCCAACCACGCTTTGAGGGTCGCTCATTGGAGCCCCGCCGGCTTCGCGGCGCCGCTCGGACCGAACGGACGCGGGCGGGTGCAGTCGCCCGTCGGGTTGAGGGCCGCCTCGCAGGCCGGGACCTCGGTGACCTGGCAGTGGACGAACAACGCCTCGGGAATCCTGGGCTATCGCCTCTACGGCTCGACCGGCGCGAGCGGGCCGTTCTTCCTGCTCGCGGACACGGCCGCGATCGCGGGGGCGGCCGCGAGCTTCACGGAGACCGGGCTTCTGACGGGCACGACCCACTTCCGCTACGTCGTCGCGACGAACGCGGCCGGCATCGCGGCCTCGACAGGGGCGGCGGTGTTCGTCGCCGGCACGCCGCAGCGGCTGTGGACCGGACAGGGTTCGACCCCGCTCGCCTCCGCGGCGTCGAACTGGATGCTGGGCCTGGCGCCGCAGGGCGGCGAGAACGTGGTGTTCGGCGGCTCGGGAAGCGACAACGCCGCGCTCGCGCTCGCGAACAGCCGCGGCGCGACGTGGGACCTCGCCTCGGTGACCCCGGCGACGATGACTTTCGCGGCCTCGTTCTCGACGACCGTGACCTTGGGCGCGAATCTGACGCTAACGAATGATATGCAGTTGTCGGGCGGTACTTTGTCCGCGCGGAGTTTTCAAATAAACATGGGAGGCGATTGGTCTCAGGCCGGCGGGTTCTTCAACGGCGGCACGAGCGCGGTCAACTTTGCCGGCTCGGTCCCTCAGCGAATAACGGGTGGCGGCGTGACAAGCTTTAACGACGTAAATTTAGGAAATCCGACGGGGGTGACGGCGATTGGAGAGGATTTTGTCGCGCGATTGGTCGCGGTTTCGCTGGGTCAACTGACCTTCGATACGGCCGTGACTGGCCACACGTTGACCCTCGGCGCGATCGTCTCCGGCGGGACCTTGGAAGTCCATAACAGCGCCTTGACGGTCTCCGGTCCTCAGCCAGCGGGCGGCATCCAGGTCCAGTCCGGAGGGACGCTGCGCGTCCGCGATTCCGGGCGCATTTTCGCGTCCTCGATCACGGTCAATCCCGGCGCGACGCTGCAGATGACGGCCGTCTCCGGCACGCCGACGCTCGGCCAGATTCCCTCCTCGCGCCTCGCGTTGGACGTCTTTGGGACGATCGACCTTTCGACCGGCGTCGTCTCGGGCCTGCCTCAGGGCGGCATGCGCCTCGAGCCCAATGTCTCGTTGGTGAACTTCTCGAGCGTCAGCTTCCAGAACCTGTTCGCGGGCGCGACGGCGGTGGCCTTGATCGGGGACCTGCCGGCGAGCGCGACCTTCTACGGGCTCTCGTTCGACGCCACGGTCGGCGTGAACGTCGGCGCGCCGGCGCTCTTGGGCAGCTTCCTTTATCTCGTCAACGCGGCGGGCCCGCCGGCCGGCTCCTTCGCCGACTACGACCCGAACCACCGGCTGATCTGGTCGCCTGATCCGCTGCCGTCGAACCTGACGCCGACCAACGTCCAGTTCACGAACGTCCAAAGCGGGCTCGTCGCCGCGAGCTGGCAGCTCTACAGTCTCGGCGCGGTCCCCCTCATCGTGCTGGACACGAGCGCGGCCTTCGCCGCGCCGCTATCCTCCGGCACGGGGGCGGCGGGCCAGCAGACGGTCTTGTTCAACTCGGGCATACTCCCGAACACCACCTATTTCCTGGAGGTGAAGGTTTCGACCGCCTCCGACGCCTTCTACTCGGCGCCGATCTCGACGATCACCTTGGCGGCGCTTCCGGGCGCCCCGGCCGTCTCGAACGTCGCCTTCACGAGCTTCACGGTGAGCTGGTCCGCGAGCGGCAATCCGGCCGGGACGTTGTTCGAGACCCAACTCACGCGCGACGGGTTCGTGACGATCTCCTCGGACGTGCTCACGACCGCGTCGAGCTGGAGCTTCACGGGCCTGACCGCGGGGACGACCTCGGCCGCGCGCGTGCGCGCGTTCAACGCCGCCGGGACGCCGACCGCGTTCACGGCCTCCGTCACGACCTCGACGATCGAGACGGTTCCCCCCGCCGCAGTGACGACTCTGTCCGCGTCGAGCGGGACGGCGCCGGGCGTCCTCACGGTCGCGTGGACGTCGGTCGGCGGAGACGGCCTGCTGGGAGCGCTGAACGCGGGCAGCGCGTTCAGGCTCTTCCTCTCGACCGACCCCGTGTTGCCGCCCGCGGCCGCGCCGTCGAGCGCCCAGGTCGTCATCAGCACCGCGGGGGTGAACCCGGGCGACGCGCAGACGGCCGTGCTCGGCGGGCTGGTCGCCTCGGCCACGTACTTCGTCGTGCTGTGGACGGTCGACGAGCACGGCAACGTCTCCTCGCTCTCGAACGTCGCGACCGGCCAAGCGGCGGCTTATCCCAAGAGCCAGATCGCGGGCGCGGTGACCCAATCGGACGGGACCGGCATCACCGGCGTGCTGGTGCAGGCGTTCGACATCGCCGGCAACTTCGCCTGGAGCGGCTACACGCTCGCGGACGGGAGCGGGACCTACGTCGCCTCGGGGCTTTTGCCCGGGGCGTACAAGCTGACCGCCTCCTGGACGGTCAACGACATCACCAGCGCGGTCTCTAAGGACGGCATCGCGACCGGGACGACCGGCAACGCGTTCACGCTGGAGACCAACTACACCCTCGCGAGCATCTCGGGGCAGATCCAGGCTTTCGTCGGCTCGCCGACGGGCTCCGGCGGGCGCTATCTCGCGGCGGCCCCGGGCGCGGGCTCCGGGCGGATCGAGCTTTACCAGAACGGACGGCGCATCGCCTCGGTCCCGACCAAGGCCGACGGCAGCTTCTCGATAGGGCACCTGCTGCCGGGCTCGTACCAGGTGCGCGCGTACAACGGGCTCGCGTACTCCCGGCCGGTCGACGTCCGGCTGACCGACGGGCAGGACTTCCGCGTGCAGCTCGACTGGAACCTGCTCGCGCCGGAGACGGCGTACGCGTTCCCGAACCCGGCGCGCGGCCCGGTGACGCTGCGCTTCGAGTCGCGCGTGCTGCCGATCGAGGCGGTCATCTCGATCTTCGACATCGCGGGCCAGGCGGTGCGCGAGTTCGCCGGCGCGGAGCTGACGTCACCCACGCCGGGCGTCTACCACGCCGATTGGGACCTCACGAACTCCCGCGGGGAGCCGGTCGCCTCGGGCGTGTACCTTTTCCTCGTGAAGGTGAAGAACCCCGTGACCGGCGAGGTCGCGAGGACGGTCAAGAAGGTGGCGGTGGTGAGGTAAATGGAAACGCGAAACGTCGCGGCGGCGCTGGCTCTCGCTCTCGCGCTCGGGGCCCCGGCCCGCGGGGCGGTCCTCGACCCGCGCGGCGTCCAGGTGCTGGACGTCAACGGCGCGATCCGGCAGACGTTCTCGGACTCGGAGTCGATCGCGATGGCGCAAAGCGTCTTCAACGGCGCCGCGAGCTCCGGGACGGTGCAGTTCTCGTTCCAGATACTCAACCCCAGGGGGGCGGTCGTGTTCACGCATACCGGCAACGCGGCGCCGGGAAGCGCGGGCGTCGCCTCGACCCGCGTCTCGGGCCTCGCGATACGCCGTTTCTGGACGGGCCCCGGGACCTACACGTTGGCCGCCGCGGCGACGCTGAACGGCTTCACGGTCCAGCAACAGGCGACCTTCGGGGTGTTCTCGCCGAACATTTCGCTCCTTTACCCCTCGGACGGGGCGCGCGAGATACAGCCTCCGCTCTCGCTGCGCTGGGCCTCGTCGGGATCGAGCAGCTACCTGGTCCTGGTCGCTAACGATCCGGCCTTCTTCAAGACGGTCTTCACCGGCCCCACCGGCGGCCCGCGGAACTTCCTGGACTATCCGGAGAACCCGAGCGATCCGCTGCAGCGACTCTCCGGCGGGCAGGTCTACTACTGGAAAGTCCAGGGGCTAGACGCGAGCGGCAACAAGATCGCTGAGTCGTCGGTGTTCAGCTTCTCGCTGCGCAGCCAGGCCGCCTCGGCCTCGCGCGACCTCGCGGTCGTCGACCTCGAGCTCGAGAAGGAGGAGGCGACGCCGAGCGGTCAGGTCGCGTTCCGGGTCAAGGTCGCGAACTTGGGCGGGACGACCGAGCCGAACGTGAAGCTCACGCTGACGCTGAGCGGGCTCGAGGCTCCCGACTCTCCCAAGGTGATCCCGATGCTCGCCCCCGGCGAGACCAAGGAGTACGTCATGCACGCCTTATTCCCCCCGAACCAGGCGAACTCGGTTGCGTTCGCGACGGTCGTGCTCCAGGACGACAACCCGCTGAACAACTTCAAGCAGCTCGGGCTCGCGAAGGTCGAGGTCCCGGCGCTGTCGCCGCCCGCCACCGGCCAGCTCTTGCTCGACGCCGGAGACCGGCGCCTGCGCCCCGAGGAGGCATGGAACATGGTCCAGACGCGCGTGCCGCCCGAGGCGTCCGACAAGCTAAAAGGCTACCGCCTCGTCGCGATCGAGTCCGAGGGCCTCGATCCGCGCGAGCTCGGCGAGCTGCTGGACGCGCTCAGCCGCGGACGGGCGCGCGTGACGCGCGCGGAGGTCAAATGAGAGGCGTCCTGCTGGCCTTGGCCGCGCTGCTCGTCCCCCGACCCGGCGCCGCGGCCTCGAGGGGCGTGGCCGTCGTGACCGCGATCGTCGGCAAGCTCGAGGTGCAGCCGGACGGCTCCAAGGCGTACCACCGCGCGAAGGTCGGCGACTTCCTGCATGAGGGCGACACGGTGCGGACAGGGGAGGGCGACCGCGCCGCGATGGCCTACCTCGGCGGCATCGAGGTCAAGATCAACGAGAAGACGAGCTACTCGATCACCGCGCGCAAGAGCGGCATCGACAACCGGCTGCGCCAACTCAAGCTTCAGTTCGGCCAGATATGGGCGAAGCTGCTCACGAGCGCGAATCACGACCAGCTCCTGGTCCACACGCCGACCGCCGTGTGCGCGGTCCGCGGCTCCGACGGCGACATCCGGCACGACGACGTCACGACCTTCATGCTGTACACCGGCCACGGGAGCCTGGAGAACGCCTTCGGCAGCACCCCGCTGGTCGGCGGCCAATACGCCCAAGCCGGCCCCGGCGCCGCCCCCTCGTCCGCCCAACCGATCCCGCAAACCAAGCGGCAGACCTGGCAGGAAGGCGTGAACGAAAGCGGCGACACGAAGAAGCTGCTGGATAATCTGAAGAGCGAGGGACCGCCGGAGTAGACGCTTGAGCTGGACGTCGAGCGCGAG
>CAZMIB010000021.1:0-27608 GCA_964566245.1 uncultured Elusimicrobia bacterium | reverse complement strand
CGACGCCGGGCGCGTCCGCGAGACGCCGGGCGAGGAAGGGCTCGCCCTCGCGTCGGCCGGGCTCATGTTCAAGGGCGCCGCCGGCAAGGACGCCGCGACGATCGCCGGGACTTTGGCGCGGCTCGGCGGCGCGGCCGGCGCCCGCGCGGGACTGGAGCTGATGCATGTCTCGGCCTCGGGCCTGTCGCGCAACGCGGAGCCCTTCTTCTCCTGCCTCGGCGAGGTGCTGGCCCAAGCGGATTACCCGGAGGCCGAGACCGCGCTGTGGACGCGCAACCAGGCCGAGCGGCTAAAGGAGCTGCGCAAGGACCCTGAGTTTCTTTCCGGCGAGAGGCTGAAGGCGGAGCTTTTCCCCGGCCATCCGTACGCGTCGGGACAGCCCGACGAGACCGCCTTGGCCGCCGTCTCCTCCGCGAAACTGCGGGCCTTCCATGCCCGCATGATCCGTCCCGAGCGCTCCGCGCTGGTCCTGGTCGGAGACCTCGATCCGGACGCCGCGCTGCGGTCGTTGGAGAAAGCCTTCGCCGGCTCGGGCCGTCCCGCCGCCAAGGAAAGCGTGCCGCCGGCCCCGGACCCTGGGGCGGCGAGGCGCGCGCTGATCGACCGGCAGGGCTCGGCCCAGGCCAATTTGTCCGTCGCGCGGTCGATCGACCTGGCTCCGGGCCACCCGGACATGGCCGCCTTCGCGGTCATGAACCAGCTTCTCGGAGGCTCGTCCACCTCGCGCCTGTTCGTGAACCTACGCGTCGAGCACGGCTACACCTACGGCGCCTACTCGGGCGCCTCTCAATTGAGCCGGGCCCTGCTCTGGGAAGCCGGCGCGGAGACGCGCTACGAGGTCGCCGGCCCGGCGCTGCGCGAGATGGGGCGAGAGATACGGCGCCTGAGGGAGGAGCTCGTCTCCGCCGAGACGCTGAAGGCCGCGACGACCTACATGTCCGGCCTGTTCGCGATGCGCCTGGCCTCGATCGACCGCCTAGCCTCGACGCTGGCCCAATACGAGCAGCACGGCCTGGACGCCGAGCGCGAGTTGTCGACCTGGCTCGACCGCCTCGCCGCGCTGACCCCCGAGGACGTGCGCCGCGCCGCGCGGCTTTACCTGGATCCCGACCGCATGCTCGTGATCGCCGTCGGCGATCTACGCTCCCTCGAGCCGGCCTTGGCCGGCGCCTCCCTATAATAAGGAAGGCCGGAGGGCCCAGCCGGTTCAGGGCCTAAAATCCTTTCCCCGGGGACCGACGGTCCCACGACGGCCCCGACGCGAATCGATAAAATCGGCTCGTGCTCGTCCTCCGCCTCCTCGCCGCCGCCGCGCTCGCGGCCGGCGTCCAAGGCCCGAAAACCGTCCCCGGACCCGCGCTCGCTACGTTGACGGCGCCCTCGCCGCTGACCGCTTCGATCGACGCGCCATCGGCCATGCCGGCGGCGCCCGTCGTCTGCCCTCTCCCCGCCGCGGGGGGAGAGGGTGCCCGAAGGGCGGGACGGGGGGAGCCCAGTGGGCTCCCCCACGGGCCTGGCCGTAGAGGGGGGCGGCTGGGACAGGGTGAGGGGCTTTCAGCAGCCCCTAAGACAGGAGTAAGGGCGCGCAATCAGTTCCCCCCTCACCCTTCCCTCTCCCCCCTACAGGGGGAGAGGGAATTACAAAGGGAAATCCCGTCCAGCAGCGAATCCCTCGAAGCCGAGCACGCGAGCGCGGGCCGGACCTTCGACGCCTCGGCCCCGGCCAACGGCCCTCCGGTCGAGGCCGATGCCGCCGCCGCCCCCCCGCGCGGTTCCATCTCTCGGCCGATCCACACCTTCCGCCTCGCCAACGGCCTCACCGTCGTCGTGCAGACCGACCGCAGCCGCCCCATCGTCGCAGGCTCGATCACCTACAAGGTGGGTTCCCAGCACGAGCGCCGCGGGCGCTCCGGCTTCTACCACCTGGTCGAGCACACGCGCTACAAGGGCTCCAAGAATTTGAAGCCGCACGAGTTCACGCGCCTCATCGAGTCCTCCGGGGGAGAGGACAACGCCGAGACGACCAAGACCGAAACGACTTATTATTGGACGGTTCCCAAGGGGGCGCTGGACCGCGTGCTGTGGGCCGAGGCCGAGGGCATGCGGTCGACGGACCCCGACCCGCGAGGATTCGCCATAGAGAAGCGCGTCGTGATCGAGGAGCTCCGGAGGACCTTGCTCGACGCCCCCTACCTGAAGGCCTGCTACGGCGACATGGGGCGGTTCGCTTTCAAGCGCTGGGCGAACGCCCATGAAATCATCGGCACGGCCGAGGACGTCGACGCCGCGACGCTCGGAGAGGTCAAGGCCTTCCACCGGAAATACTATCGGCCGGACAACGCGGTCTTGGCCTTGGTCGGCGACGTGACTCTCGAGGAAGCCAAGCGGCTGGTCGGGCGCCATTTCGGCTCGATCCCCGCCCGCCCGGCCGCGCCGGAGCCCGATCTGAGCGAACCGCCGCTCGCGGCGGACGTCAGCTCCCGGGTCGAGGATCCCCTCGCGAAGCATCCCGCGCTGTACGTCGGTTGGCGCCTGCCCGAGCGCGGGACCAAGGCCTTCGCGGCGCTGCGCCTGCTTTCTCACCTCCTCGGGGCCGAGTCGGGACCGTTCCAGCGCGCCCTGTCGAAGGCGGACTCCGTCCTCGAATGGGCATGGTCCTCGGCGTGGTGGGGCAACGAGCGCTACGGGAGAGGGGCCGATCTCTTCGGCGCCGAGCTGACTTTGGACGCGGAATCCGGCGCCGCGCGGACGCTGAGCGATCTCGACGGCCTTTTCAAGCGCCTCGCGCGGCTCGGCCCCGGAGCCAAGGAGCTGGCGCGCGCGAAAACAACGGCCGAGCTGCAAGCTCTCAAGAATGAAAGGTCCTGGCGCGAACGCGCCCAGACGCTCAGCGCTTACACGGCGTTCACGGGCTCGGCGAAAGGCCTCGCGCGGGACATGCGCCGCCTGCTTTCGCTGCGCTCCGAGGATATCCGCCGCGCGGTGAAGCGCTGGATCGTCGACGCCAGGCGAGTGGTGATGCTCGTCGTTCCGAAACGCCCCGGGAAGGCCGCCGCCGGGCTCCCCCGCTCCCGCCTTCCCGAGGACTCGCCGCGCCGGCCCGGGTCCGCCCTCCCGCCGCTGACGCCCGCGCCCAAGCCCGAGCTTCCGCGTGTCCACCGCTTCTCGCTCGCCAACGGCATGCAGGTGCGCCTGATCCGCGATCCGCGCCTGCCCCTGCTCGAGGCGCGGCTGCTTTTCGACTCCGGCCTGGCCGCCGAAGGCCCCGGCCGGCGCGGGCTGGCCAAGGCCGCGTCGGAGCTCCTGTTGGGCCAAACAAAAGACCGCGACGCCCGCGGGACGGCCGAGCTGTTTCAGGAGCTCGGCTACGAGGTGAAGGTGGAGGCGCTCCCCGACAGCATCGCGCTCAAGGCGACCGGCCTCGCGCGCAACGCGGGTCCTTTCTTCAAGGAGCTGGCGGAAATCCTGAGGCAGCCCGCTTACCCGGCGGACGAGGTCGAGGACTGGAGAGCGTTGAGCCCGGGAGAGCTCAAGGATAAGCTGGCCGATCCGGAACAGGCCATCGAGAAACGTCAGCGGGCGGAGCTCTTCCGGGGGCATGCCTTCGCCGACACGTTTCCCCGCCCCTCCGCGATCGCCGCGGTCGCCCGCGGCCGGCTTCGGGCCTTCCACCGGCGCGCCGTCGACCCCTCGCGGTCGACCATGATCCTGGTCGGCGACCTGACGCCGAAGCAAGCGCGCCGCCTCCTGGAAAGCGCGTTCCACGGCGGGCCGTCGGCCAAGCCTTCCCCGCCGTTTCCTCCCGCGGCGGCGCGTCCGCGGGCCCGTTTCGTCTCGATCCCTCGGCCGGGCGCGGCGCAGGTGCATCTCTCCGTCTCTCAGCGGCTGGCTCTGTCGCCGGCGGACCCCGATTACATGGCGGTCGCGGCGATGAACACCATCCTCGGCGTGGGCGGCTCGGGACGCCTCTTCGAGAACCTGAGGAACGATCACGGCTACGCTTACCGGCCGAAATCCAGGCTCATCGGCGTGGGGCCAGCCGTGACGTGGCAGGCCACGGTCGATTGCCGGCCGGCGGTCGCCCGCCGCGCCTTGGGCGCGATTCGGACGGAGGCGCGGCGCATCCGCGAAGACCTGGTCTCGCCGGAGGAGCTCGAGGCCGCGAAACGCCGCCTCGCGGGGAAGCTCGAGATGACGCTGTCCTCGCCGGAGGAAACGGCGAACGCGCTCGCGGAGCTTCTGGAGGCCGGTCTCGACCCCGAGACCGAGCTGGCCTCGCGGCAAGCCCGTCTCGACGCCCTGACGCGCGAGGACGTACGCCGCGTCGCGCGGCGCTACCTGGACCCGGACAGGATGCTGACGATCGCGCTGGGCGACCCGGCGGCGCTCAAGCCGCTTCAAGACGCCCAGAAAGCGGCGACGGGCCGAAAAAAGGCCGGAAGGCCCAGCCGGCGCCGGGCCTAAAATCCCTCCCTCCGGGACCGACGGTCCCACGACGACACGACGACGGTATCGGTAGAATGCGCCTATGATCCTTTTGCGCTTGCTTCTCGCCGCCGCTCTTTCCGCCGCCGCCGCTCAAACGTCGAAGAACGCCCCGAGCGCGCCTCTCGCGCCGATCGCGGCCCCGTCGCCGGTCGCCGCGCCGATCGCGCCGCGGATCGATGCCGGCGCGTTGGGCGGCCTCTCGCCGGTTCCAGAGGTCTCCCTCTCCCCTCTTGGGGAGAGGGCGGGGGTGAGGGGTGAAGCAAGAGCGGCCCAGATTCTCCCCCCTCACCCTACCCTCTCCCCCCTTCAGGGGGCGAGGGAGAAACAACATCCCGCATCCTCACCGCTTCAGAAGGTCCAGGCTTCCGACGCGCCCCTCGAGACGCAAAGCTTCGAGGCGGGACGGACCTTCGATGCCTCGGCGCCGGCCGACGGCCCGCCGATCGAGGCCGGCTCCGGAAGCTCTTCCTCGCGCCGATCCCTTTCCCTCCCGACTCGCACCTTCCGCCTCGCCAACGGCCTCGTCGTCGTCGTGCAGACCGACCGCACCAGCCCCGTCGTCGCGGGCTCGATGACCTACAAGGTGGGCTCGCGCCACGAGCGCCGCGGCTTCTCGGGCTTCGCGCATCTTTTCGAGCACCTCTGGTTTGAAGGCTCCAAAAGCCTGGGCCCCCACGAGTTTTCGCGCATGATTGAACACTCCGGCGGCTCCGACAACGCCTATACCACCAAGACCGACACGACCTTCCATTGGGTCGTGCCCAAGGAGTCGCTCGAACGCGCCCTATGGGGAACGGCCGAGGGCATGCACTCGATGCGCATCGACGCCCATGCCCTTGCGCTCCAGAAGGAAGTCGTCATCAAGGAGCTGCGGGAAAACGTCAAGGACAATCCCTACGCCGAGGCCCTCGACGCCGGCATGGGCGCGCTGGCCTTCACGCGCTGGGAGAACGCGCACTCGACGATCGGGGAGATCGAGGACATACGCAACGCGACGCTCGAGGACGTCCGGGCCTTCTACCTCGCCCACTACCGGCCCAACAACGCGGTGCTGGCGTTGTCCGGCAACGTGACTTTCGAGGAGGCTAAACGCCTCGTCGAGCGGCATTTCGGCGCCATACCGGCCGAACCCGAGACTCGCGAGCCGGACCTGAGCGAGCCGCCGCTTACGAGCGACGTCCGCGCAAGGGTCGAGGATCCCCTGGCCGCGCATCCGTTAATGCTGGTCGGCTGGCGCCTGCCCGAGCGCGGGACCAAGGATCATGCCGCGCTGCGCCTGGCCGCGAGCATACTCGCGAATCAGGAGGGACCGCTCTACCGCGCGGTGGTCAAGGGGAACCGCGCGCTGGGTTTCTCGTTGCAATTTCCGCGGTGGGGCGACGCGGCCTACGGGCGCGGCCCCGATCTCCTCGGCATCTTCCTCTTTCTCAACTCCGAGGCCACCGCCGAGAGCCGCCTAGGCGCCCTCGGCGCCCTCATGCGGCGCCTCGCTCGTCGAGGTCCAGGCGCGCGCGCCTTGGCGCGGGCGAAAACGGCGATCGAGCTGGAGACGCTTTTGGGACAGCGCGCGCTCGCCGCGCGCGCCCAGGCCCTCAGCTCGTACGCCGCTCTGAATGGACCCGCCGGCGGCCTCGCGCGCGACATGCGCCGGCTGCGTTCGCTGCGCCCCGACGACGTGCGCCGCGCCGTCAAGCGCTGGATCGTCGAGGCCGGCCGCGCGGTCATGCTGGTGACGCCGGGCGATAAAAAGTCCCCGGACTTGGAGACCCGCAAGGCACGGATTCCAAAGAGCGACCCTCGACCTCCCGGCGACCAACCTCCGCCGCTCGCGCCGTTCTCCGCGCCGGCGACGCCTCAGGTAACGCGATTCACCCTTGCCAACGGCATGCGGGTTCACGTCGTCCGAGACCGGAGCCTGCCCCTGCTCGAGGCCCGGCTGATGATCCGGGCCGGACGTTCCGCGGAGGCCGCGGGCGAGGACGGGTTGTCGGACGCCGTCGCCGATCTGCTCTTCAAGGGAACCAAGGAGCGGGACGCCCGACGGGTCGAGGAAACCTTCGACGACCTGGGCTACACGTGGGAGGCTCACGCGCACCTCAACCTTCTACAGGTCGAGGCCGCCGGCCTCGCGCGCAACGCCGGCCCCTTCCTAAGGCAGTTGGCGACGATTCTTCAAAGCGCCGATTATCCCGACGACGAGGTCGAGCAATGGAAGCACCTCAATATCGAGACGCTGAAAGAGCGACGGATCGACCCCGAAGTCCTTATCGATGAGCGGTTGCGAAAAGAGCTCTACCCCGGCCATCCCTACGCCAAACCCTTCCCCGGAGCGGCGACTTTAGCATCGATCTCCGGCGCCCGCCTGCGCGCCTTCCATAGGCGCGCGATACGCCCGAACCGGATGGCGTTGGTGCTCGTCGGCGACGTGGCGCCCGAGGAGGCTCGGCGCATGCTCGAAACGGCGTTCGCGACGTTCACGCCGGGTCAGGCCCCGCGACCGGTCCCGCCGCCTACCTCCGTCCGGCCCGCGCGCTTCGTCGCCATCTCGCGACCGGGCTCGACCGAGGTGCATTTGAACGTCTCCCAGGCGCTCGACTTAAAAGCGACGGACCCGGATTACCTCGCATTCATGGTCATGAACCACATTCTGGGCGGCGGCGAGAACGGGCGGCTGTTCGAGAACCTGAGGAACAAGCACGGCTACACCTACGGCGCTTACTCGGCGACCATCCGCTTCGGTCGGGATATGCTGTGGGAGGCCGAGGCAAAAGCCCGTCCTCAAGCGGCGCGACCGTCCTTGAACGAGTTCCGATCGGAGATTCGCCGCATGCGCGAGACCTTGGTCTCACCCGAGGCGCTGGATCTGGCCAAGCGCACCCTCGCCGGGCGCCTGTCGATCAGGCTCTCGTCGGCGGAAGGCGCGGCGGACATCCTGGCCGGCCACGCGCTCGAGGGCATCGACTCGGAGGCGAGCCTGGGGTCGTATCAGGCTCGGCTGGCCGCGCTGACGCCCGAGGACATACGCCGCGTCGCGCGGCGCTACCTGGATCCGGACAAGATGCTGGCGATCGCCGTGGGCGATCCCGCGGCGCTGGAACCGTTGCGGAAAGCCGAAAAGGCGGGGAAGTTAAGAGGGACGCGAGGGCGCCGAGGACCAGGAACGAACGGAAGAACAGCAGGCCGGAAACCTTCAACAACAGGCCGTCCTCCTGTGCTATAAACTGCGTGCATGTTGATTTTACAGCAACCCCCGACGGGACGCATGAGTCGTAGGGCCTATCGTCCCGCGGGCCTTTTGGCCGTCTGAGGACTTTTCCCCATGGACATCAACGTCAGCGAGTGGCTCAACCTGATCGTGCGCTGGTTCCACGTGCTCGCCGGCGTCACCTGGATCGGGCAGACCTACCTGTTCAACTGGTTCGAGAAAAACATGGAGGGCGGAGAAGGCAACGTCGCCGGCCGGCTGTGGATGGTCCACGGCGGGGGCTTCTACCGCGTCGAGAAGCAGCGCGTCCCGGAGATGATGCCCCAGACCCTGCATTGGTTCAAGTGGGAGTCGGCGTTGACCTGGCTGAGCGGCGTCCTGCTGCTGACGATCGTCTACTACTCCGGCGGGCTGATGGTCGAGCTGGACTCCAAGATCGGCGAGGGCGCGGCGATCGCGATCGGCGTCGGCGTCCTGATCATGGGCTGGGTCGTCTACGATCTCATCTGGCGCTCGCCGCTGAAGGACCATGAGCCCCTCGGGGCGGCGCTGTGCTGGGCCCTCACGGTCGCCTTGGCCGGAGGTCTCGCCGAGGTGATCAGCCCCCGCGCGGCCTATATCCATATCGGCGCGATGTTCGGCACGATCATGGTCGCCAACGTCTGGATGCGCATCCTCCCCGGCCAGCGCAAGATGCTCGCGGCCGTGAAGGCCGGGCAAAAGCCCGACATGACCTACGGCGCGATCGGCCGGCGCGCCTCCAAGCACAACACCTACATGTCGGTCCCGCTGGTCTTCATCATGCTGAGCAACCACTTCCCCACCGCCAGCTACGGCAACCCGCACGCCGCCTTGGTCCTCGGCGCCCTGATCCTGGTCGGCTGGGCCGCCGCGAAGGGAATGCGCGGCTGACGCGCGTTCCCCGTCGAACCCTCCTTGCGCGTTAAATTCTCTATTGCTTTTGAATTTTATTGGAGCTATGCTAATCTGATGTCGTGACGGCGCCATGACGAGAGCGGACCGGCGCGCGACGCCGAGGACGCACGGGGGCTCTCATGCCGCGGACGTTGCAGGACGCCTTGCCCGGGCTTTCGCACGGGGACCACTGTTGTCTTCTCTTTCAAACCCCGCAGGAACAAATCGACATCACCGTCCCCTTCCTCGCCCTCGGGCTGGAGCGCCACGAGCGCACGGTCTTCGTCGGCCCCGACGCGGCCATCGCGCGGCTTAAAGAGGGCCTCCTCGGCCTGGGCCTCGACGTCGACGAGGCGAGGCGCGCGAAGCGCCTGCTGATGACCAGCGAGCGCGACTACCTGGACGGCGGGCGCTTCAAGACCGAGAAGATGCTGAGCTTCCTGCAGCAGGCCTACGAAGCCGCCATCGCGGAAGGCTTCACCGCGCTGCGCGCCGCCGGCGACGTCTCCTGGCAGGTCGGCCCCGAGCGGAACTTCCAGGATGTCGTCTACTACGAGACGCTGCTCGATCTCTTCTTCATCGGCAAGCGCATGGTCGGGATGTGCCAATATCCCCACGGAGACTGCCCGCCCGAGACTTTGAGCGGCGTCCTCAACACGCACAAGATCGCCGCGATCGGGCCCCACGTCTGCTTGAACGTCCATTACGTGCCGCCGGAGCTGCTGCTCGAGAAGAACCCCGAGGCCCGGCAACGCAAGCGCGTCGACTGGATGACCGCCCAGCTCCTGCGCATCCACGACGCCGAGGACGCGCGCGAGCGGGCCATCGACGCCCTGGCGGCCGAGAAGCGCGAGCTCGAGCGCGTAAGCCTGGAGCGGCAAAGCCTCCAGGACCAGCTGGTCCACTCGCAGAAGATGGAGGCCCTGGGCCGGCTCGCGGGCGGCGTCGCGCACGACTTCAACAATATCCTCACCGCGATCATCGGCCTGGCGCGCATGATGAAGTCGGCGCCGGACGACGAGGCGCAGCGCCGCGAGGACCTGGACGACATCCTCCGCTGCGCGGATCAAGCCTCGGCGCTGACGCGCCAGCTTCTGGCCTTCAGCCGCAAGCAGGTGTTCGAGCGCCGGCCGCTTAATCTCAACTTCGTGATGAAGGGCATGGAAAAGATGCTCGGCCGCCTGCTCGGCGAGGGCGTGGAGCTCGTTCTCCACCTGGATCCCGTGCTCGCGTACACCGAGGCCGATCCTTCCCAACTCGAGCAGCTCCTGATGAATCTCGTCGTCAACGCGCGCGACGCGATGCCCGGCGGAGGCAGGCTGACCGTCGAGACGGCCAACGTCGACCTGGACGAATCGAGCGCGGGCGGACATTTCGGAGTCGCTCCGGGGGCCTACGTCCAGCTCTCCATCACGGATACGGGGATGGGCATGGAAAAGGCGACCTTGGCGCGCATCTTCGAGCCGTTCTTCACGACCAAGGCGCCGGGCAAGGGCACGGGTCTGGGGCTTTCGACGGCGTACGGGATCGTCAAGCAGTGCGGCGGCGACATCTGGGTCTACAGCGAACCCGGCCGAGGCACGACCTTCAAGCTGTATTTCCCCAGGTCGCTCGAGCCCGGCGGCTCCGCTCCCGATGCCGCCGAGGCGCCGCCGGTCTCCCTCGCGGGCCAGGAGACGATCCTTCTGGCCGAGGACGAGGACTCCGTCCGCCACTTGGCGAGCCGCGTGCTCAGCGAGCAGGGCTACCTCGTGCTCGAGGCCAAGGACGGCGTCGAGGCTCTCGACATATGCGAGCGCTACGTCGAGCGGATACACATGATCCTGACGGACACCCACATGCCGCGCATGAACGGCAAAGCTCTCGTGGAGCGCGCCGCCGTCCTCAGGCCGGGCATACGGGCGCTGTACATGTCGGGCTACAGCGACGCGTCGCTGTCCGAGAGCGGGATGCTCGACGCGCGCGCCGAGTTCATCGAGAAGCCCTTCACGCCCGAGGCGCTGGCGAAAAAAACGCGCTTCGTGCTCGACAAGAACAAGCCGTGACCCGCCGGCCTTTACCCCGCTTTAACCTCCCCTTCACCTCGCTTTAGCTCCCCCCGGGCACCCTATGTTCGCTGGGGAGGTCGCATGCGCGAGCTGATTTCGTTTTGGGCGTTGACCGTCATCCTCACGGCCTCGTCGACGGTCCACGCTGCGGGCCGCGAGGCCACGCTCCGATCGACCCTCGGCCGCATGAGCGAAAGCGCGGCGGCGGCCCTGCGTCTGGCCGAGACCTTGCAGGGCCGCAAGCCTTCGGGAGCCGCCCCCGGCGCGGCCGAGCTCAAGCGCTTCGCCTCGGGAAGCCTCGCTCTTCTGAAGGGCCCGCAGGGCCGCCTCGCGCTGATCGAGGGCCCCTCCGCCTGGACGGCCGACCTAGATCACGGCTTATCTTCTTGGGTGGTCTCCGAAAGCGGCAAGGCGATCGAGGCGCGCGTGCGCCTGCGGGAGGAGGCGGAGATCGACAGCGCCGCCTACGTCGAGCACTTCGTCAACGGGAGCCAAGGCTCTTTCGCCGCCCTTCGCGTCACTTTGGAGGATCTCATGCTGGCCGAGCAACTCCGCCCTAAGTCCGGGGCAAAACCTCTGCTCAAGCGCTTCGACCAGGACCTGGATTCCCTGCTGGTCGGCCTGCGCGGCTTCGCGGACGAGATCAACGAGCTGAAAGCCCGCGCCGACGCGCTGGAGGCCGAGGCCAACGCCCGCGCCGCCCCTCCGTCGGGGCGATAGGCCCAGTCGACTCCCCCTGCAAAATACCCGTGTGGGAGCACATTGGGGCTTCCACACGGGCCTGGCTGTAGCTGTGGACTTGGCTGCAGTCTTGCTTGTCTTTCGGACACAGGCCTATTCGGCCGCGTGGGGCGGCTGGGCTGGAGAGGGCGAGGGGCTGTCGTTCAGCCACCAATCTTTCGGTAAGCCATTTCAATAAATGGCTTGGCCGCGGCTAAGGCTGCGTCATGTCCGATGCTGATCTCAAGATCACCGGTCCCATAGTGCCCGATCTTGCTGACATCCCTGGAAATCACAGGAGGGCCGTTCACTTCCTTGGGGTTAAGCTTGAGGTAAAGGATCACACGGTTTTTTTGAACCTCCATGCATGCAAGGTTCTGTGAGATCTTATACGCGACATAGTGCTTCTTCGGCGCAACTTCAATCGACGGGTCAAGACTCATAATAAAAGCGGCATCCTTTCCCCTCCCTCGGCCAGCCATAGCATACAAGCAATTCCCGCATTCTGCCAGGACCTCCACCATTCGCGACCGGGGCGGGCAGACGTGGCTGCCCTTGACAATATGTCATATCAGACATATACTTACTCCCGAGTGCGCCCGAAAGACAAGCCTCTGGTGTGGCTGCATGGAGAGATCAAGACTCCTCCGTTATCCAAGGGAGCTCGAATGGAAGCCGGGTATTCCCTGCGACTCTTGCAGAAAGGCGAAGTCCTCGGCATGCCTCGTTCCAGACCCATGCCTTCCATAGGTCCACGTTGCCATGAGCTTCGCATCAACGATTCGACCGGCAGTTGGCGCATCATTTATCGAGTCGATATCGACGCGATCGTGATCGCGGAAATTTTCAAGAAGAAAACCCAGCAGACCCCGCAGCGCTTAATAGAAATCAGCCGGGAGCGGCTGAGGAGATATGACGATGCATAAGGCTAAGCGGAAGCGCTTGGAAGCCAAAGGATGGAAAATCGGAGACGCCAAGGACTTCTTGGCGCTATCCGAGCAGGAAGCAGAATATATCGAGCTGAAGCTAAAGCTCGCCGAAAGTTTGCGTGAAAAGCGCCGTCACCGACATCTGACTCAAGTCCAACTGGCCAAGATCGTTCAGTCGAGCCAGAGCCGCGTCGCCAAGATGGAGGCCGGCGACAGTTCCGTCGCTCTCGATCTCCTGATCCGTTCGCTGCTGGCGTTGGGCGCGTCCCAACCCGAGTTGGCGCGAATCATAGCGCGGCCGGCTTAAGCTTTTTCAGCTGCCGCGGTAGGTCGAGTAGCCGAAGGGGCTCAGCAGCAGGGGGACGTGGTAGTGCTGGGCGGGGTCCTGGATCTCGAAGAGGACGCTCACCGACGGATAGAAGCAGGCCGTCTTGAGGCCGCGGTAGTAGGCTCCCGTCTCGAAGGTCAGCTTGTAGACTCCCTTCTCCAGCGAGCCCGGCATCGGAAGGGACGAGGCGCGGCCGTCGGCGTTCGTGACGCCGCGGGCCAGCTCCTTCCACACGTTCCCGGCGAGCCGCTCCAAAAGAACGGCGACGCCCTCGGCGGGGCGGCCGCGGGAGGTATCTAGAACGTGGGTCGTGATCGGGCTCATGCGTCCTCCAGAAGCTTCTGCAGCCTCAGGCGCGTGATCTTGGCCTGCTCGGCGGCCGCTACGGCGCGCTCGGTTTCGGGATCGTTCTTCAGGCGCTCGCGCAGCAAAGCCAGCATCTCGGGCGCGGACTTGCCGGTCGCGCAGACGATGAAGATGTGGCCGAACTTGGCCTCGTAGTCTTGGTTGCCGGCGGCCAAGGCGTCGAGCACGTCCTCGCCCGCGCGGTCGACGCCGGACTGCTCGCCCGAGGCCCAGGCGCGCGTCGCGGCGAACTTGGCCTTCAACGCCTTCCGGTCGCCGATGCGCGGATGGCCGCGGAAGGCCTCCAGCCAATCCGCGCTCGTCGAACGATCCCACTCCTCCTGCGCCGCGCCAAGAAGAGCGGCCTCGTCGGCGAACGGGCGGCGCGACGCGACGCGACGGGCCCAGGCCGCGCAGGCGCAGCAGCGCCTCAGCTCGGCCTCGGCCTTCTCCGCAGGCCAGTCGTTAAGCTCGCTCAGGGCGGCCATGGATCCTCAACCGGCTGACGCCTCCGTCAGGGAAAATGTTCAGTCTAAGGTGCGTGAACGGCCCGGCCTCCTTCAGCTCCTTCGAGAAAAAGTGGCGGTGATGCGCGCGGAGCTTGGTCTGGGGCAGAACGACGCGCCATGCGGCCTGGCTCAAGGATTGGAGCCCGGCCCCATCCGCGCGGACGCCCTCGATCAAGCAGCTGTCCGGGTAATTCCCCTTGAAATGGTTCGTGTCGACCTCGATCTTCTCGATCGTCCCGGCCGTCCCGAGCTTCACGACCGCCCAATCGAAGCCGGGACCGCGCCGGCGCCGCGTCTCCCAGCCGTCGCCCATGTTCTTGGCGCGGCCCGGCATCAGCATGTTGTCCTTGGAGCCGAAATGCATGTCGCTCGCGCCGAGCACCAACCCGCCGTGCTCGATCGCGGCCAGGTCGACCGGGGCTTTCGAGCGCGCCAAGCGGTTCCAATCGACGAGCACCTCGCCGTGCACGCGCAGCCTCGCGACGCCGCCGTCGGGGTAGATGTTCAAGCGCACGTGGGTCCAGGGGCGCTCGTCATGGATCTCGAGGAAGTTTTGGGAGCCGCCTTTCAGAGGAGACTTGGGAAGAAGCTCGGTCCAAGGCGCGGAGTCCAGCCCGCCTGCTGAAGGGAGATCCACGGCGTCCAGCGAGCAGCTTTCGGGGAAATTCCCGATGAAGTGGTTGGTGTCGACGTCCAGGCCGCGTATCAGACCGCGCATGCCCAAGCGCACCACGCACCAGTCGTGGCCCGGCGTCCGGCGGCGGCGCGTCTCCCAACCGTCCATCCACTTGCCGCGCGGGGTGAACTTCTCGGGGATGAAGACGCCGCGCCCGGGCTTGAGAAGATTCGACTTCGGCGCGAAGAACTCGTCGTTCGCGGCGATCGCTTTTCCGCCGACGCGCGCGGCGGCGAGATCAGGCAGCTCGGTGAAGCTCATGGGTTCGCGCGGTCAGGAGCTCGCCCTCGGGTCGTGGACCGAAACCCTCGCGATCGAACACCTGCCGCCCTCTAAGATAAACGGCCTCGACGGCCCCCGCGAGCTTGCGCCCGGCGTAGGGCGTCTGCTTGTGGCGGTGGCGCAACGCCGCGGGATCGACGTCGGTTTCCGCCTCGGGATTCCAGACGACGACGTCCGCGTCGCGCCCCGGGGCCAGCGCGCCCTTCGCGGCCAGGCCCGCCAAGGCGGCGGGGCGCTCGGACATCCAGCGCGCGACGTCGGCGACGCCGAAGCCGCGCCGGCGCGCCTCGGTCCAGACGGCCGCCAGCGAAAGCTGCAGCGAGGCGATGCCCCCCCACGCCGACATGAAGTCGCCGCCCTCGAGGTTCTTCAGCTCCGGAACGCACGGCGAATGGTCCGAGACGACCAGCCCGATCGTTCCGTCCTTCAGCGCGGCCCAAAGACGCTCGCGGTTGGCGTGCTCGCGTATCGGCGGCGAGCATTTGAAATCGGTCCGGCCGTCCGGCACCTCGTCCGCGTCGAAAAAAAGGTAGTGCGGGCAGGTCTCGGCGGTGATCGGCAAACCCTCGCGCCGCGCGCGGGCCAGCGGCTCGACCGCCTCGGCCGAGGAAAGATGGACGATATGGACCCGGCAGCCGGTCTCGCGGCAAAGCCGTATCATCAGCTCGACAGCGGCGTTCTCCATCGCCTTGGGGCGCGAGGCGAGATAGGTCGCGTAACGCCGGGCGTCTCCTCCGTGCTCCGCGCAGGGGCCAAGCTCGGCATGGACCAGAAGCGGCGCCCCCCGCGAGGCCAACATCTTCATCGCGGGTCGAAGGTCGGCCTCACCGACGGCCGGGAACTCGTCGATGCCGGAGTCGATCAGGAAGGCCTTGAAGCCCGCCGCGCCCAGATCGAGCATCGGCCCCAGTTCGCTTAGATTGCCGGGCACGACCCCGCCCCAGAAGGCGACGTCGACCCAGGCCTTTCCCGCGGCGGCGGCGCGCTTGGTCTTCAGGGCCGCGGCGGTGGTCGTGACCGGGGAGCTGTTGAGCGGCATATCGACGATCGTCGTGACGCCGCCGGCCGCGGCGGCGCGGGTCGCGGTCTCGAAGCCCTCCCATTCCGTCCGGCCCGGCTCGTTCACGTGCACGTGGGAGTCGACGAGCCCCGGAAGCAGGACGCGGGCGCCGAAGTCGAGCGCGCGCGGATGGCTCGCCAGAAGCTCCTTCACGACGCCGTCCCGTATCGCGACGACGGCTGGGCGGACGCCCTCCGGGGTCGCGACGCGGCGGCTCGACAGGAAAAGCTCAGCGGACATCGAAGGCGCCCAACTCCTCCAGGTGCTTCTTCCGCTCGGCGTCGGTCAGGAAGCTGGCCTCGAAGGCGTTCCTCTCCAGGGCCACGAGTTCGGCCTTGGTCAGGCCCAGGGCCTCCTGGGCGGCCAGCAGGTTGTCGAGCACGTAGCCCCCGAAATAGGCGGGGTCGTCGGAGTTGACCGTCGCGCGCAGCCCCGCGCCGAGCAGGCCCTTGAGGTTGTGGCGCTTGAGCTCGCCGAACACGCACAGCTTCACGTTCGAGAGCGGGCAGACGGTCAGCGGGATGCGCTCTTTCGCCAAGCGCGCGACCAGCTTGGCGTCCTCGAGGCAGCGCACGCCGTGGTCGATGCGCGACACCTTCAGCTTGTCGAGCGCCTCCCAGATGTACTCCGGCGGGCCTTCCTCGCCCGCGTGCGCGACCGCGCGGTAGCCCTCGGCGCGGGCGCGCGCGAAGACCTCCTCGAACTTCGACGGCGGATGGCCGACCTCGGAGGAGTCGAGACCGACGGCCGTGATCCACTTCTTGAACGGCAGCGACCGCGCCAAAGTCTCCATCGCCGCCTCGGCGCTGAGGTGCCTCAGGAAGCACATGATCAGCTTCACGGTGACGCCCAGCTCCTTCTCGGCCTTCTCGATCGCGAGATGAAGCCCCGTGACGACGGTCTCGAACGCGACGCCGCGGTCGGTATGCGTCTGCGGGTCGAAGAAAATCTCCGCGTGCCGCACGTTGTCCATCTTCGCGCGCGCGAAGTAGGCCCAGGCCAGGTCGAAGAAGTCCTGCTCCTTTATGAGGACCTTCGCCCCCTCGTAGTAGATGTCGAGGAAGTCCTGCAGGTTCGAGAAGGCGTAGGCCTTGCGGACCTCCTCGACGCTTTTGAATCTCAGCGGGATCTTGTTGCGCTGGGCGAGCGCGAACATCAGCTCCGGCTCCAAGGTGCCCTCGATGTGCAGGTGCAGCTCGGCCTTCGGGATCTCGCGTATGAAGCGTTCGATGTCGTTCATTTTCGGGGTTGGTTCCAGTTTTGATGGATGCTTTCGTACGGCACGTCGACCGTCGCCTCGCGGCGGCCGCGCAGCCAAAAATCGAGCCTCTCCGTCGCGGCGTCCAGCTTCGACAGCTCGCCGGCCAGCCGCGCCGACAGGACCACCGGATGTCCCTTGCGCCCGTCCTTGACCGGGGCGAGGGCCTCGACGCCCTCGGCCTCGGCCCCCGGCAGGCGGCGCTCCAGCGCCTCGAACAGCCCCGCCTCCCAGACCGGCATGTCCACGTGGTGCACGAAGCCCCAATCCCTAAGCGGCGCCGCCTTCAAAAGGGCCTTCAGCGCGCCCAACGGCGTCGCCTCGGGATCCACGACCGTCCAATGGACGCCCTTCGACAAGGCTCGGCAGCGCTCCTCCCAGCCCGGCTGGATCGAGACGGCCACGTCCGCCGCGGCGAAGCGCCCGAGCAGGAACTCAACCTGCCGCTCGAGCATAGTCCGGCCCTCGTGGAGCCGCCACGCCTTCGGCCCCCCCGCCCGCCGCCCCCGCCCCGCCGCCAGAAGGTAGGCCTGCGCCATGAGACTTCAACCCCCATTCCTTGAGCAGCTCCGCGGCGATCGACACCGCGATGACCTTCGGGTTCTTGCTCTCCAGCGGCACGCCGATCGGGCAGCGCAGCCTGTCCTCGGCGGCCTGCTCGAGCGCCGGATCGAGCGCCTTCAGGCGCGCCGCGAAGACGTCGGCCTTGTGCTCCGAGCCGATCAGGCCGAGGTAGCCGGCCGGGGTCGTCAAAAGGTGCGCGATCAGCGCGAAGTCGAGGTCGTGGCTGAAGGTCATCACGCAGGCCGCGTCGTCCGCGTCCCAGGCCCGCTCGCGCGCGTAGGTCCGCGGATCGGCGAGCCGCCCCTCCACCCCCGCGGGCAGGCCCTGGAGCCACTCCGGGCGCGGGTCGACGACGACCGTCTCGAAAGGCATCCCGGACAACACCTCGGCCAGCGCGCGCCCGACGTGGCCGCCGCCGAAAAGATGGACCGTCTTGCGCCGCGAGACGGGCTCGAGGAAAATCTCGACGCGTCCCCCGCAGCATTGCCCCATCTCCTTGCAGAGGACGAACTCGCGCAGCCGGGGCTCGCCCGCGCCGATGAGGCTCCGCGCGTGCTCCAGGACGCGGCGCTCCAGCTCCCCCCCGCCGACCGTGCCGAGGAAGGCGTCGCGCGTCACCCACATCCGCGCCCCGACCCGCTGGGGCGCGCTGCCGGTAAGCTTGACGATCGTGCAGGCGACGGCGGGGCGGGGCAGGTCCGGCGCGAAGTCGGCGAGCGTCCGGGAGGCCATCAATAGGTCCGCTTGTCGGGGCGGGCCTTCCAATCGGAGAGCAGCTTCAGACAGTCGTCGCGCAGCACGCCCGGCGTCACGCGCAGCGGGCTTTTGCCGAGGCGCTTGAGAGTCCGGTTCGAGATCGTCAGCTCGTTGAAGCCCAGCCGCTTGACGTCCATCACCGTCGTCCCGAAGTAGACGCTGTCCATCTTCGCCCAGTTGATCGCGGCGAAGCACATCACGCACGGCTCGGTCGTGGAGTAGATCGAGCAGCCCGCGAAGACGTGGGAGCCCAGCTCGCGCGACCCGGCCGCGATCGCGCACATCTCCGCGTGGCGGGTGGGGTCGTTGGTCCGCAGGACGCGGTTATGCCCCTTCGCGACGATCTTTCCGCCGCGCACGATGCAGGCCCCGAACGGCCCGCCCTCGCCGCCGCGCACGCCGCGGTACGCCTCGGCGAGCGCGATCTCCATGAAACGCCGGTTGAAGTCGCCCATTGCCGACGGGACGCGGACGCGTCCCGTCGACGAATTTAATCAAAAACCTCGACGACGGTCAACGCGACGCGGCGAACAGGCGCGACAGCGCCTGGCGGTGAGCCGCGTCACCGGGGGCGAGGCGCTCCAACTCGGCGCGCCGCGCCTCGTTCAGCGAGCCCAGCGCGCCGGCGGCCGCGATTTTGGCGAGGCGGACCATGTGATGGGCCCAGCCCGTGGGCGGCGAGTCGGCGGTGAACATTTCCGCGTCAGGATCGAAGCGATGGGCCTCCAAGCTCGCGCGCAGCTCGGCAAGAAGGCGCGCGCGACCGGAGGCGAGCCCGGGCTCGCGGACGACGCGCTCGAGAAGGTCGAGCAGGCGCTCGAACCGTCGCTCGAAGCCGAGGCTGTCTTGGCGTCCTCCGTTCGGCGACCGGAAGCGCTCGATAAGGCCGTCCAGAGCCGCGTTGAAAAGCTCGCCCCGCGGCGCCGCGGACGGCATGTCGAGAGCCGTCTCGGCCAGAACGGCGGCATGATGGAATGCGGTGTCGTACTCGTCGTTGGACCGGCCGCGCCCCTCGGCGATGGCGGCGCTCAGCAGCTCGGCGCCGGCCGGCGCCAGCTCGGGGGACTCAGCCAAGAGCTTCGCCGCGGCCAGGACCCGATCCTCGTCCTCATGCGACGGATGATCCCGGTACGAGCGCGCGAGGTCCGAGGCCAGGAATCGCGCCGCGCCCTCGTCGCCGGCGGCCAAGCGGGCCCGCGCGAGCTTGGCCTGAACCAGCAGGCCGATCTCGGAGCCCATCTTGACCAGCAGGCGCCCGTCGCCCTTCAGGCTTAACGCCTTAAGCCCTTCTTCGCGTCCGGCGCTCTCGAGGCGCCGGGCGTCGTCGAGCAAGCGCAAGCCTTCCAGGCGCAATCCTCCTTGCAACGGCAAGGCCGCCCTGGCTGCGGCGTCAAGCTCGCCGGCGGCGAGAGCGGCGTCAATGAAGGCGCGCACGGCGCCGAAGCGCAGCAGGAACAAGCCGTCTATCTCGGCGCCCGGGCGAAGGAGCTCGACGCCTAGAGCGCGCGCGAGGGCGCGGCCGGCCGCGAGCCGGCTTCGATCGCCCGCGGCGAGCCGCCGGCAAAGCTCGTTTAAGTAAGCCACACGATTATCCTCGGACGTCAGCTTGTGGCCGCGGCCGTCGCGTTGCTCCGTGAATATATCCATCTCCCAAACGAAGCGCTCTCGGCCCGGAAGGACGGCTCCCTCTCTCTCCAGCTCGCGGATAGGCGAACCCGTCTCGTAGCGCTCCGCGGCCGCCCGGCCTCGCGCGATCAACGCCTCGCGGCCCTCGCCGGGCGCCGTCTTCTCCGCGAGCTTGTCGAATAACGCGGCCTTCACCGGGCTGTCCCAAAGACGCTCGACGATCCCCGTCGCCCACGCCGGGGCGCCCTGGACGCCGTCGATCGCCAAGGAAAGAGCGTTCCAAAGCTCCTGAAGCCAGCCGGAGTGGGGCTTGGCGGCGGGCATTCCGTCCTGCGAGTGGTCGGGGAAATCGAATGTCTTGTCGCGACGCGGGTCCAAGCGAATGCGTTCGATGAATCGAAGCAGTCCATCCTGGGGGCCGGCGAGGGCCACGCGTGGAGCGGTCCAATCGAGGACCGATCGCTCGAGGTTTCGGTCCAGCTCGACCAACTCGTGGTTGACCAGCTTGCGCGCGATGCGGTCGAGACGTCGGCGATACTCCGGCGCGATCCGAAAGCCTTCGGCCGCGGTCTTATCGAGCGCGGCGTCCACAGGCTCGCGTAGCCGCCGGAGCCCCCGTCCCAACTCGTGAACGTGGACGCCGAAAGGCAGGCCGGAGGCGATGAGCCCGGCCACGGCGTCCATACAGCGCAGGGCTTCATCGTGCTCGCCGGCCCTGGCGAGGCTCAACGCGATGTCGAGGCCGTTCTGCAACGTGAACGCCTCGGCGTAAATCGACCTCGCCTTCGCGCGGTCGCCCGAGGCCAGCAGCGAGTCGCCGAGCTTGCGCATCGAGCTTTTCCACGCCTTCCAGTCGAAATTCCCGCCGGCGCCCAAGGCCCGCAGCTCCGTCTCGGCCTGCGCCTGGAAAATCGCGGCATGCTCCGGGAACAACTCGGCCAAAACAAGCGGCGTCGGCTCGCTGTACTCCTGGTAACGATGAATCTTCTGTTGTTCGCTGAGGTGGTCGCGCCGCAGGTAGTCGACGGCTTGGTCCAGAATGAGAACGGCGTCGCGGCGCTCGGCGTCCACGACGTTCGCCCAGGACGGAGCGGCGTCCCGCGGCGCGGGCCTCGCGGCGGCGGGACGCGGCGCCTTCAACTCGGCCAGAACGTCCTCGGCGGGCCGATGATCCGGGTTCAGGACGAAGCGCTGCTCCAATCCCTCGCCGGCGAAATCGGCCGGCACGTCCAGGGCGGCCAGCTCGGCCTCGAGCGCGGCCAAGCCCTCGGCCGTGGCGCGCAGGGGCGGGAAGGCGAAGCGGACATCCGTCACCTCGCCGACCCATTTCGCGAACGCGGCCAGCTCGCGCGCCTGGGCCGCGTCCTGGACCTCGAAGCCGACGGCGCGGCCGGAGTTGTCGAACGCGACCTTGGGGAAATGGCGCCACGTTTGAGGAATGCTCCAGTCGGGCGAGACCTCGGTGAGGAAATGCTGGGGCAGCATCGGGTCGATTCCATTGCGGCCGAAAAGCTCCGCGATATAGAGGACGCTGTCGAGGCGGGACGGGTCGCTCGCGAGGGCGCCTTGCACGCGGCCATACAGGCCGAAGCCCGGGCCGCCCTGTCGCTCGGAGGGCGAGAACGACGCCGCGCCCTCCAGCAGCTTCAACGCGCGAAAGAGGCCGGTCGAGTCGCCCGCGAGGGTCCGTATGACCGTCGGCAGGGCGTGGCGGACGGTGTCCTCGGGAAGATCCGAAGCGGCGTCCGCGCTCATGGCGAATTGGACGGCCAGCTCCCATGCGTCCCCGGCCAAGGTCTCGACCAAGGCCGGCAGCACGTGGAGATGGAACTCGGCCGCCTGGGGGCGGCCGGCCAATCCCGCGGAGATTTTCCAAACGGCGTCCCAGAAATGGTCAAGACGCTCGGTCGGCGCCGCCGAGGCGAGCCCCGCGAAGGCGTCCTTGGCCTTCTCCATCCGCTCGCGGGAGTCGTGGCCCGAGGTAATCATGTGCTCGGAGCGCAGCCGGCCGCCCTCCGCGTCGCGGACGTCCATGCGATCAAGGATGTCCTGGGTCAGCGACTGGAATAACGAATCCGGCGCGATCGCCTGGGACAGCGCCCCGGCGAGCCAACCCGCCGGTTTCTTCCAAGGCGCCTCGGTCAAATGGATGAACAGCCGGGCGTCGTCCGCGGAACGGTCCGCCTCGGAACGCGGCGGCTCGGCCAAGTGGCGAAGCTCGTGGCTCAGACCGGCCGTCAAGAGGGCGCGCCGGAGCGCGGGGTCGCCGACTTTCTCGAACAAGGCGCGATTGACCCCGATGAGCCGATGGCCCGCGTGGCTCTCGAGCAGGTTCTCGGAGCGGTCGAGCAAGGCGACGGTCACCGGCTCTTCCGACGCGGATAGGGCGGTCAAGGCGTCGCCGTGCGCGAACGGCGCGGACTCGAAAAGCCGGTCCAGGAACTCCTCGGCGCCGCGCGCGCCAAGCCGCTGGATCATCGGCTCCAGAGCGGGATCGACGAGTAACGCGATCCCCGGCTGATTATGGCCTGTCTTGGAGCGCGGCCAGATGGTTTGAGCCCGTCCCGCGGCCTTGATCGCCTGGGCGATCGCGGCAGGCTCGGCGACGCCGTCGCGCAAGGTCGACCCCTTGAAGACGGAACCGTCGGGCAGCGGCGCCTGGAAATAAGAAATCCCGCCCGCGCCGCCTCCGGCCGCCAAGGGCGCGCCCAGCGGGGACGGCGTCTCGACCGGCCCGAGGACGGACTTAATCTCCGCCCCGGACAGCGGGCCGGCGGCCATTATAAAGGAAAGGGTCGCGGCGAGAGTCCTTCGAGCAAAAGCGGGGGCCTGTTTCATGACGGCCAGCGTACGAAATTTCCGTCGGAGCCGCCTGGGCCGAACGGGCTCCGGGCCTGGGCCCGCCCGCCGAGGAACGTCTGCCCCTTGGGCCTACCGGCCCGCGACTTTCTTGACCTTGACTGATGCATATAATTAAGGCATACTTATATGCATGAGAACGACACTCATCCTGCGCGACGACGTTCTGCGGCGCGCCTCCGAGCTCACCGGCGTCCAGGAGAAGACCGCCTTGGTGCATGCGGGCCTGGAAGCCTTGATCGAGAAGAAAGCGCGCGAGCGCTTGGCGGCGCTCGGAGGCTCGGAGCCCAAGCTCGGCAAAATTCGCCGGCGCCGGGTCTCATGAATCTGGTCGACACCTCGGTATGGGTCGACCACCTTCGAGCCGGGGAGCCCGCCCTGGCCGAGATGCTGGAGGAGGGCCGGGTCGCGATACATCCCTTGATCATCGAGGAACTGGCCTGCGGCCGACTCTCCAACCGAGACGAGCTGATCGACTTGCTCGAGAGCCTGCCGAAAGCGCCCTCCGTCTCGCATTCCGAGTTTTTGGAGTTCATCGCCCGACACGAGCTGCACGGCGCGGGATTGGGGGCCGTGGATGTCCATCTACTAGCCTCGGCGCGCCTGGACGGACTGGCGCTCTGGACCCGCGACGCGGCGCTTTCCCGGGCCGCCAAACGCCTGGGCGTTCCCGCCCGTAAATCGGCCGCATAGGAGACACCGCATGGAACCGTCGCGCGTCGTCGTCACCGGAGCCACGTCGGGGCTGGGCAGGGAGCTGGCGGTCCAGCTCGCGCGGCGCGGGGCCAAGGTCGCGCTCACCGGACGGCGCGCCGACAAGCTGAAGGCGACGGCCGAGGCCGTGCGCGCGGCCGGGGGCGAGGCGCTCGAGCTGGTCGGCAGCGTCGCCGATCTGGCCGAGGTGAAGGCCCACTACGCGGCGATACGCGCGGCCTGGGGCGGGCTCGACTGGGCGATCCTCAACGCCGGGGTCGGCGACTCGGTCAACGCGCGCCGCTTCAGCGCCGAGAACTACCGCTGGACCTTCGAGACCAACGTGGTCGGCGTCGCGAACTGGCTGGAGGCCGTTCTTCCGGACATGCTCGCGGCGCGCAAGGGCGTGATCGCGGGCATCGCGAGCGTGGCCGGCTGGCGCGGCCTGCCGAGCTCGGGTTCCTACTGCGCGAGCAAGTCGGCCTTGATCACGATGCTCGAGTCGACGCGGGTCGACCTTCGCGGCACCGGCGTCGACGTCGTGACCGTCTGCCCCGGCTTCGTGCGCAGCGAGATGACGGACCGCAACGACCCGCGCGACATGATGTTCTTCCTGGAGACCGAGGACGGGGTGCGGCGCATCCTGCGCGGGATCGACGCGCGGCGGCGGGTGGTGCACTTCCCCAAGCCCTGGACGAGCTTCCTGCGGTACGTCCTCCAGCCGCTGCCGGGCTTCCTCTACGAGCCGGTCGCGGCTCGGCTCATCAAGCGACGAAAGAAACCGTACGTGGACGCCTCTCGAAAGGCTTAGGCCCGCCCCTGGCTTCCTGATAGACCTCGGGCGGGGGCTTGCGCAGGTCGCTGACCAGGCCCAGCCCGGCCATGAGCTTGAGCGTCAGGTGCGTGACGTCCAGCTCCCACCAGAACAGGCCCTGCCGCGTCGCGTAGGGGCAGCGGTGATGGTTGTTGTGCCAGCCCTCGCCCAAGGTGATCAGCGCCAGCAGCAGGCTGTTGCGGCTGTCGTCCTCGGTCTCGAAGCGCCGCCGCCCGATCACGTGCGCGAGCGAGTTGATCACGAAGGTGCCGTGGTACAGCGCGACCGTGCTGATCAAGAAGCCCCAGACGAAAAGCTGCATCGCGCTCGTCGCGACGCCGCACGCCTTGAGCCCGGCCCCGAGGCCGAGCATGAAAATCCCCAAGGCGACTCCGGGCACGACGTGCCAGCGGTCGAGCCACACGAGCTCGGGATAGCGCGCGAGGTCCGGGACCGCGTCGAAGCGCGTGGCCTCGTACTTGCGCGAGAGCATCCAGCCCATGTGCGACCACCAGAAGCCCCGCCGGGAGGGCGAGTGGATGTCGAGTTCGGTGTCCGAGTACAGGTGGTGGTGGCGGTGGTAGCCGGCCCACCACAGCGGACCCTTTTGCATCGCCGAGGCGCCGAGCAGGCCCAGCAAAAGCTGCACCGGCCGGCTGGCCCTGAAGCTGCGGTGCGAGAAATAGCGGTGGTAGCCGGCGGTGATCCCGAACATCCGCGCGAGATACGCCGCGGCGGCGGCGGCCAGCGCGACGCGCCCGACCCCGACCGCCGGCGCGAGCAGGCAGCCCGCGTGCAGCGCGACGAACGCCGACCCGGCCGCGCCGAGGCGGATCCGTTCGCTCGGATCGGAGGCCCGCGCCATGGAGACCGTCACGCGCCCACCGCCGCGGGCAGCCGTTTGTTGTTCGTCCGGGTCAACACCAATTGCAGGTCCCCCAAGGTGCGGGTCGCGAAGCCGGCCTCACAGTACGAAAAATAATACTCCCACGTCCTGCGGAACCCCTCGCCGAAGCCGGCCTTCGAGAGCTCGGGCCCGGCCGCGTGGAAGCGCCGCCGCCACTCGGCCAGCGTGCGCGCGTAGTGGACGCCGATGTTCTCCAGGTCCTCGATCATCAGCCGGGAGCGGCTCGTCATCGCGTCCGCGAGCGCGGTCAACGACGGCACCGTCGCGCCGGGGAAGATGTGCTTCTGTATCCAGTCGCAGCCGCGCCGGTAGGCCTCGTAGCGCTGGTCCGGCACCGTGATCGCCTGCAGCACGACAAGCCCGTTCGGCGCGAGCAGCCCGTCGAGGGCCTGGAAGAACGTCCCGAGGTACTCGTGGCCGACGGCCTCGATCATCTCGATCGAGACGATCTTATCGTAACTGCCGGCCGCGTGACGATAGTCCCTCAGCTCGACCTTGACCTTGTCGGCCAGGCCGGCTTCCTTGACGCGGCGGGTCGCGTGCTCGAACTGGCGCCGCGAGATCGTGAGCGTGGTGACGCGGCAGCCGGTCCGCCGCGCGGCCTCGATCGCGAACGAACCCCAGCCGGTCCCGATCTCAAGCACGTGGTCCGATGGAGAAAGGCGCGCCTTCTCTATGATCGAGGCGAACTTGTTGCGCGTCCCGGCCGAGAGGTCCTCCTCGGAGCTCCTGAACAAAGCGCCGGAGTACATCATCGACTCGTCGAGGAACAGGCCGAAGAACTCGTTGCTGAGGTCGTAGTGCGCGCTGATGTTGTCGCGGCTGCCGGACGTCGAGTTCGGCCGCAGCAGGTGGCGGACGCGGTTCGCGAGCCGTCCCGGGAGCGCCCAACGGCCCGCGCTGCGCTCGATCTCGTCGCCGTTCTCGATGAACAGGCTTATCAGGCGCGTGAGGTCGTCCGTCTCGAAGTCCCCGGCGGTGTACGCCTCGCCTAGGCCGATGTCGCCGCTGAGGAGTATCCGGCGGAAAAAGGAATGACGGCGAACGACGACCTCCGCCTCCGGCCCCTCGGCCTCGCCGCCGAAGCGGCGGACCGAGCCGTCCGGCAGGCGCAGGGTGAGCTTGCCCCGCTTTACGTGCTCGAGGCCGCGCAGCACGACCGCGGCCGCCAGCCTGTCGACCGGCGAGGGACCGGACGCGCGCTCAGGCGTCGACGTTTCAGCGATCATCTCTCTCCTCTCACAAGTCCAAGCCGAACGCGTTCGCCACGGCGACGCCGGAGCGGACGGCGTCCTCGTGGAAGCCGAAGCCGAAGTAGCTTCCACAATAGTAAGTAAAGCGTTTCCCGTTGAGCCCGGGCAACTCCTTTTGAGAGGCGACCGAGGCCGTGGTGTACATGGGATGCTCGTAGTCGAAGGCGCGCACCACATGGGCCTCCGGCGGCTCCTCGCGCCGGTTTAGAGTCACGCAGTACTCGCGCGAGGCCGTCAGCCCCTGCAGCCGGTTCATATGGTAGGTCGCCGAGACGAGGCCCTCGGAAAGCTCGCGCGCGTAGTTCCAGGAGGCCCACGCCCGCCGGTTCGGCGGCAAGGCCGAGGCGTCGGTATGCAGGACGGTCCGGTTGTTCCGGTAGGCCCACGCGCCCAGCAGGCGCTTTTCTTCGTCGCTCGGGTCGGCCAACAAAGCCAGCGCCTGGTCCGCGTGGGCCGCGATCACGACGCGGTCGAACCGGAGAGCGCCGGAGTCCAGCCTCACCTCGACGCCGTCCGGAAGGCGTCGTACCGCGCGGACGGGCTCCCCCGCGCGCACCGTCCCGGTGAAGCCCTTCAAGAACGCCTTCACGTAGGCGTGGCTGCCCCCGGCCACGGTCTGCCACTGGGGCCGATCCGTGAGATCGAGCAGGCCGTGGTTGTCGAAGAAGCGCAGGAAGGTCTCGGCCGGGAAATCCATGACGTCGCCCGCCGTCGCGGACCAGATCGCGGCGCCCATCGGGACGACGTAGTCGCGGACGCAGGCCTCCGAGTAGCCGCCCCGCCTCAAGTACTCCCCGAGGGTCCGGCCGGACGCCCCGCCCGAGGCCAGGTCCTCCCGTCCCCGCAGGCCGAAGCGGGCGATATCGGCAAGCATCCGCAAGAACGAGGGACGCATGAGGTTGCCCCGCTGGGCGAAGATGCCGTTGAAGTCCGTGCCGGCGTATTGGAGGCCGCTTTTCCGGCAGTGGAAGCCGAACGACATGTCGGCGTCGCGCACCTTCACGCCGAGCTGGGCCAGCAGGCGGTGCAGCACCGGGTAGGTCCGGTCGTTCAAGACGATGAAGCCGGTGTCGACCGGGAGTCCGGCGTCCGGGCCGTCCTGAAGCACGACCGTGTTCACGTGCCCGCCGACGTAGGTCTCGCGCTCGAACAAGGTCACGCGGTGGCGGCGCTGCAAAACATGCGCCGCGGCGACGCCGGCGGCGCCGCCGCCGACGACAGCGATCTCGAGACCCGACGCCGTCTCGCTCACGCGGCCGCCTCCTCGGAGCTCAGCTCCTTAGCCAGCCGCAGCAGGACCGGCATCGCAAGCCCCCAGGCGAGGCCGAGCCCCGCCAAGCTCGCCGCGCGCCCGGCCGGGAAATGGATCGCCT
>CAZMIB010000020.1:15972-29069 GCA_964566245.1 uncultured Elusimicrobia bacterium | reverse complement strand
TCGGCGTTGACGAGCCTGAACGCGAGCAACCTGGCGACGGGGACGGTGCCCGACGCCCGGTTGAACATCGCGGCCGCGGGAGCGGACAACACGAACTTCAACAACGCGTTGCAACTGCTGCAGTTGGACGCGAGCGGCAAGCTGCCGACCTCGGTGTTCAGCGGTCGGGCGGCGCTGCTCTCGTCGACTCAGACGTTCACCGCTCAGGATACGTTCCTGAACCTGGTGACGGTGTCCAGCGACCTGGTGGTCAGCGGGGCGCTGACGGCCGGGACCCTGAGCGGCAACGGCGCGGGGGTGACGGGCGTCACCGCCGACCACGTGCCGGCCGGCGGCGTCACGTCCGGGACGCTGGCCACGAACGTGCTGGTGCAGGACGCCTCGCTGTCGAGCAACGTGGACCTGCTGAACGCGAACCAGTCGCTCGGCGGCATCAAGACGTTCCAGTCCTCGGTGACCGTCGTCGCGAGCAACTTCTCGGTGGGCGGCGCGTCGAACTTCGCCGTCATCGGGAGCAGCGTGGGCATCGGGACGAACACGCCGCAGAACAGGCTGAGCGTGGTCGGCAACATCGCGGCCTCGGGGCAGGTCTTGAGCGGCGTCGGCACGCCTGACTTGGCCGAGAACATTCCCGCGGCCGAGTCGGAGATCGAGGCGGGCGACATCGTCATGCCGGACCCGGCGAACATCGAGCAGGTCGTGAAGTCGCGGCCTGGGACGTCGATGATCCTGGGCATCATCTCGACCAAGCCCGGCATGCTGATCAACGCGCAGGCCTCGGACATCGACCCGAGCTTGCCGACCGATCCTCGGTACCGCCCGCTGGTGCTGGCGGGCCGCATACCGGTCAAGGTGACGCTGGAGAACGGGCCGATCCGCATCGGCGACTACCTGACCCTATCGGCGACCAAACCCGGCTACGCGGCCAAGCTGGTCGGCGCGGGCCTCTCGGTGGGCGTCGCGTTGGAGAGCTTCGGCCAGGGGACGGACCGGCCGACGCGCGAGGGCCGGGTGCTGTGCTTCATGCAGGTCGGCGAGCGCAACGCGAGCGCGCGCGCCAAGGAGCTGGAGGGCAAGCTGAAGCGGCTGGAGAAGAGGCTGATGGAGCTGGAGGAGAGGCTTGGCCGGTAAGCCGGAAAACGGCACTCCCTCTTCCGTCCGGGAGAGGGCGAGGGTGGGGGGACGGCCTCACGGGCCCCCCGGCCCCGCCCTTTCCCCGGGCGGGGGGGGACGCGATGCCGCCCTTATTAAGGAAGGGGGGTTGACGCCGCCACGTTGGTGGGCCATCCTTCCCTTGAAGCGCGGTTGGGAAAAGACAGTGAAAGCGACCGGGGCCTTCATCGCCGCGGCGGTTCTCTCGCTCGTCGCCCTTTTGCCGTCGGAGGGGGCGGCGCAGAGCCTTATTTCCACGGGCACCGAGGCCGGCATCCGCATCTACTACCCCGCTCTCAGCGACTGGTGGCTGGACCCGTCTCAGGGCCGCTTCGACCTGCGCGCGAACGGGGTGCTGATCAGCTCATACACGAAGGACGGTTCGCTCTACGTCTCGAGCAACATCTACGCGAACGGCGGCCTGTGCCTGGGCGGCGTCTGTCAGACGAGCTGGCCGAGCGGCAGCCTCGCGAGCGCGAGCGGTACCGTGAACTACGTCTCCAAATTTACCGGAACTAACAGCCTCGGCAACTCACAGATCTACGACAACGGCGCCAATGTCGGCATCAACACGACCAACCCGCAGACGACCTTGGACGTGGCCGGGACGGCCCGGTTCGGGACGGGGACGAGCATTTCGACCTTCTCCGCGGGAAATCTGAACGTGCCGGGGACGATCACCGCCGCCAGCTTCACCGGCTCGGCCGCGGGCCTGACGAACATCCCCGCCCCGTCGACGTTCGGGAACCCCGCGACCTTCACCGCCTCGGTGACGGTCACGGCCACCGCCTTCTCGGTGGGCGGTTCCACTTTCGTCGTGGCGGCCGGCAACGTCGGGATCGGGACGGCATTGCCGAGCGCCGCGCTGGACGTGAGCGGGGGCGCCAACGTTTCCGGCAACATCGGCGTGGGCGGTCTGCTTTTGGGCGGCGGCGCCACGGGCATAAAGATCCAATCCTCGGGCAACGTCGGGATCGGGACCACCAGCCCGGCGTACACCTTGGAGATTGTCGGCGCGGAGCACGTCACCGGCCAGCAAATAACCGGCGGGACGATGACGGTGCAAGGCGGCGCCTTCTCGGTGGCGGGGTCGACCTTCGTCGTGACGGGCGGCAACGTGGGAATCGGGACGGCGTCGCCGAGCGCCGCGCTGGACGTGAGCGGGGGCGCTAAAGTTTCCGGCGACGTCAGCGTGGGCGGCCTGCTTTTGGGCGGTGGCGCCACGGGAATAAAGATCCAATCCTCCGGCAACGTCGGCATTGGGACGACGAGCCCGGCCTCGACGATGACGGTCGCGGGCAGCCTGGGGTTGACCGCCATCGCCCAACCGGACGTCGCCCCGTCCAGCACCGGGCGCATCTACTACGACTCCACCCAGCAGGCGTTCATGGTCTCGGAGAACGGCGGGACCTATACGCCGATGCTGACCGAGTCGAACGGCGGGGCCACCGCCAGCGGGACGACGAACTACGTCGCCAAATTCACCGGGACGAGCAGCCTGGGGAACTCGCTGATCTTCGACGACGGCACTAACGTCGGCATTGCCTCGGCGACGCCGACGGGACTGCTGACCGTGGGCGCCGGAAACGGCAAGCTGATCGTGACCTCGGGCGGCAACGTCGGCATCGGCTCGGCCACGCCGACCGGCCTGCTGACGGTGCAGGGGACCGGGGCGAGCGGCGCGCTCTTCGTCAGCACGGACAGCGCGGGCCACTCGGCGAACCTGGTCGTCGCTAGCGGTGGCAGCGTGGGCATCGGTACGGCGAGCCCGGCGGCGACGCTGGATGTCCGGAGCAACAGCGTCGCGCTGGCGCAGTTGACGAACACGGCGGACGACATCGTCTCCCTGTCCATGATTTCCGGCTCTAATCCTCAGGACTGGCTCGTCTACCGCTACGGCTCCGCCGGACGAAATCGCTTCGTGGTCGGCATCGCGGGCTCGAATGAGCCGTTCAACGTGGCGACGAACGGCAACGTCGGCATCACCAACCTGGTCAGTCCGTCCGGCTTCTCAGCCTCGGATCCGGCCGCCTTGCTGCACGTCAAGGGCACGGGTGGAGTTATCCTCGACGCCGGCAACGTCGGCATATCGAGCTCGACCCCGCAGAGCCCGTTGGTCGTGGGCTCGGGCAACGGCTCGATGGTTGTAACGGCCGGCGGCAACGTCGGCATCGGGACGGCGAGCCCGGGACAAAAGCTCGAGATCGCGGCGGGCAGCCTCATACTGGATCGGGTGGCGGCGTCCGCCTATTCGCGCTACGTCGGGCTCGGCGGGGCCGATGGCTCGATCACGCCCGGCGTCTCGGGCGGCGCGCAAATTGAGTTCGAGAGCTTGGGGGACAGCAGCGACGACATCCACTTTTTGACTCACCATTCCGCCGTGAGTTACGCGCGGCGGATGACCATCGACAAGGATGGGAACGTCGGCATCGGGACGACAAGCCCGGCGTACCGGCTGGATGTCAAGCCGGCCAGCAACGTCGCCCAACTCAGGCTCGTCCAGGACAACGATGCCACCGCGGGCGCGGTATTCTGGTCGGATTCGACCAACGGCAACTTGAGGATCCAGCGGACGCAGTCGGGCAGCACGACCGACCTGATGACGGTCGCCCCCGGCGGCAACGTCGGAATCGCTACGACGAGCCCGGCCTCGACGATGACGGTCGCGGGCAGCCTGGGGTTGACCGCTATCGCCCAGCCGGATGTAGCCCCCTCCAGCACAGGGCGCATCTATTACGACGCGACGCTACAGGCGTTCATGGTCTCGGAGAACGGCGGGACTTACACGCCGATGCTGACCTCAGGCAACAACGTGTGGTCCGAGTTGACCCCCGGCGGAGTGCTGGAGCCGACGAACCCCTCGGACAACGTGGTCGTGCAGACGACCTTGACCGTCCAGGGCAGCGCCTTCTCGGTCGGCGGGTCGACCTTCGTGGTGACCGGCGGCGGCGTGGGGATCGCCTCGACCACGCCGACCGGGTTCCTGACGGTCGGCGCCGGCAACGCGCCGGCCCTGGTCGTGACCTCGGGCGGCCTCATTGGGGTGGGCAAGAAGACCCCGACCTTCACGCTCGATGTCGCGGGCACCATCAACACCTCCGACGCGATGGGCTACCGGCAGAACGGCCAGTCGATCCTGACCTCCTCGGCGGCGCACAGCGTCGTCTACGTCGGCTTGTCGGCCGGCAACTCGGCCGCCTCGGGCTCGGCGAACGTGTTCGTCGGCGTGGGGGCGGGCCAGAGCGCCACATCGACCGGCGGGGATACGTTCGTCGGCGACTCGGCCGGCAACGCGGCCACCACCGGCGGCGGGAACACGTTCTTGGGCAACTCCGCCGGGTATAACACCTCCACGGGCGCCAACAACACCTTCGTGGGCGCGACCGCGGGCAACGCGAACGTCTCGGGCTCCGGCAACGTTTTCCTTGGTTCGGGCGCCGGCCAGAACGAGACGGGCAGCGACAAGCTCTATATCTCGAACTCGCAAACGGCCGCGCCGCTGATCTACGGCGACTTCTCGGCCGGCCGGCTGGGCATCAGCACCGGGGTCCCGTCCGCCGCGCTGGACGTGGTCCCGACCGGCGGCGACTACGCGCAGATTTGGCGCAACGCCTCCGGCGTCGTGCAGGCCTCGATGTCGGCGACGGGAGTGATCTACGCGGACGGCTCGGCGCTGCGCAACCTGCCGGCCGCGACGATCCCGGCGAGCATCAGCGTCTCGACCATCAACGCCACCGCGACGACGCCCTACGGCGGCGTGTACGTCACGACCAACGTGCTCGTGGCCGGCAACTTCGGCGTCGGGACCCGGACCCCGGCCTACGTGGTGGACGTCGCGGGCGCGGTCAACACCTCGGACGCGTTCGGCTACCGCCAGGGGGGGGCCTCGATCCTGGCCTCCTCGGGAACGATCACCTTCGTCGGCGCCGGCGCGGGCTCGGCCGGCAACACCGGCGGGCGGAATACGTTCGAGGGCTACCGGGCCGGCCAGCAGAACACGAGCGGCGCGGACAACACCTTCATCGGCGCGAACGCGGGGTACTCGACCACCGACAACGGCAATGACACCTTCGTCGGGAGCGGGGCCGGACAAAACAACACGTCGAACAACAACACCTTCGTCGGCGCCTCGGCCGGGCAGGCGAACACGAGCGGCTCCGGCAACCTGTTCGCGGGCGCGAGCGCGGGCACCTCGAACACGACGGGCCAGAACAACACGTTCTTGAACGACGGCGCATCCAACACCAGCGGCAGCAACAACACCTTCGTGGGGAATTTCGCCGGCAACCTGAACACGACCGGCAACAGCAACACCTACATGGGCTATCAGGCCGGCCAGAACGGCCAATCGGGCGTCGACAACGTGCTCATCGGCCTCCAGGCCGGTCTCTCGGGGACGACGGCCTCCTCGAACACCATGCTGGGCGACGGCGCCGGCTTCTCGAACCTGACGGGCATGGGCGACGTGTTCCTGGGCTATAACGCCGGCTACAACGAGAAAGGAAGCAACAGGCTCTACATCGCGAACACGAACACCGCCGCGCCGCTGATCTGGGGCGACTTCTTGAACAACCTGCTGAACCTCAACGGCAGCGTCGGCATCAGCACCGGCAACCCGCAGGGCGTGCTCGACGTCGAAGGCGCCGGCGCGGTCGTGCTGAACATGACCGGCAACGTCGGCGTCGGAACGATCACCCCGGCCTACCGGCTGGACGTCTACGGCGACGTGCGCTCGACCGGGGTGTTCATCGGCAACGGCTCGGGCCTGACCAACATCCCGCTGCCGACGACGATCTCGGTCCCGATAACCTTCACCTCCTCGGTGACGATCACCGCGAACGCCTTCTCGGTGGGGGGCTCGACCTTGGTCGTCAACGGGGGCAGCGTCGGGGTGGACGTGGCCAGCCCGACCGGGATGTTCGAGGTCGGCGCCGGCACGATCACCGCCCTTTCGAACGGGAAGGTCGGCCTCGGGACCACCGCGCCGGCGACCAATCTCGACATCTCCGGCGTGAACCACTTCCAGATCGACACGTCCTCCAGCACCGACACCATCTTCCTCGAGATGAACGGCGCCGTGGTCGGCGCGATCAAACCCTAGCCGGCCGCATCCCCAGGCCGCGGCGCCGGACATGGCATCCGCGCCGGCGCGGATAAGCGGGAGCCCTTCCGCCGCCCGCCCGTTATATCGCCCGATATTCGCGGCGCCGTAACAAATGCTTCGCGCCGCCGGAGCACACTAGGAGTGATGAGCAACCTCGCCGTGACCGTGAAGCCTTCGTGGCTGGAGTTGGGATGGGTCGGGCGCGGTGCCCGCGGCGCCGATAACGGCGTTCCCGGATGCGATGAGCGGCGCGGCTCGCCGGCCTTGGTGCGCTGCGGCGCTCACGACGTGTTCGTGTTCCGCCGCGGCGAGCGCCCTCGAAGCCGCGGAAAACTGGCGGAGAGGATGGGATTCCCGCTCCTCCGTGGCCGGCCACCCGCGCTGCCGCTCGGCTGCTGAGCGGCAGCGCTACCCGCCTCAGGCAGCGCTCGGGTCGGCTCCGAGTCCTTTCCTGTAAGTTCCACGAAAATCCACGGAGAGGGTGGGATTCGAACCCACGAGGGGCTGTTAACCCCTAGCGGTTTTCAAGACCGCCGCCTTAAACCGCTCGGCCACCTCTCCTTGACGCGATTATACCTTTCGTCCGCGCGCGTTATCAGGGGCCCATGCGATTCCCGTTGGAGTAAAAATTTGCGTCCTCACCATCTCCGAGCCCGCCGCTTCAGAAGCCGCGGTACTTGCGGGCCCCGATCAGGCGGGAGAGGTAGTAGGGTTTGGCGATCTGCTCGACGTGTATGCCGTTGGTGACCGAGGCGTGCACGAACCAGCCTCGGCCCATGTAGATGCCGACGTGGTCGACCTTGCGCGAGCCGGGATGCCGCATCGAGAAGAACAACAGGTCTCCGGGGTGGACGTTGGCCGGGCGCAGCGCGACGGTCTGGCGGAACTGGTCGCGGGCGACGCGTGGGAGCGCGAGGCCGGCGCGGCGGAAGACGAGCTGCACGAAGCCGGAGCAGTCGAGCCCCGTCCGCGGATGCTCGCCTCCCCAAAGATACGGCACGTTGAGATAGCGAAGCGTCTCATCGACCACGGCCTCCCGAGCCGAGCGAATGGACTTGGCGTCGGCCGATGAAACGGAAACGAGCAAGGCGAATACGACGGCGAGGGCCTGGGCGGCGGGCCGGCGCCCGTTCCCCCGCGCGGAGAAAGGAGGGGACGGGGGGACGTTATACTTGCGGCTGTCTCGTCCGGGTCTTGCCATCGGTCTCGCCTTTCCTTATATATAGGAAGCCGGGAAGGCTGTCGAGCCCCGATGAGAGTAACTTTTATCATTCTTTGGCTGGCGCTGCCCGCGCTCGCGGCGGCGCAGTCGGCGCCGGACATGAGCCGGCAGGACGCGTGGGGGGACGCGGAGAAGCAGCAGTTTCTGCGGTACTTGAAGGCCGGCGGGGCGGCGCCGGTATCGGGGTCGGTCAAGGAGGTCTCGGTCGCCGCGGGAGAGTTGGCGCCGGTCAGGAAGGCGCGCTTCGCGACGTTGTCCTGGGTCGAGGAGACGACGTTCGCGGTCGCGCCGGGCGGCGCGGTGCGTTCGCAGGGAAGCGCGTTCGGGCCGCGGCTGCTCGTCGGCGGGCACCTGTTCTCCTGGGTGCGCTACTACGCCGGCGCGCAGTATGCGTCGTTTGACCAGGACAAGCTCGATGGCACCCGCGCCAAGATCGGGCACGCGGAGTTTCCGTTCGGCGTGGAGCTGGCTCTCATCCCGCTCGGCACGCCGCACACGCGCTACGTGCTGCTGCGCGGAGGCGTGACCGCGCACCGCTTCTCGAGCTCGGCCGACGCGAGCGCCTTCGAGTCGCCCCTCATCGGCTGGCAGGGCTCATGGAACCTCGGCCTGGGCTACGAGTGGCAGATCACGGACACCAACTGGCGCGTGCATCTGCTGGCGGAGGGAAGCAAGTCCTTCGTGCGCGACGGGGGCTCGCGCTTCTACGGCGCCGGCTTCAGCGCCGGCCTCGTACGGACCTTCTAGCCGAGCGGCAGCAAATCCTCCGGGGGCTGCAAGGCTCCGGCGGAGAAGCCCACCAGCCTGAAGCGACGGCGCCCTCCTAGGAAGGGCTCGAGTAAGATCAGCGCGCCGCGCTCGAGCTGATCGAGGCGGCCGCTCGCGAGCTTGAGCGTCGTCTGGCGCGAGTGCGTCTCGTAGCCCTCGTAGCGCACCTTGACCGTCAAGGTGCGGCACCAGCTTCCATCCTCGATGAGCTGGCCGTGGACGTCCCGAACGCACTCGAGCAAGGTCTGTTGAACCAGCCCGGCGTCACCGGTGTCCTCGGGGAAGGTGTGCTCGCGGCCGATCGACTTCTGCTCCCAGGTCGGGTCGACCGGCCGCTCATCGATGCCTCGCGCCTGGCTCCAGAGAAACAGGCCGAACTTTCCGAACGCGCGGACGAGGCTTTCACGCGGCGCCTCGCGCAGGCGGCGGACGGTGTCGTAGCCCAGGCGCTCCAGGCTCTCGCGCGTCTTGGGGCCGACGCCCCTCAGCGCGCGGACGTCCTTCGGGTCGAGGAACTCCTGCACGCGGCTCGGGATCACGACCGTGATGCCGCCCGGCTTCTTGTGGTCGCTCGCGAGCTTGGCGATCAGCTTGCTGGGCCCCGCGCCGATCGAGGCCGACAGGCCCTCGCGCTCGAGCAGCTCGGCGCGCAGCTCCCTCGCGAGCGAGCGCGCGGCCTCGAAGGTCCCGCGCGAGCTCACTTCGAGGTAGGCCTCGTCGATGCCGACCGGCTCGAAGACGTCGGCCCACGCGCGCAGGAGCTCCATGACCTTGCGGCTGGCCGAAGAGTAGAGCGCGAAGCGCGGCCGGAGATAGACGGCGTGGGGGCAGGCCCGCCAGGCCTGGGAGATCGGCATCGCGCTGCGCAGGCCGAAGCGCCGCGCCGCGTAGTTGCAGGTGGCGACGATCCCGCGGCCGCTCCCGCCCTTGGGATCCGCGCCGACCACGACCGGCCGGCCCCTCAGCTCCGGCCGCTCGCGCTCCTCGACCGCCGCGAAGAAGCAGTCCATGTCCACGTGCAGGACGATCATCGGCGTTCGGTGCGCGGCATTTAGTCGTTGAAGGCGAGCCGGGATGATTTTATCAAACGATCGGCGCGTCGTGATAAATATCACGTTGACGCTTGACAGCCATAGCGATATAATCTTTGATCATCATACAGTAAGAGCCCGAGGCTGGTTGCCAGAGAATCCGAGGACTGGCGTTGCGATTCCATTTGGGAGGGGGGCGGCCGCCCTGGCCCTCCTTTTGTCCGCCTTTCCGCCCGCCGGCCTCGCCGCCAGCCGCCTCAGCTCCGCCGTCGGCGACGTGCAAACCAAGCCGCAATCCTCCGCGGCGTGGACCCGCGCCGGGACCGGCGCGCCGATCGACTCCGGCGAGCAAGTGCAGACCGGCGTCGCCTCGCGCGCCGGGCTGACCTTGGACGACGGCTCGAAGGTCGCGCTGGGGCCGCGCAGCGCCTTCAAGCTCGAGCGCTCCGAGGGAAATCAATCCTTCATGGGGCTGAGCTTCGGCTCGATGAAGGCCTGGGTGAAAAAATCGTTCGGGACCAGCTTCAAGGTCCGCACCCCGACCGCGGTGGCCGCCGTCCGGGGGACCGAGTTCGGCCTCTCGGTCGACGAGCTCTCGAAGCGGACCGACATCGACCTCTTCAAGGGCCTCTTGGCGGTCGATGATAATAAAGGACACTCGAAGCTGCTGAACCCCGGCGAGCACATCTTCGCCGACCAGTCGGGGCTCGGCGACACCACCTCGATCGAGCAGAACCGGCGGCAGTCGAGGCAGTCGGAGCGCAACCGGCTCAAGAACGAGGTCGGGCTCGCGATGTCGAAGGAGGCCGTCCTCGCGGCGGCCGCGCGCGAGATCAAGCTCTCCGAGTACCAGCAGGGCAAGGCGATGGTCGACGTCTCGGGCAACCGCGTGCGCCTCGAGGAGTACATCATCCGCCCGCAGCCGAACCAGTTCAAGCTCGTCGTGCTGAACGACCGGCAAAGCCAGCTCGATTATTTCTTCTACCTGGGGACCTTCAACAAGGCCCTGCCGACCGACCTGTCGCTCGCGCTGCGCCAGCTTTCGGGCACGCCCGACGCCCCGCCGGACTGGTACCTCACGGACTACCGCACCGGCCGCTCGAACACGATCGACAGCGTGGTCGAGCACGCCTACGGCGGCCATCCGGTCGACGTCAACAACAACGGCGTCGCCTCGGACGCGGTGACGACTTATTTCGACGCGGCCCACGACCGCTTCGTCTCGCTGAATCCCGGCGAGCCGTTCTTCAAGACCCTGTTCGACTACTACCGCATCTGGTACAACCCGACCGACCCGAACTCCCCGCAGGAGCCGACGGCCCTCGTGCCGTTCCCGACCGGCCTGACCTACCGATGGGATCCCTCCATTGGCGTCACGCCGTTCGACGGAACGCCGGGCAGCGGCATCCAGAACATGTCGTCGAACATAACGACGACGATCATGGGCGGAAACTCCAACTACAATCTCGACGTGTCTTTGCCGGACGGCACCTTGCTGCACCAGCGTCTCAAGGAGACCTACGGCACCGGGAACGATTACACGCAGTACGACAACTTCATCATCGACGACAACGGACAGGTCGCGGATCTTTCGGCCTTCGCCGGGGCCTCCTCCGGACCTTCCTTTAAGCAGACCTTGCTGCAATGGAACTTCGAGCAGGTGATCACCTCCAGCTTCTTCAACGGCCGCAAGATCGACCTGGTCGTCGAGCCCAAGATTTTGATCGAGTCAGGCCTGTCGGGGTTCTCGCAATGAGGAGCACGATGAGCCCCCCGCCTCAATCCTCCCCCACGAAGGGGGGAGGGGGACTTCAGTGGAGCGCGGCATTGGCGCTCATGTTGGCGGCTCGGGCGGCGGTCGCCCAGACGATTCCTTCCGCCGAGCCGGCTCCCTCTCCCGTCGCGGCCGTCGCGCCGGAGGAAGATGAAAAGCCCTTCGCCGCCTCGGAGTCGTACGATAAGGCCGAGCGGCCCCAGCCGTACGTGATGGCCCAGCTTTTGGGCGGCCAGTACTTCCTCGGCTCGCAGGAGGGGGGCCTGGCCGGCAACGCGAGCTTGGTGGCCTCCCAGGTCTTCAAGCCGGAGCGGCTCGGCGATCGCTGGTCGCTCATTCCGATGTTCACCGCGCGCTACCAGGGCACCAAGGAGCTGACCGACCTGGTCGGCGGCGGCACCCTCGCCCAGCAGGTCATGGATTACCAGGCCACGGTGAAGGGCGTCTATCAGGCCTCGACGAACTGGAAGCTCAAGCCCGAGGCGGGCTACAAGCTGGAGTACCTAAAGGAGACGCGGGACGAGAGGTGGGGTCGCGGCCTGTTCGACTATCACCGCCCCAACGCCGGGGTGGAGGCCGAGTACCTCTATAAGGACCCGTTCACGATCCGCCTGGGCTACGATTTTTACCACATCGGCTTCCAAAACTACACCTCGCTCGAGTCGCAGGTCCAGGGCCAGGCGTCCGGGTCGCTCGCGCGCGAGCTGGCCGGGGCCTCGGTGATCAACTCCGACAACCATGCGATGACCCTCGGGGGCAGCGTCGAGGGTCCGTGGCGGAGCTATCTGGAGGGGAGCTATGGCCTGACCTTGAGGCGCTTCCCGGAGCAGCACGTCGTGATCGAGTCCGGCGATCTCGGCTCCACGATACGCGAGGACGTCGTCCGGAGCCTGGGGGTGGCATGGCGCTTCCCTCGTCCGTGGGGCCAGGATTGGCGCCTCGTCCCCGGCGTCGTCGCCGGCCTGGTGCGCAACAACTCGAACCAGAACAGCTACGACGCCGAGCACACCACCTTCCTCAAGGATTTCTACAACTCGACCAGCGCGAACCTCGGCCTGGATCTGTCCGCGAGCCGCGCGCTGGGCGGGGACCGGCGGGTCGAGCTGCGCGCGAGCGCGGGTTACGGGCGCGTCGGCTACCCCGGGCGGCTCGCTCAGGACGAGTCGGGGCTTTACGGGACCGACACAATTTACGAGAATGTCGCCTCGCTGGGCTTGAGCGCGAGCTATCCGATCGCGCCGCATTTCGTCTGGACGGCGCAGCTCGGCTGGCTGCACCAGACGTCGAACCAAGCCTTCGAGAAGCTGTACCAGTACAACTTCTCGGCGACGAACTATTTGCTGGGCTTCACCTACGAGTACTGAGATGAGAGGCACGAGGAAAGAGATTAGCGTCGCGGGGGCGGCCTTTCTGGCCGGGCTCCTCGCGGCGGCGCTCTCTCCGGCCGCGAACGCCGTCGGGCCCCAGCCCCCGAGCGCGGACCTGGAGCTCGGCCAGCCGGACTTCAGCCACAACCTCTTCGACTTCCCGGACAAGGACGGGGTCGCCGCGCCTCAGGCGGTGGCCGTCGACACGACCAGCCACCGCGTCTTCGTGGCCGACCAGCAGCGCGCGCGCGTGCTGTTCTGGAACAACAGCCTCTCCTTGGCGAGCGGCGCGCCGGCCGACGGCGTCCTCGGCCAGCCCGATTTCAACACCGCGGCGTCGGGATCCGCGAGCGCCGGCAGTATCGGCTTTCCCGCCGCCCTCGCGGTGGACGCCTCGGGCGCGCTGTGGGTCGCCGACCGCTCCTCCTACCGCGTCCTGCGCTTCTCGCCGCCGTTCTCGAACGGCCAGAACGCCGACCTGGTCCTGGGTCAGCCCGATTTCACGTCCGCGTCGCCCAATCGCGGCGGCGCGCCGGGCCCGGACGGGCTCAATATCCCCCAGGGACTCGCTTTCGACGCCGCCGGCGCGCTGTGGGTCGCCGACACCGGGAACAACCGCGTCCTGCGCTACGTCGGGCCCTTCTCGACCGGCATGAACGCCAATCTCGAGCTCGGCCAG
>CAZMIB010000020.1:0-15962 GCA_964566245.1 uncultured Elusimicrobia bacterium | reverse complement strand
GGTCTTGCGAAGCCCGGAGGCGCCATCGCCTCCCCACGATCGAGCAGCGCGGCGGCTCGGCGATCGGTCGCGCGGGCCTCCGCCTTCTCCTCCGGAGTGAGCGCAGCGGTTCGGAGCGTGAGGATCTCGTCGATCTCGGTCGCGTCGAAGAGGTCCCCTGCGCTCTCCGGCGCGACCGCGGGGTGGTCGTACATGATGATCGGCGAGCAGAGGACCAGGTCGCGGCGCCCCCGGCCTCGTGCAACGGCCCGACCCCGGTCGCGTTCACGCCGGGGGAGGGCTGGGTCGTGGAACAGGGCAACAACCGGGGGCTGAATTATTCCGGCCCGCTGACGAGCGGGGAGGGCGCCGACACGGCGCTCGGCCAGGCCGATCTTGCCAGCGCCAACTACGGGCAAGGCGCCGCCGGGCTCAGCACCCCTAAGGGCGCGGTCGGCGACGCCGCCGGGAACCTGTGGATATCGGACTCCAGCAACAACCGCCTGCTGCGTTTCGGCGCGCCGTTCTCCACCGGGATGAATGCACAGATCGTTCTCGGCCAAGCGAACTTCTCCTCGACAGGCCAGAACCGCGGCCAGAACTTCGGGCAATCGGCCTCCTCCGGCAGCCTGTCCTTCCCGATCGGCCTCGCGCTCGAAGGCTCCAATCTGTGGGTCGCGGACGCCGGCAACAACCGCGCCCTGCGCTACACCGCGCCGTCATCGAACGGCGCGTCCGCCGCGCTCGCGCTCGGCCAGCCCGATTTGGCGCACAACGACACGACGCGGTCCCGCGGCCTCCGCCTGCCCGAGGCCGTCGTCATCGACACGGCCGCCGGGCGCGTCCTCATGGCCGACCAGAGCAACAGTCGCGTTCTTATATGGAATACCCTGACGCCTTCGAACGGCCAGGCCGCGGACGTGGTCCTGGGCCAGCCCGACCTTTTCTCGGGCAAGGTCAACTCGGGCAACCTTCTGTCGCCGGCGGCCTCGCTCAACGGCCCCGTCGCGCTGGCGCTCGACGTGCAGGGCGGCGTCCTGGTCGCCGACGCCGGCAATAACCGGGTGGTGCATTTCCCGGCCCCGCTCGCCACCGGCATGAGCGCCGACCTGGTGCTGGGCCAGGCGAATTTCAGCGCCGGCGCTAACGGCCCGAACCGAAACGCCCAGACGGCGGCCAACAGCCTTTTCAGCCCCATCGGGGTCGCGTTGGACGGGAACGGCATTTACGTGGCCGACCAAGGCAACAACCGCGTCTTGTTCTATCCGTTCCCGATCACCAGCGGCATGAACGCCCAGGGCGTGCTGGGCCAGCCCGACTTCACTTCGAACGCCGCGAATCGGGACGGCGTCACGGCGGCCGCCACCTTGAACCAGCCGTGGGGTCTCGCGCTGGACGGGTCCGGAGGCGTGTGGGTCGCGGACGAAAACGATCGGCGCGCGCTGCACTATCCCGCGCCCCTGGCGAACGGCATGGACGCCGACCTCGTCCTCGGCCAGCCCGACCTGTCGGCGAGCGATCCGGGGTCGGGCCCCGCGGGGCTCGGCGATCCCCGCAGCCTTTCGGTGGACGCGTACGGCGCGGTTTGGATCGCGGACACGTCCAACAACCGCGTCTTGCGCTTCAGCCCGCCGTTCTCGAACGGCCAGTCCGCCGACGCGGTCCTGGGCCAGGCGGATTTGTCCTCGGGAGGGAGCGGGCTCTCGGCGGGCTTCGTCATGAGCCCCTACGGCCTGGGGCTCGACGGGGGCGCGCACGTCTGGCTGGCCGACACCTTCAACAACCGCGTCCTGCGCTTCGCCGCCCCGGCGCCGGACTTCACGTTGACCGCGCTGCCGTTCAGCAGGGTCGCGCCCGACGCCTTGACCGCCGATTGGGCCACGTCCTATCCCCGGGGGACGACCTATTTCGCCTACGTCTCCACCGCCTCGGACTTCAGCGGGGACGTGTTCTCCTCCTCGACGCTCAACGCCTTCGCGACCTTCGGCGGGCTCTCCAGCGGGACCGTCTACTACGCGATCGTCGCCACCTATTCGGTCACGAGCCCGACCGATCAATTCACCGACCTGGGCTCCACGACGACCTTGACGATCACGGACTTCGAGCTCGAGGGCACGTCGACCTTGGGCCCTGGGGAATATTTCTTCGGCGACTTCCACCTGTTCGGCGGCGCGCAGCTCACCCTGCAGGGCGATACCGCCCATAACGTCGGCGTCACGATTCACGCCCAGCAAATCACCATCGAGAACGGCGCCTTGATGAGCGCGGACGGCCAGGGCTTCGCCGGCAGCCCGGGTAGCCCGCACGGCCCGGGCCAGGGCCCCGGGGCCGGCGCGGAGGCGCAATACAACGGCGGGGGCGGCGGCCACGGCGGCAACGGCGGCTCGGGCCCTTCGAACGAGACTCCGTTCGGCTCGGGCGGAACGGCGTACGGCTCGCTGATGCAGCCGGTCACGTTGGGCTCGGGCGGCGGCAGCGGCGATTATAACGAGCGGCCGGGCGGCGCGGGCGGCGGCGCCGTCCACCTGATCGCCTCGGTCGGCATCGACGTCTCCGGCGTGATCACGGCCAACGGCCAGGAGGGCGGAAGCCCGAACTCGGGGGTCGGCGGCGGCGGCGCGGGCGGCAGCGTTTGGCTGGAGGCCCCCGCGATCACCGGCGGCGGCGGCATCTCCGCGGATGGAGGCATGGGCGGGGGCGGCTACGGGGACGGCGGCGGCGGCGGCCGCGTGGCGATTTACTCCCCGAGCTATCAATACTCGGGCTCGGTCTCGGCAGCGGGAGGCGCGGGCACCAACGCTCCCGGCGGCGCCGGCACCATCGTGCTTCATGTTAACGGCCAGCCGGCGTTCGATCTGAGGATCGCCAACGGGGAGTCTCCCGCGGGCGCGGACACCCCGCTGTCCGGGGGACTGATCGTCGACACCTTCACCGCGACGTCGGCGCGGCCGCTCGTGAGCGCCTTGACGGCGACGGTCCTGATCGCCGAGGGCTCCACGGTTTTGACCGCCAGCACGTTGACCGCGGGCTCGATGCTGATCGATGACGGCGCCTCGGTGCGGCACGCCGCCGGCCAGGCCCCGGGACTGACGATCACGGCGGGAGACCTCACGCTCCACCCGGCGGGCATGATCGACCTCACCGGACAGGGATTTTTGGGCACCGCGCCCGGCGCGCATGCCTCCGGCCAAGGGCCTGGGGCGGGGGCGGAGGGGCAATACAACGGCGGCGGGGGCGGCCACGGCGGCGAGGGCGGCTCGGGCCCGGCGTACGAGAATGCGCGGGGCGTGGGCGGCTCGGCGTACGGCTCGTTGACCCAACCGTTCGAGTTCGGCTCCGGCGGCGGGAGCGGCGACTATAACGAGCGCCCCGGCGGCGCGGGCGGCGGCGCCGTGCATCTGGTGGTCTCGGGCACGTTGACGAACGACGGCACGATCCGGGCCGACGGCGTGGAGGGGGGAAGCCCGAACACCGGCGTCGGCGGCGGCGGGGCGGGCGGCAGCGTCTGGATCGAGGCCGGAACCATCGCCGGCTCGGGTTTGGTGACGGCGGACGGGGGCATGGGCGGCGCCGGCTACGGCGACGGCGGAGCGGGCGGCCGCATCGCGGTTTATTTCTCGTCCGTTAACTATACCGGCGACGTCTCGGCCTCGGGCGGCGCGGGGTCGAACGCCGTCGGCGGCGCGGGAACGATCGTCTTCAAGCTCGCCGGCCAGCCGCATTTCGACCTTCATGTCCAGAACAACCAGCCCGCCGCGGCTCCCACGCCTCTTTTCGGCGGCCTGACGGTCGACGACTTCAGGGCGAATAACGCCCGTCCGGTCTTCGACGCGCTCACGGCGGGGTCGTTCACGGCCGAGGGGACCAGCTTCGTCTCCGGGAGCACGTTGACCGCGGGCAGCGTCATGATCGACGTCGGCGCGACCGTGCTCCATCCCTCGTCCAGCACCGCCGGCCTGACGATATCCGCCTCGAGCATGACGATCATCGCGGGCGGGGCGATCAACGTCGACGGGCTCGGCTTCCCGGGAAGCCCGGGCAGCCCTCATGGTCCGGGCCAAGGGCCGGGGTCGGGAGCGGAGGGGCAATACAACGGCGGCGGCGCCGGCCACGGCGGCAACGGCGGCGCGGGCCCGGCGTACGAGAACCCGCACGGCGCGGGGGGGCCGGCCTACGGGTCCTTGCTTCAGCCCTTCGAGCTGGGCTCCGGCGGCGGCAGCGGGGACTACAACGAGCGGCCGGGCGGCGCGGGCGGCGGCGCGATCCATTTGATGGTTTCCGGGACGCTCTTTAATGACGGGACGATCTCCGCGTTGGGCGCGGACGGCGGCAGCCCGAACACGGGCGTGGGCGGGGGCGGGTCGGGCGGCAGCGTCTGGGTCGAGGCCGGGACGCTCGGCGGCGCCGGCTTGATCGCGGCCGACGGGGGTTACGGCGGAGGCGGCTATGGCGACGGCGGAGGCGGCGGGCGCGTCGCGATCTACTGCTCCAGCGCGGCTTACGTGGGCGAGGTCAAGGCCGCGGGCGGGCCGGGCTCGAACGCGATCGGCGGCGCGGGGACCATCGTCTTCAAGCTGAGCAGCCAGCCGCATTTCGATCTCATGCTGAACAACTACGCCGGCGCGGCCGGCGCGGACACACCCCTGTTCGGCAATTTGGTGGTCGACGCTTTCAGCGAGACCAGCGCGCGGCCGGTGACGGACTGGCTGACCGCCTCCAATTTCACGGCCTCCGGCACGTCCCTCGTGACAGCCAGCACCGTGTCCGCCTCCGTCATGCTCGTCGACAGCGGGGCCGTCTTGGCGCACGCGATCCAGGGCTCGCGCGGGCTCGTCATCGTCGCCGGGAGCCTGACCATCAACACGGGCGGCGCCGTCAATCTGGACGGGCTCGGCGGGCCCGGCAGCCCGGGCAGCCCGCACGGTCCCGGCTTCGGGCCCGGCGCCGGAGCTGAAGGGCAATTCCTCGGCGGCGGCGGCGGACACGGCGGCGTCGGGGGCTCGGGCCCCGTGAGCGAGAATCCGCGCGGCTTGGGCGGCATCACCTACGGTTCGCTGACTCAGCCGTTCGAGATGGGCTCGGGCGGCGGCAGCGGCGATTATAACGAGCGGCCGGGCGGCGCGGGCGGCGGCGCGGTCCATTTCATGGTCTCCGGGACGCTCACCGATAACGGGACGATCAGCGCGAACGGATCGGACGGCGGCGCCCCGAACACGGGCGTCGGCGGCGGCGGCTCCGGCGGAAGCGTGTGGCTGGAGGCCGCCCTCCTGGTCGGCACCGGAACGATCTCGGCGAACGGCGGCGCGGGCGGCGGGGGGTACGGGGACGGCGGCGGCGGCGGACGCGTCGCGGTCTACGCCTCGCGGAGCTTCGGCGGCGCGATCACGGCGACCGGCGGGACCGGCGCCAACGCGTCGGGCGGAAACGGGACGATCAATTTCGGCAACGCGACCGCGGGGCCCGGGTTCAGCGGCGACTTCTCGCAGCAGGGCGGGGCGGCGTTCAGCTCGGGCAACGGCGATGCCCCGAGCGCGATCGCCGCGGCCAATGCCTCGGTGATCTACATGGTCGGGGAGAGCTCGCAGGGCGCGGACGGCAACGACTGGCTCTCGGTCTACTACGACATCCAGGGCCACGTGGTGTCGTCGGCGACGTTCAACAGCGGGCCGAGCACCGACGACCGGGCGCAGGATGTCCTGCTGGACGGAGGGTTCGTCTACGTCGCCGGCATGGCCCAGCCGGGCGGGGCGCGGCGGGTGGTCAAGCTGGGCGGCAACCTCGGCCCCGTGGCGGCGTACCAGGGCGATCCGGGAGTCGGCTTCGACGGCGGCTACCGGGCGCTGGCCGCGGACGGCTCGGGCGGCGTCTATGCGGCGTACATCCCGCCGAACGGCGGGCCCGGAAGCTCGATGACGATCGAGCACCTCGACTCGCTTCTGTCGCCGATCAACTCGACGACCGTCTCGGACACGTTCGAGCCGGGCGCCACCGCGCGCAACTTGGCGCGGGATTCCTCGGGCAACCTGTACGCGGCGGGCGTGAGCAACGTCACGCATCAGCTGCGGGTGCTGAAGTTCAACGCCTCTCTGCAAAGCCAGGGCTCCGTCGCCTTGAGCGACCTGCGCTTCACGATCTCCGCGTCCTTGGCGTCGCTCGGGAACGCGATCTACGCGGTGGCCTCGTCGAGCGACAACTCCGGCGCGACCTTCGTCTACAAGCTCGACCCGTCGCTGACGGTGCAGAGCTCGGCGACCTACGTCGGCGCGGGGGGCGGGACGCGGCGCTTGGCGGTCGATCCGACGAACGGCGACGTCTATGTGGCGGGCAACGGCGGCCTGCCGATCCTGCGCTACGACGCGAACCTGAACCTCAAGGCGCAGCTCGGCTCGGGGGGCGGCTTCGCCTCGATCTCGGTCCTGGATTCCTCGCACGTCTACGTGGCCGAGGGCGGCCAGGGCGACATCCACACCTTGCTGATCAACGCGAACAACGCCAACGCGAGCGGGCCGAGCGGCGGGACGAACGTCCCCGGCTCGATCAGCGTCGTCGCCCGGTCCAGCTCCGCGATCGCGATAAGCTGGGGCGACAACGGCAACCCCGGCGGGACGACTTACCAGGTCGCTATCGTTACCGGGACCTCGGACGGCTCCTGCCACACCGGACCGAGCACGTTCCAAAACGGGGATTTCTTCAACACGTCGACCACGAGCTACGTGCTGGGCTCGTATCACGGCGGACCGTTGACGCCCGGGACGACGTATGAGATCGATGTGTGCAATCCGGCGATCAACTCGGGCAATATGTGCGCGTCCGACGTCGTGGTCGTGACGCGGGAAGGCTCGTTCTCCGGGATCGAGTCCAACCCGCCGGTCAACAACTGCGGCGGCAACAACGGCGGCGGAAACAACGCGAGCGCGCGGGCGATCGCCGCGGACGCGGGCGGGAACCTTTGGGAGGCGGTGGACACGGGCGACGGCCAGATCGCGGCGGGCAAGTTCGACGCGAGCGGCAAACTCGTCTCCTCGACAACCTTGCCGGGCGCGGTGCACGACGCCAACTGGTCGATCCAGTTCGACGCCTCGGGCAACGCTTACGTCATCGGCGGCGCGTCGGGGGCGAACGGGCTCGACGCGGTGGTGTACCAGGTCTCGCCGTCGGCGACCTTGTTGTCGAGCGCGACCTACGACGGGGAGTTTCATCTCAACGACTTCGCGATACGGTCGACGGTCGACCACTCGGGCAATATCTGGATCGCGGGCGCCGTCCAAACCGCGGGTCCGGTCGACCTTTCGAACGGGCCGGGCGGAGCCAATTTCGAGCTGGCGCTGTGGAAGTACGCGGGCGGGACGATCACGCGGACGGCCACGTACCAGACGGGCGGCGGGCTGGACGCGGGCATGGACGTGAAGCTCGACGCGGAGCGCGGGGTGCTGTGGGTGGTCGGGTACTCGTCGAACCCGGCGAACGCGGGCGGCCCGCCGTTGGACCTGGCGCTGTGGAAGTACTCGGCCGCCGACGGAGCGACCTTGGTCGGCGGCCCGTATCGCGCGCCGGGTTACGAGCTCAACCTCAACCGCGCGGACGCGGAGCTGGCGTTGACGTTGAACGGCCTGGTGGTCGCGGCGGACAAGGCGAACGCGTTCGGCAACAAGGACTTGGCTTACGCGCGGTTCGATTTCGCGGGAAACCTCCAGGCGGAGAAGGCCTGGCACAGCGACGCGGGGGCGGACGATCTGCCCGCGGCGATCGCGCTCGACGGCTCGGGCAACACGGTCATCGCGGGCCGCAGCGAGATCCAGGACAGCTTCAGCGACCTGGCGTTCTGGACCTACGACCCGTCGGACAATCTCACGGCGGCGCAGACGAACTCCGGGATCGGCGGGGCGCAGGGGATGGTCCTCTCGGGCGGCAATACGTGGCTGGGCGTGAACGGCCAAGCGGAGCCGTACGCGTTCGATTTCAATAACGCGGCCGATCTCCCGGGAGCGGAGGGCGTGCAGACGAGCCCGGCCAACGGGGGCGGGGGCAACGCGACGCTCTCGGGCAGCGTGTCGTACGGCGGAAGCCAGAGCGGGTCGTTCAGCGTCGCGATCGCGACCACGGGCCCGGACATCTTCTTCCATGACTCGTCGCTGCAGGTGCAGTCCCTGTCGGGGCCGGGGGCGTACAGCTTCACGGGCCTCGTGGGGCCGGCGACGTACTACGTGGCGGCGTGGATCGGGACCTTTAACCCGGCGAACCGCATCCAGTGCGGCGATCCGGACGGGGCGTTCGGGGCGACGAGCGGGGGAAGCTGCAACTTCCACTCCCAGCCGGTGTTCGTGGCGGCGGGCGGGACGGTCAACAGCGTCAACATCGGGATATCGGACTTCGGCAACGTGTCGGGCTCGGTGAACAACAACGCCAACGGCCCGGTGCAGTTCCTCGCGACGGCCTCGAGCGGGCCGACGTTCTGCATGAACTCGCAGTCGACCGGGACGTACACGATCACGATCGCGAGCGCGGCCGGCAGCTACACGCTGCAGGCGTTCATCGACACGAACCATAACCAGCGGCTCGACAACGGCGAGCCGTACGCGACGGTCCAGTCGCTCTCGGTGAACGAGGGCAGCCTGAACCTCTCCGGCGTCGATCTGAACATGTCTCCGTTCTCGGGGACGAGCGTCCGTTTCGACTGCGGCGGCGGCGGGGGCAGCGGGGGTTCGAACGGCGGCGGCGCGAAGGCGATCGCGGCGGACGCCTCCAACAACCTGTGGGAGGCGGTGGACGTCGGCGGCGGGCAGATGGCCGCGGGAAAATTCGACCCGAGCGGCAACTTCATATCCTCGGCGACCTTGCCGGGCGGAGTGAAGGACGGGAACTGGTCGCTTCAGTTCGACGGCTCGGGCAACGCCTACTTCATCGGCGGCGCGTCGGGAGCGACCGGCCTGGACGTCGCGGTGTACCAGCTTTCGCCGGCCGGCGCTTTGCTGTCGAGCGCGACGTACGACAGCGAGTTCCATCTGAACGATTTCGCGATACGGTCGACGGTCGACAACGCGGGCAACGTCTGGATCGCCGGCGCCGTCGAGACGGCGGGGCCGATCGACCTTTCGAACGGGCCGGGCGGAGCCAATTTCGAGCTGGCGCTGTGGAAGTACGCGGGCGGGACGATCACGCGGACGGCGATCTACCAGGCGGGGGCCGGGCTGGACGCGGGCATGGACGTGAAGTTCGACGGGGAGCGGAACGCGCTGTGGGTGGTCGGGTACTCGTCGAACGCGGCGAACACGAGCGGCCCGGCGCTGGACCTGGCGCTATGGAAGTACTCGGCCGCGGACGGCGCGACCTTGGTGACGGGGCCGTACCGGCGGGCGGGCTATGAGGTCGACTTGAGCCGCGCCGACGCGCAACTGGCGTTGACGCCGAGCGGCCTGGTGGCCGCGGCGGACCGGATGAACGCGTTCGGCAACAGGGATCTCGCGTACGTGCAATTCGATTTCTCCGGAAACGCGGCGGTGGAGAAGGCGTGGCACAGCGACGCGGGGGCGGACGACATCCCGGCGGCGGCGTTCCTGGACAACTCGGGCAACGCGCTGATCGCGGGGCGGACCGAGATCGAGGGCAGCTTCAACGACCTGGCGCTGTGGAGCTATGACCCATCGGGCAATTTGCTCGGGGCGCAGACGAACGCGGGCGTGGGCGGGGCCGAGGGCCTGGCCTTGCCCGGCGGCAACCTCTGGCTGGCGGTGAGCTCGCAGAGGGAGCCGTACCTGTTCGATTTCGGCAACGCCTCGAATCTCGCGGGCTCGGAGGGCGTGCAAACGACGAGCGCGACGACCAGCGCGGCGAGCTTGACGGCGGCGGGCTTCTCGAAGGTGAGGTCGGACGACCTGACGGTGAACTGGAACTCCTCCTTCGGCGCGGGGACCTATTACTACGCTTATCTTTCGTCGGCCTCGGATTTCAGCGGCCAGGCGGCTTCCTCGGTCACCTTCAACACGTTCGCGAAATTCACGGGGCTGAGCGCGCAGACGCAGTACTTCGCCAGAGTCTCGACCGCGGCCTCCGGGCCGTTCACGGACCTGGGCTCGACGACGACCGCGCCGGCGGCGCCCTTCGGATTCAGCGGGGATTTTTCGCAGCAGGGCGGGGCGGCGTTCAGCTCGGGCAACGGGGACTTCCCGAGCGCGATCGCGGCCCCGAACGCCTCGCTCGTCTACACGGTGGGCGAAAGCTCTCAAGGCGCGAACGGCAACGACTGGATTTCGATCGTCTACGACGGCCAGGGGCACTTGGTGTCGTCGATGACGTTCAACAGCGGTTTCGGCACCGACGACCGCGCGCAGGACGTGATGGTGGACGGCGGCATGTTCGTCTTCGTCGGCGGCATGGCGCAGCCGGGCGGGGCGCGGCGGGTGGTCAGGCTGGGCGGCAACCTCGGGCCCGTGGCGGCGTACCAGGGCGATCCTGGGTCGGGGTTCGACGGGGGCTATCGCGCTCTGGCACCGGACGGCTCGGGCGGCGTGTACGCGGCGTACATACCGCCGAACGGCGGGCCCGGCGGCTCGTTGACGATCGACCATCTCGCTGCCAATTTGTCGTCGGTCAACTCGACGACCGTTTCGGATACCTTCGAGCCCGGCTTCACCGCGCGGAACCTGGCGCGGGACGCCTCGGGGAACGTGTACGCGGCGGGGGTGAGCAACGTCACGCATCAGCTCCGGGTGCTGAAGTTCAACTCCTCGCTGCAAAGTCAAGGCAGCGTCGCGCTGAGCGACCTGCGATTCACGGCCTCCGCGTCCTTGGCGCTCGCCGGGGGCTCGCTCTACGCGGTGGCGTCCTCGAGCGACAGCTCGGGAGCGACCTTCATCTACAGGCTAGACACGGCGTTGACCGTGCAGAGCTCGGCGACGTACGTCGGCGCGGGCGGCGGCACGCGGCGCGTGGCGGTCGACCCGACGAACGGGGACGTCTATGTGGCCGGCGACGGCGGCCTGCCGATCCTGCGCTTTGACTCGAACCTGCACCCGATCTCCCAGATCGGCGGGGGCGGAGGCTTCGCCTCGATCGCGGTCGTGGACTCGTCGCACGTCTACGTCGCCGCCGGCGACCAGGGCGCCATCCACACGCTGCTGTTCAACGCGAACCAATTGAACGGGCCGGCGGGCGGAGGAACGAACGTTCCGGGCACGATCAACGTCGTCGCCCGGTCCAGCTCCGCCGTCTCGATCACCTGGGGCGCGAACGGGAACCCGGACGGCACGAGCTACCAGGTCTCGATCGTGACCAGCGCCCCGGACGGCTCCTGCCACACCGGACCGGACACGTTCCAGGGTGGAGACTCTTTCAACGCGTCGACGACAAGCTATACTCTGAACTCGTACCACGGCGCGCCGTTGACGCCGGGGACGACGTACGAGTTGGACGTTTGCAACCCGGCGATCAGCTCGGGCAACATGTGCGCGGCCGACGTCGTGGTCGTGACGCGGGACGGCTCGTTCTCGGGGATCGAGACGAACCCTCAGTTCACGAGCTGCGGCGGCAACGGCGGCGGAAGCAACGGGGGCGCGCAGGCGATCGCGGCCGACGCGGGCGGGAACCTGTGGGAGGCGGTGGACGTCGGCAGCCATCAGATGGCGGCCGCCAAATTCGATCCGAGCGGCAACTTCATCTCCTCGGCGACCTTGCCCGGCGGATCGAGCGACGGGAACTGGTCGATCCAATTCGACGGCTCGGGCGACGCTTACATGATCGGCGGCGCGGCGGGGGCGAACGGCCTGGACGTGGCGGTGTACCAGATGGGCCCGGATGACGCGCTGTTGTCGAGCGCGACGTACGACGGCGCGGCGCACCTCAACGATTTCGCGATACGCTCGACGGTCGACAACGCGGGCAACCTCTGGATCGCCGGCGGCGAGCAGACGGCCGGGCCGCTGGACATTTCGAGCGGCCCGGCCGGGGCGTCCTTCAACCTGGCGCTGTGGAAATACGCGAACGGGACGATCACGCGCACGGCGTCGTACTCGAACGGCGGCGGCCTGGACGTGGGCATGGACGTGAAGTTCGACGCGGGCAACGGGGCGCTATGGGTGGTGGGCTACTCGTCGAGCGGCGCGAACGCCTCCTTGCCGCTGGACCTGGCGCTGTGGCGCTACGCGGCGTCGGACGGCGCGACCTTGGTGACGGGGCCGTACCGCCGGCCGGGCTACGAGCGCGACCTGAACCGGACGGACGCGGAGCTGGCGCTGGCCGCGGACGGCTTGGTGGTCTCGGCCGACCGCGTCAATACGTTCGGCAACAAGGATTTGGCGTACGTGAAGTTCGACTTCTCGGGCAACGCGGCGGTCGAGAAGGCGTGGCACAGCGACGCGGGGCTGAACGACCTGCCGGCGGCGATCGCGCTGGACGACTCCGGCGACGCGGTGATCGCGGGGAGCCTGCAGACGTCCAACGACGACAACTCGCTCGCGCTGTGGCAGTACGACGCCTCGGGGAACCTGACGTTCGCGAAGACGAACGCGAACGCGGGCGGCGCGAAAGGCCTGGCGTTGTCGGGCGGGAACACCTGGCTGGCGCTGGGGGACCGGCCCGAGCCGTACGCGTTCGATTTCGAGAACATGACCGACCTCGCGGGCGCCGAGGGCCTTCAGACGCAGGGCGCGGGCGCCCCGGCCCCGCTTGTGGTCTCGGGGAGCTTCGGCGGGAGCGGCATCGTCTTCCAGCGCGCTGGCGCCCAGCCGGAGGTCCACGGGGCCGCGATCGACCCGCTCGCCCCGGGCGGGCCGTTCATCTACGTTCTGGTGGGGGACCAGCAGCAGGCCTCGACCGCGGCGGCCGTGGTCAAGCTCGACGCCACGGGCGCGATGGTCAGCTCGACGACGCTCATCGGCTCGAACATCGGCCCCCTGGCGCCCATGACCGACGGGCAGGGCAACCTCTACATCGGCGGCCACACCGGGGCCTCGCAGTCGGGCACGACGGCCGCGCTGCGCCAGCTCTCGCCGTCCTTGGTCCAAACGGCCTTCGTCCAGCCGCCCAACGGCTTTTCCGGCAACTTCACCGGCGTGGCGGTCTCGAGCGCGGGTTTCATCTTCACGAGCAACGACAGCGGCGGCTGCGGCGGGCCGTTCACCGCGAAGATCCAGAAGTACGACACGAGCCTGCGCGCGCTCGCGACCGCGCAGTTCACGATCGGCGGCTGCAACGAGGGCGGCTCCATCGCGGTCGACGACCGGAACCGCCTGGTCTACGCGATCGTCGCCTCGACCCCGGCCCCGGGCGGCGTCGGCGCGTTCCTCAAGTACGACTTCAATTTGAACTTCATCTCGTCCGCTCCGCTGAACGGCCCCTTGATCCGAGGCGGCGGGCCCAATCTGGCGGTCAACAGCGCCGGCGACCTGTACGCGGCTTTCGGCGACGACGTCTCCAGCCAGGCCGTCGTGGCGCGCTTCGCGCCGTCCTTGGCCTTCGTCTCGAGCGCGACCTTCCCGGTGGTCGGCTTCAAGGCCGACCTGCTCGCGCTCGGCGCGAACGACCATATCTTCACCGCCTGGCAGGTCCCGGGCAACGGCGGCGGCGACATCCTGCTTCTCGACCACGCCCCCGGGCCGGTCCTCGCCTCGTCGCGGACCTTCGACAGCGGCGGCTTCGACGCCGGCTTCGGCGCGGTGGTGCAGAGCTCGTTCGCCTACGTCGGCGGGATCGCGGGCGGCCAGGCGGCCGTCGTGCGGCTGGCGGCCAACGCCGGGGGCCAATCGCAGTTCGCCGGGCAAGGAATCTTGAACGTGTCCGCGCAAAGCGCGGCTCCGGCGATCTCCTCGGCCAACGCCTCGAACGTGCCGTTGCTGAGGCTCGATCTTTCGGCCGCGACGCAGACGGTCACTTTGGCGGGCCTGGGCTTCAAGGCGACCGGCAGCATGAGCAATTTTGGAGCCATCCATTTCACGCTTGTCAGCGACGTCAACGGCAACGGGGTGCTCGACAACGCCGACCTCGCCACGGGCTTCGTCGCCACGGGCTCGATGCCTCCCGGCGCGTCCACCGGGACCTTCTCGTTCGCGCCGGTCTCCATCGCGACCGGAACGACCAAGACCGCCTTCATCGCGTTGAACGTCTCCGCCGGCGCGTCCGACATCGGCAAGACCGTCGGCGTCGAGGTGACCAACGCCGGAGCATTTGTCCTCGCCGGCGGCGCGGTGTCGCCTCAGGCGGCTTTCCCGATCGACAGCGGCCTGGTCGAGCTGCGCTTCCCGCTCCCGGCGCGGCCCTCGGACGCGGGGTTCGCGGCCCCGGTCTCGACCCCGACGCCCTCCGGCGGCGTCGACGTCGGCCTGTTCGTCAGCCAGGGCCAGACGGTCGTCGTTCAAGCGAGCGGGACGTGGTCTTTCGGCGCGGGCCCGGTCGGCCCAGGCGGGACGGGCGGGGCCTGCGCGTCCTGCGTGCTGCCGAGCGCGCCGCGCGGGGCCATGCTCGCGCGCTTCGCTCCGGGCGGAGGATCGGGGGGAGCCTGGACGCTGGTCGGGCCGTCGGCGAATTTGTCGGCCTCGGTCTCCGGCGACCTCGTGCTCGCGCAGAACGACCCCGTCGGGACCTACGGCGGCAACTCGGGCGCGCTGCTCGCGGCCTTCAGGACCCAAGCGGCGACGCGGGTGTGGACCGGCGCCGGGGCGACCAACAACGCCTCGGAGGCCGCGAACTGGCAGAACGGCGTGACGCCGAGCGCGAACGACGCGGTGGTGTTCGACGGCCTCGCGGCGGGCGGCTCCAAGAGCTGCGATTGGGACCTTTATCCGATGGTCGTCGCCGGATTGACTCTCGCTCCGACGTACTCCGGGACCGTGCGCCTGGTGAACTCCCCGGCGGGCACGAACGCCCTCTCGCTGGCGGGGACCTTGGACATCGCGGGCGGGACGTTCGACCTGGGCGCGAGCCAGGCCCTCGCCGTTCCGGGCCTGCGCGTCCATGGGACGGGGACCTTCGATCTCGGCGCGGGCTCCGGCTTCGTCTCGTTCGGCGCGGGCGGCCTGACGCTCGATGAAAATGGAACGCTGCGCGGCCTCGGCTCCACGGCGGTCACCTTGACCGCCGCGCAGCAGGGGTCCTATTGGCCCTTCGCCGTCCGCTCGGGCACGCTGGCCCTTAGGAACCAAGGCGGGACGTTCGTCTCGGGCTCGCTGGGCGTGGTCCTGTCCACGTCCGCCCGAGTCAACGCGGCCGACGGGGTTCAGATCCAAGGCTTGGCGCCAGGCGCCGCGGCCTTGGTCCTCAACGCCGCGACCCCGGTCAACCTGACCTTCAACGGCTGGAGCTTCGACGCCTCGGTGTCGACGAACGTCAACGCCGCCGGGATGGCTTCCGGCTCCGTCGTCACGATGGCCGGCGCGAGCGGCCCGCGCTTCGGCTCGGTCAACGATATCGATCCGCGGCGCGTGGTCGTCTGGTCGCCGGACGGCGGCGGCTCGGGCCAGATATCGGGCATCCTATCCTACGGCGGCTCCCAAAGCGGGCCGTTCCTGGTCGGCATCACGACCGACTCGGCCGGCCCCGGCCACTCGGCCTTCGACGTCCTGCTCTCGACCGCCTCGGGCGTTTTCGGCGCGACGCTGAACGCCCCCAACACCTACTACATCTTCGCGTTCGTGGACGCGAACCAGGACGGGGCGCCGGACGGCTTCGAGCCGCGCGGCAGCTTCGGCCAGGCGGGGGCCTTCGTCCCGGCCCCGATCTTCGTGGGGAACGGGGCTTCCTTGTCCAGCCTCAACGTGGTCTTGGGCGACCAGGGCCAGGTCACGGGCGTCGCGAGCAACGGCTCGTCCCAGACGGGGGACCTCGTCGTCGTCGCGACGGCCGGCGCCGCCATCGTCGACCGGCAGATCGTGCCGGACGGCGGCGCGTATACGCTGAACGTGCCGGCCGGCCAGAGCGTCGGCGTGCTCGCCTTCGTCGACGTCAACTTCAACGGCCGCCAGGACGGCTTCGAGGCCTTCGGCTCGACCGGGCCG
>CAZMIB010000019.1:0-29244 GCA_964566245.1 uncultured Elusimicrobia bacterium | reverse complement strand
GGTCGACGTGCCCGATCGTGCCGATGTTGACGTGCGGCTTGGAACGGTCGAATTTCGCCTTCGACATTGGATTTCTCCTTAGCCCTGGATTAAGACAGCCCCCACTTCAAAAATGGAGCTGGGGATGGGATTTGAACCCACGACCTTCTCCTTACCATGGAGATGCTCTACCAACTGAGCTACCCCAGCGAAAAAGCCGGGCCTTGCCGGCGCTGCGCTCGGCCCATTTGAGAACGGCGTTCCGCTAAAAAAGAAAACGACGAACGACGAGCGGATGACGAACCAACAACTTACGGAATTGAGGCTTTATTGTATTAAGTTTTTGGCTTCCGGCTCAAATGTTTTCGTCGCTTGGCGGCGGGGCATCCGGGTCGGGGATGGGGCGCGCGGTCCAGACGGCGACCCCCAGAAAGAACAGGCCGACCAAGGTGGGCAGGAGCATCACCCGAAGCGGCGTCAGCGTCCCCAGCAAAATCACGTAGGCGGCGGGGATCAAGGCGAAGGCGGCCATCCTGGAGAGCTCGCTCCAGGTCAGGCTCGTGCCCATCTGCCTCGCGAAGACGAAAGCCGCCAGGGTCGTCAGCAGCCAGCGCAGGCTTAGGCCTAGGGCCGTCGCCGGCAATAGAAGTCCGCACAGAAAGGGAGTCACGGCGCGGCGGAGGTCCTCGAACCAGGCGTCGACTTTCGGGGATTTGGAGTCGAAGGCGTCCACCTTCCTAAGATCGAAGACTTGCTCGTTGCCGCCCGCGTAGCGCAGCGTCAACTGGTTCTTCGTCAGCAGCAGGCCGCTGACGTAGCGCGGGTCGAGCGCGGAGGTCTGGCCGGTCGTGTCGATCATGATGACGCCGATGCCGTCCTCGAGCTCGCGCTTCCAGGGCTGGGCTCCGTCGATGGAGACCTCGCCTTTCGCGATCTTGAAAGGGGGCACTTCCTTGCGGAATATCTCGAAGCCGCGCGTCAGCAGGCGGTCCGTCTCGGGGGCCAGCACGGCCAGCCTGGCCCCGGTGAGGGCGGCCATGGCCAGGGCGAACAGCAGAAGGACCCGGCCGAGGGGGGCGTCCTTCCTCTCTCGGTACCAGTGAAAGTCGTAACAACTCTTCCAGAGCGCTTCCATGATAAACCTGGAGCGGGCGACGGGAATCGAACCCGTGTCAGCAGCTTGGAAGGCTGCCGTTCTACCATTGAACTACGCCCGCCCGAAAACCGCCTTCTCGATGCGAACCCTAAAGACCCGGCACGCGAACGCGCAGGGGCCGGGCTGGAAAAAAGGCGGGAAAACAGCGTACGTCCGTCAAAATATATCTTTTAGAGCCGGAGCTGTCAACGTTGCCCAAAGTCACTATAAGGAAAGAACAATGTTGCCTTGATTTGACGGTGAAAAGCCTCTATACTATCGCGGCTGAAAGGCTTTCGCCTTCCGTACCGTCGCGCCGAGGCGGCGGGGCGCGAATTTAATGACGAGCCCTAGACCCGTCCGCCGTTTCGGCGCCCTCGGCTTCACCTTGATCGAGGTGATGATCGCCGCCTCGATCCTTTCGATCGCCATCCTCGGCCTGATCCAGACGTTCCAGTTCATCACGGTCTCGATCCAAAGCCAGAAGGCCAGGACCTTGGCGAACAACCTGGCCCAGGAGAAGATCGAGGTCCTCAAAAACTATTCCTATTACCGCCTGCTGGTCACGACCACCCCGTACGTGGACACGCGCTTCAACCCGAACCTGCTTTACGACGACACGACCGGCAACTATCCGTACGAGAGCCTGACCGTCAGCGGCGTCGCGTTCCGGCGCGGCACGCGCGTCGACTTCGCGAGCCTGGTCAACGGCTCGGTGTCGACGATGAGCTGGACCAGCCTGGACAACGGGCTCAAGCAGATCACGGTGTACGTGATCTACACCGACCGCGGCACCACCCGCTACGTCCAGCTCACGAACCTTCTCGAGAACCCGTACGTGAACCCGCTGGACTCCTCGATGTCCGGCACGGTGACCAAGGCCAGCGGCGGCGGGGCGGTCGCCGGAGCGCTGGTCAAGGTCCTGGAGAACTCCAACTGGCAGGCGACCACCGACGCCTCCGGCAGCTACAGCTTCAGCGTCTACCACGGCTCGTACACGGTCCAGGCCTCGTCCGGCGGCTACTACACCTCGGCCAGCGGCCTCACCGTGGTCTCGCGCGGCACGAACGCGACCGTCAACTTCACGCTGTCGAAGATCTCGAGCGGCACCTTCACCGGGACCGCGTGGAAGCAGGACCACCTCGTGCTCAGCTCGGTCGTCGCGAGCTCGAACAACAACGTCGGCTGCGACCAGGAATGGGTGTCGGTCTACAACCCCACGACCTACACGTGGACGATGGCCGGGGCGACCGGCACCGCCAGCCCGACGATAGGCCTCAAGTATCAGCACCGGTCCTCCGACTCGCAGCAGACGATCACGGTCAATTACAGGACGTTGACCATCGCGCCCGGTTCCTATTATCTCTTCGCGAACACCGGGACCGTGGTCGCGGTCGGCATCAGCCGGACGGCCGACGCGACCTGGGACACGACGACGTACGGAAGCTGCTACGACATGCTCCAATACAGGACCTCGGGCGGGGTCATGCTCTACAGCGTCTCCAGCGGCGGGGCGATCGATCAGGTGGGCTGGAACAGCAACAACAGCTCCCTCAACGCGCCGTTCTACGAGGGGACCGCGATCGGCTCCGCCCAGGGCCTCGGCGCGAACGAGTCCTTCACGCGCATGTCCTCGACCGCCGGCGTCGACGCGAACTACGGACGTTGTTACGATGAGGACAACAACACCACCGACTTCGCCGACGTCAGCCCGATCGCCGCGCTCCACAACAGCGGCGACAGCAAGACCTGCATCAGCGGCACGCCGCTCTACGGGGCGATGGTTTCGGCGGGCGACGGGCTTTCGTCGTCCACCCAGACCTATAAATCCGGCAGCCCGCCGGTCGCCCAGTTCACTTTGACGAACGTCGCGACGGGTACTTGGACCGTCGAGATCGACTCCGGAACTTTGATCGACCAGCTCACCAACGCGACGATCGTTACTCCCGGCACGACCGTCGTCTTGCCGAGCACGTCCACGTCTCCGGGCCTGGTCAGCGGCTACTCCGTCGCGTTCACGACGGCCGTCAACACGAACGGCTTCGTCTCGGGTTACGTGACCGACATCTACGGGGGCGCTTTGTCCGGCATCCAGGTGCGCGCGGGCGGCACCACGGTCACCACCTCGGCCAACGGCTATTATTACGTCAGCTCGTCGACCGGCGACGTCGTCGTCATCGCGAACCCGAGCAACGCCAACTCGCTTTACACCGCGTCGCAGTCGATCCTCGTCATCTATCAAGGGCTGATAACGAGCCAGTGGTTCACCTTGGCGCAGGGGGGCTCGGTCAAGGGTTACGTCACCTCCGGTCCCTCCCCGCTGCCGAATATCACGGTGACCGCCCAGATCGGAGGCAGCGTGGCCGGCAGCGGGGTCTCGGATACCTCCGGCTACTTCTACATCTACAACCTCTCGACCGGGACCTACACGATCACTCCGGACCTCGATCCGGCCTCGGCCGCGAGCCCGGCCAGCCTGAGCTCGAGCGTCGTCGTCAACCAGGTCTTGAACGTCGGCACGATCACCGTCACCGGCGCCTTCGGAACCCTGAAGGGCAACGTCCTCGATTCCGGCGGCGCCACGATCACGACAGGCGTCCTCATACTTACGTCGACCGGGACGATTCCCACGTCGCCGCCGACCATCTACGCCTCCTCGGCCGCCGCGCAGCAGGTCTACTATATGGCCGCCAGCCTCTCGGACGGGACCTACAGCATGCTCGTGCGCGGCTCGACCTACTACAACTACAACTTGACCGCCTTTTACCCGATCGCCTCGGCGACCGGAAGCGGCATAACGATCTCGACGAAGACCTACACGGGGATCTCGATAAGCCCCGGAGGCTCGACCAGCAACGACATCCACTTTTGAGCCATCCGATGAGCGCGAGACGAGGACGATCGAACGGCGGCTGGACCCTCTCGGAGGTCATGATCTCCGTGGCGATCGTCGGCGTGATCAGCCTGGTCGGGCCGCCGATCATGATCCAGATGCAGCGCTTCTACCTGCAGTCCGACGCGCGCACGACCATCCAGCGCGACGCGCGCGCGAGCCTCGACCAGATCAACCGCTTCCTGCGGCAGGGCCAGGCGAACTCGATCGTCATCGACAACGCCTCGGGCCAGCCCCCGTATTCCCGCATCACGTTCTCGACGATCGACGGCGCGACCCACGTCGTCTACCAGAACGGGCGGGCGCTCATGCATAAGAACGGCTCCACCTTGAGCACGTTGTCGAACTACCTTAGCTTCATCGCCTTCACGTTCCCGAGGACCGACGACTCGACGATCGTCAGCGTCTCCATGACGATGGAGAAAAGCACCTTCCAGGGAGGCTATAAGGCTTTGGAGTTGACGATTCAGAAGGTGAGGGTGATGAATTGACCCGCGACTCGAGGGGCTTCGTCACCGCGATCGCGCTGCTGCTGATCATGGTGCTCGCGATCATGGTGCCGATCTTCGTGCTGTTCTCGCATTACGAGGCGCGTTGGAGCGTCAAGTCGACGAAGGCGGTCACGGCCTTCCAGCTCGCGGAGGCCGCGGTCGAGCGCGGTTACCTGCAAATTTCCTTGTCGACCTCGAACTGGGATACGATCCAGAACGGCCAGATCATCTCCGGCTACCACTTCGACGCGCGCTACTCGGACCTTCCGGGCGGCCAATACGCGATCTGGATCGCCAGCGGCTCGACGCTCGGCGAGGCGCAGATCATCGGCGTCGGCCAGGACGCTCTGCAGCGCGAGACCCGCTCGATCAAGGTGGTGTTCGCGCGCTCGGACTACGGCGACGTGGCCGTGCAGGCCGGGGGCGGGGTGACGATCTCGGGCTCGAACTACGTCGTCAATTGGGGCGGGGTGCGCAGCCCGGCGGCCGTGACGGCGAGCCCGAACACCTACCCGCAGTTCTGGAGCGGCGCGGGCGTCGATTACGACACCAACGGCGCGACGCCCCCGAACTGCGACAGCCCCGGCTGCTGCCAGTGGCATTCCTATTATCCGAACATCTCGACCCCGCCGCAGGTCGACTTCGACTACTACAAGAGCTCGGCGACGACGGCCGGCACGGGCCCGTGCGGGGCTTACTACAGCTCGGGGAACAGATCGATAAGCGGCTGCACCGACATCTCGGGCAATGCTTACTACATCGGCGGCGACCTCAACCTGGGGACGAACAACCACATCATCGGCACGGTTATCGTGATGGGCTCGCTGAACCTGCCGAACGGAAACTACGGCAACGGCAGCGAGACGGTCTCCTTGCCGCAGAACGCCTGGAAGCAGTATTGCCTGGCGTGGGCCACCTATAAGACGTTCGATCCCACTGGGCCGTCCGCCTTCCCGGGGATAAACAGCGGTTACGTCTCGCCGTCCACGACGACGGTGACCTTGAACAAGGTGTTCCTGCACGGCTTCATCTACATCGGCAGCAACTTCACGAACCCCGGCGGCGGCGGCAACGGCGTGATCATCGGCTCGATGCAGATCGGCGGTTCCGCGACGTTGAGCGCGAGCTCGAGCGCGGGCATCTACTTCGACCCGGTCGTCGCCGCGAACATGCACACCACGAGCATCGGTCTGGGGCACAAATCCTGGCAGGAGGTCGACTACGCCTTACCTTAAGAGCCGCAGCTCGGGCACGGTGCTGGTTATAGTACTTTTGATCCTCGTGGTCGCGATCACCCTCGTGCCCTTGATCGTGCTCTACACGCAGAGCGAGTCGAAGTGGAGCGTCAAGCAGGGTCAGACCACGCGCGCCTTCCATCTGGCCGAGGCCGCGCTGGAGCGCGGTTACCTGGAGATCACCTCCTCGACCGAGACGTGGGATAACGTCCAGAAGGGCCAGAACATCGCCGGTTACCGCTTCGACGTCGACTACACCGACCTCGACGGCGGGGACTACGCCATCTGGATCGGCAGCGGGTCCGGGACGCAGACGGCGCTGATCATCGGCATCGGTCGGGACACCAACAAGAAGGAGGTTCGGACGCTGGAGAGCCTGTACTCGAAGCTGAGCTTCGGCAATGTCGCGATCCAAGCCAATAACGGCGTCTCGATCACCGGCAACAATTTCGAGGTGGAGTGGGGGGCGATCTTGACCCCGAAGTCCATCACGGCGAACGGGAGGACCTACCCGCAGTTCTGGAGCGCGACGAGCATCGATCTCGACTCGAACGGCAGCACGCCGCCCAACTGCGACACCCCTAACTGCTGCCAGTGGCACTCGTACTCGACCAACATCCCGCCCTTGCCGACGATCGACCTCGACTTTTACCGGAGCTCGGCGAGCGCCGCCGGCACCGGCCCGTGCGGCTCGTACTACAGCTCGGCCAGCCGCTCGATGAGCAGCTGCGTCGACCTCTCCGGAAACGCCTACTACACCGCGGGCGACCTGACGATGTCGAACAACAACCACATCATCGGCGATCTGATCGTCACCGGCAACCTGAATCTCCCGAACGGCAACTACGGCAACGGCAACGAGACCATCTCGGTCCCGCAGGAGGCCTGGAAGCAGTATTGCCAGGATTGGTCCCACTACCAGACCTTCGACGGCGGCGCCGCGTCCTCCTGGCCCGGTGTGACCAGCACGTACAAGTCGGCGTCCACCTTGACTTACTCGGGGATCAGCAAGGCCTTCTTGCACGGGTTGTTGTACGTCGGGGGCGACATCACGCAAAGCGGCGGCGGCGGGAACGGCGACATCATCGGGGCCGCGATCGTCGGCGGCGCGGCCAACCTCGGCGCGAACTCGCACGCGACGATCTGGTACAACTCCGACGTCGCCGCGGCCATGCACACCTCGACCTTGGTGCTCGGCCGGCAGACGTGGCAGGAGATCTCGTGGCCGAGCTTCCCGTTCCCTTGAGCGGGCGGCGCTAGAGAGGAGCGACGCCGACGCCGGCGGCGACTTTCGAGAGCCTGTAGACGCCGTCCTTGCCGAGCAGCGCGGGCCGGACGGCCCGGCCCTTGAAGAACAGGGGCGTGTCGAGGTCGACGTAGCGGAACCAGCCCAGCCCGGCCGCCGCGTGCGCCGCGCAGCCCATCGCCAGGTCGGACTCCACCATCCCGCCGATCATCAGCCCCAACCCCCCGGTCCTCGCGACGCGCGCGATCTCGAGGGCCTCGAAGAGCCCCGACTTCATGACCTTCACGTTCACGACCGAGGCGGCCTTGCGCCGCGCCATGCGCCGGGCGGCGTCGACGTCGGGCACGCTTTCGTCGGCGCAGACCGGGACCGTGGTCCCGCGCGTCACCGCGGCGAGGCCGTCCCAGTCCGCGGCGGGGACGGGCTGCTCGAACAAGATCGGCGTGATGCCCCGTTTTCCCAGCGCCTTCAGCACCGCGAGCGCCTGGCGAGGGCGGTAGCCCTGGTTCGCGTCGAGGATCAGCCCGCGGCGCGGCGCGGCCGCGGCGATCGAGGCCACGCGCTCGACGTCCTGGTCGGGGTCCTTGCCGATCTTGATCTTGATCACGCGTATGCCGTCCGCGGCGAGCCGGCGGGCCTGCGGGGCCGCCTCGGCCAGCGGGCAGAGCGGTATGGTCACGTCGGTGCGCAGCGTCGACGACGCGCCGCCGAAGTAGCGCCACGCCGGGACGCGGAGGTAGCGCAGGAAGGCGTCGAGCACGCCGATCTCGAGCGCGGCGCGCGCCGAGGGCCGCTTGGGGAAGCGCTCCAGCAGCTCGCGCGAGAGCTCGCGCGCGAACGCGGCGTTTTGGCCGAGCAGGAAGGGGCGCGCCTGCTCGAGAGCGGCGAGGGCCGCGTCCTGCGTCTCGCCGGTGATGTGCGGGGCCGGGGCCGCCTCGCCCCAGCCGCGGACGCCGCAGCGCAGGCGGCTCTCGACCAGCGCGTTGGTCACCGAGTCGTGGCGCCCGGTGGAGATCGTGAACGGCTGGGTCATCGGCCAATCCAGACGCCGCACGCGCACCGACGTTATCTCAAGGGCCCGGTCCATGCCGCCCTTATACCAGTTCGCGCCTTGCCGGGACAAACTCAGCGGATGAGCTGGAGCACGCCCTTCGCTTTGCGGCCGGCGCCGTCCGTGATCAGGTAGATGTAGTAGCCGGAGGCCGCCGGCTGTCCGGCGTCGTTCGCCAGGTTCCAGCCCGCCGTTCCCCCGGTCGCGCTCAAGCTGCGAATCCAGCGTCCGGAGACCGTGAACAGCTTGATCGTGCTTCCCTCGGTCAGATTGTCGAAGGTGACGCCCAGGCCTTGATGCCTGTCCGCGCGCCACGGGTTCGGGAAGGCGCGGACATGGTCGAGGTCGGCGGCGAGCTTCGAGAAGGGCGCCGAGGCGGGGACGAGCGGGGCGGCGGCGGAAAACGTCTTGGCGTTCGAGACCAGGCCGGACGACGGCTCGTAGACGCCGACCGAGGTCTGGCCGGGAGACGCGAGATCGCTCGCGGGGATCGTCGCCGAAAGGGCGGCGCTGCTGACGAAGGTCGTCGCGCGGGTGGCGCCGTTCCAAAGGACCACCGAGGCGGCGGAGAAGCCGGATCCCGAGACGGAGAGAGCGAAGCCGGGGGCTCCGACCGCCGCTGAGTTCGGGCTGATCGAGGCGAGCGAGGGCGAGGCGGTGGCCGGCGCGACGACGAAGGCCGCGAGCTTGAAATTGTCGTTGTCGCCGCGCAGGCCGAGCTTGCCTGGAGCCGTGATCGGCGCGCCTCCCTTCCCGGCGTCGATCGCGCTCACGACGCGGACGCCGTTCGCGTACAGAGCCAGGGCGACCGAGCCCGAGGGATTGTTCTGGACCGTCACCTTGACCGTCTGCGTGCTTTTGAACGGGACGGCGTAGGCGGCATGGGCCAGGTCGTAGCTGGTCCCGCCCTTCCTGATAGGGACCTGTTTCTTGATCGCCGCTGTGCCGTCGCGGCGGTTCACGCTGACGATATAAAACTGGTTGGGACCTTGGTATCGCGCCCAGACATGGACTCCGTCGGTCGCCGTCGCGGGCGTGGAACTGGTGGCGACCAGGCCCAGGTTGGTCAAGGAGAACAGCACGGCGGCGTCGCCGAAATCGCTCCGCTTGCTCAGCAGCTTGAAGGCCGCCGAGCCCGTGCCGTTCGTCGAGCCCGCGTTCGGAGCCGCGTTGTCGGGGACCCCGGTCCAGCCCTGCCCGCTTTGCGTGAACAGCGAACCGTCCGTGACGTCCCACGCGGGCGAACGGGACGCGCTGGTCGAAGCCGGGTTATTGAAGGCGAACTCGTTGGTAATAAGACCGTCGGGCCGATTGAAGGAGTCCTGAAAATAGACGTTCAGGACCGCGGGCGCGGCGGAGGAGACGATCGTCAGAGTCTGGGAGGACGAAAGGCCGCCGGCCGAGTCGAAGACGGCGACCGCGGCGGTGCCGGTGAGCACGAGGTCCCCGGCGGTGATCGCGGCGGCCAGTGAGGCGGTGGAGACGAAGGTGGTCGTCCGGCTCGTGCCGTTGAGGCGGACGACCGAGGCCGGGGTGAAGCCCGTCCCCGAGGCGATGAGCGTGAATCCCGGCCCGCCGGCCGCCGCTGAGCTGGGGCTTATCGCGGCCAGGACGGGAGGCGGCGCCGGCGGCGGCGAGGCGGTCGTCGTCGACGCGGAGCCGCCGGCCGTCGCCGAGTCGAGGGAGACGACGGTGAAGCCGCTTATCTTGAAGTTGTCGTTGTCGCCGCGCAGGCCCAGCTTGCCGGGAGCCGCGATCGGCGCGCCGCCGACGCCCGCGTCGCTGGTGCTGAGCAGGACGGCCCCGTTCGCCGTGACCGAGAGCGCGACCGAGCCGTCGGGGTTATTCTGGACGGCGAGCTTCAGCGCCTGGGGCGTGCTGTACGGCACCATGTAGGATTCGTGTCCGAGATCGTAATAAGTCCCGCTCGTTCCGCTCGGGACGCGCTTCTTGAGCGCCACCGTGTTGTCGCGGCGGTTCAGGCTGGCGAGATAGAGTTGGTTCGGTCCCTGGTAACGCGCGTAAAGATGGACGCCGTCGGTGGCCGCCGCGGGCGTGGAGCTGGTCGCGATCATTCCCAGGTTGGTCAGCGTGAGTTGGACGGCGACGTTTCCGAAGTCGCCGCGCTTGGTCAGCGCGCGGAACGCGGCCGAGTCGTTGCCGTTCGTCGAGCCGGCGTTCGGCGTCACATTGTCGGGAACGCCGGTCCAGCCCTGCCCGCCTTGCGAGAAAAGCGAGCCGCCCGGGACGTCCCAAGTGGAGGACGCGACGGCTCCCGCCGCGCCGGGGTTGTAATAGGCGTACTCGTTCGTGATCAGGCCGTCCGGGAGATTGAAGGAGTCTTGGAAGATCACGGGTCCCGCGGGAGGGGGAGAGGCGGTCCGCGTCGAGCCCACGGTCACGCCCGAGGAGGGGGATTCCAGATTGCCGCTGTCGTCGACCGCGCGGCTGCGGATCGTGATCGAGCCCGAGGCGGGCGGGTTCCAGGCGTACGACCAGCTCTCGCGTCCGGCGGCCGGATGCCAGGTCGCCCCTCCGTCGACGGATATTTCGACGCCGGCGACGACGCCCCCGCCCGCGTCGGAAGCGGCTCCCGTTATGGTCGTCGGCCCTTGGGGCAGCGGCGCGCCTCCGGGCGGATACGTGATCGTCGAGCGCGGGGGCGTCGCGTCCTGCGAGGCGGCCGCGGCGACGAGGCCGGGCCGGAGCGAGGCCGGCTGAAGGCCCATGTCGGCCAGCAGGTTCACGGTGGCTTGCTGGAGCGCCGGGCTGGCCGGGGTTCCCGAGCCGTGGTCGTGGCTCGCGTCGAGGCCCCAGGGCCACTGCATCGTGCCGGCGGAGAAGACCAACGCTCCGCTCGCACGGCGGTACAAGGTCAACGCGTGCGTCGCCGAGCTCGCGGCGTAGGTGTAGCCCTCGTTGATGAGCCGCTGGTCGACGAACAGCGTGGTCGAGGAGAGGCGGACGAGGCCGGGCGGCCGCGCGCCGTTGTCCGCGTCCTCGTTCCACTCGTAGCCGAGCAGCTCCGGGAACGAGACCGATTGCCCGGCCGCCATGGAGGCGACCGGCGTGTTGCGCCACAGTCGCATGCGTCCGAGGTAGTCCGGGACCGTAAGCGTGTCGTCGCGGAAGGCGTCCACGGTATACAGCGTCCCGGTCAGCCGGTTCTCGGGGCGGCCTCCGTCGTACGGCGGGCTGAAGCGGGCGTCGCGCCATGTGCCGGTCCAGAACGGGGCGGGATCGATCTTGCCGTCGTAGGTCTCCTTGTAGCAGACCAACGTGCGGTACGGCGTCGAGCTTCCGTCGATCGAGGGCTCCCAACGCGTCTTCCAGAACACGTCGTTCGCGGCGAGGAAGACGAGATGGACGCCCGCGTCGCCGGCCGCCTCGACGTTCGTCCGCTGCGCGGCGGACCAATACTCGTCGTGGCCGACGGTCATGTAGACCTTGTGGTTGGCGATCAACGTGCCGCCGCGGTCCGCGTCCACTCCGGTGAAGTAGGAGACGTCGTAGCCGTTCGACTCCAGGAAGCGGATCATCGGGATCTCGTGCGTGAACGGATAGGACGAGCTGTAGTCGCGCGTCGTGAACGGCCGGTTGTAGCTGACCTTGTAGGCCCGGTCGGCCGCCGTCGAGACGTAAAGGCTGTTGCCCCCGTAGCGGTTGTAGGCCTGCCATGACGTGTCGGAGACTTGCATCAACAGCGCCGAGCGGCCGCCGTCGTCGCGCACGACGAAAAGGACGTGGCTCGCGCCGCCGGTGTCGGAGCGGACGAGGCGCGCGACGTAGAGGCCCGAGGCGGCCGTGGACGGAACGGTCCACGACGCGGACTCGGCCCAATCGCCGCAGTCGATCAGCCCCGTTGAGCCGTCGTTGAGGCAGTCCGGCTGCGCCTGCGGTAGGACGGCCGATGGGGCGAGCGAGGCGATCTTGCGCGCCCCGGCCCCGCCGTACCAGCCGAGCCTGTAGATGTTGACCGCGTACGACGACGCGTCGGTCTTGATCTTGAAATGGATCGTGCCGCCGCGGTTGACGCCGATGTCCGTCGCGAAGCCTTGCAGGCTCGGGTCTCCGGAGCCCGAGACGTCCCACTCGGAGGACGGGTTGCCCGGCAAGCAGTTCTCCGCCTCGATCGCGTTGGCCGGAGCCGCGCACGATGCCGCGGCCTCCCTCGGGAGGAGGAGCAGGCCCGCCCAAACGACGAGAGCTCGCGGCGTCATGAAGCATGCAGATTACCGAAGGCCGCGGGTCCGCGCCATGAAGCGGGTGTAAACAAGTTGCGCCGTCGGATTTCTTGACAGCCGGAGAGGCTTTTTTTTAGTCTCTCCCGCCGCAATTTAATCCATGCGCGGGTTTCTCGTCTTCCTGATTTTCCTTCCGCTGCTCGTCTTCGGCGGGACCTTCCTTTGGGTCGCGGCGTCCCAGCCCAAGCAGGCCGAGGCCATCGCCGTGAAGGTCGAGCTGCCCCAGATCGGCTCCGCCCCGCAGAGCGACGATCCGCTCGTCAAGAAAGGCTGGGAGACGTTCAACGCGAAGGGCTGCGTGTTCTGCCACGGCCCGAACGGGCAGGGCGGGGTCGCGAACAACAACGCCCAGGGCGGCAAGATCCCGGCCTTGACCAAGGTGTACGAGGGCTACTCGAAGGACGAGCTCAAGGAAAAGATCCGCCGCGGCGTGCCCGAGCCCGGCAAGGCCGACCCCAAGGGGCCGCCGCCTCCGCTTTACATGCCGTCGTGGAAAGACAACCTGACCCCGGACGAGCTCGACGCGATCGTCGCGTTCCTGTTCAGCTACAAGCCGAAGGGCGGCGGGGGCGAGGAGTGGTAAGCTGATGGCCTCCGCCGCGGCCGGTCCTTCGGACATCTTCAAGGGCGTCGGCAAGGGCGTCTTGAAGGTGGTCTTCGTGTTCGTGGGCATCTTCCTTATATATAGGGCGGCCTCGTCCGCGATGGCTCCGGCCGAGTACCGGATGATGCCGGTGATGGGCAGCCGGGTGTTCATCTGGATGGCGGGCGAGTTGCACCTGATGTTCGCGGCCTTCGTGCTCGGCGTCCCGATGTTCGCGGTCATCGCCGAGGTCATCGGCATCGCGACCGGCGACCATCGCTACGACGACATGGCGCACGAGTTCACGAAGCTGCTCTCGCTCGCGTTCTCGGTCACCGCTTTGCTCGGCGCGGCCCTGATGCTGGGCCTGTTGCTCCTTTATCCCAAGTTCGTCACGGCCCTGACCCTCGTCTTCAAGCCGACCTACTACCTCTATCTCGCGGCCGTCTTCGGCGAGGTCGTCTACGCGTACCTGTACTACTACTCTTGGGACTACCTGCAGTCTCCGCGCGGCATGAAATGGCTGCACGTCTTCTGCGGCGTGATGCTGAACGTGTTCGGCACCGCGATCATGTTCGTCGCCGACGCCTGGGCCACGTTCATGATGAGTCCCGCCGGCGTCAACGCGCAGGGCCAGGTGATGAGCCTCAGGCAGGCCGCGATGAACATCACCTGGATGCCGGTCAACGTGCACCGCCTGATCGGCAACGTCGCGTTCGGCGGCTTCATCGTCGGGGCCTACTCCGCGGTCCGCTTCCTCGCGTCGACGACCGATGAGGAGCGCCGGCACTACGACTGGATGGGCTACGTCGGCAACTTCATCGGCATCTGCGGGATGATCCCGCTGCCCTTCGCGGGCTACTGGCTCGCGAAGGAGGTCTACGCCTTCAACCAGACGATGGGCATCTCGATGATGGGCGGCATCTTCTCGTGGCTGTTCATCATCCAGGCGATTTTGATCGGCATGCTGTTCATCGGCGGCAATTACTACCTTTGGATCGCGATGCAGCGCATCCCGGGCGGCGAGCGCTACCAGGCCTCGATCAAGTACCTGGTGGCCGCGATCTTCGCCTGCTTCGCGGTGTGGATGACGCCGCACACGATCCTGATGACCGCGAAGGAGCAGGCGCTGATCGGGGGCGCGCACCACCCGCTGGTCGGCGTGTTCGGCGTCATGAGCGCCAAGCTCACCGCGGTCAACATCATCATCCTCGCGACCTTCATGTCGTTCATGATGTACCGCTCGGCGAACAAGCAGCTCGAGGGGACGGCCGCGACGGCCGGCAAGGCGATCGTCGGGCTGATCTACGTGCTGGCCGCGGCGGGCGTCATCTATATCGGCGTGAAGGGCTACTTCGTGCCCTCCGAGGTCCGCGTCGAGAAGCTTTCGCCGATGCAGGTCGGCGTCGTGCTCGCCGCGATGTTCCTGGTGCTGATGACGACGATGATCACCGAGAAGGTCGCGAAGGCGCGCTCGCTCGGCGAGATACGCTGGGGCGAGATGCCGGCGCGCTCGCAGTACGCGCTGATCTCGCTCGCGGTCACGATCACCTTGCTGATGGGCCTGATGGGCTACCTGCGCTCGGCCCTCAGGCAGAACTACCACTTCTACGGCATGCTCAAGGACACCAGCCCCGAGGCCTACACGCCGACCTTGGGCTACGCGACGAGGGTCATCGGCGCGACCGTCCTGATCTTCTACTCCTTCGTCGTCGGCATCTTCTGGCTCGGCCTTCGCGGCGAGATGCAGAAGAAGCCCCGTCCGTCATGAACAAGACCGGACTGAAGATCGCCGGCTTCGTGCTCGGGGTCGTGGGCGCGTTCGTCCTGATCGGCCAATCGGTGCCGCAGATCGGCAGCTACCCTCCGCGTCCGCTCGACAAGGAGTCGTTCGCGAAGCTGACGCCCGAACAGATGGTGGAAAAGGGCCGCGAGCTTTTCGGCAAGGGCGGCGAGCGCTGCAGCCAGTGCCACATCGTCGGCGAGGGCACGCTCGGCCGCTGCCCGAATCTCGCCGGCGTCGGCGCGCGCGCGGGGACGCGGCGCCCCGGCTACTCCGCGCAGGATTACATCCTCGAGTCGATGGTCGAGCCCAAGGCCTTCCTCGTCCCGGGCTACGGGCCGATCATGCCCGAGGTGTACAAGCCGCCGCTCGATTTGTCCGAGTACGACATTTTGGCCGTCGCCGCTTTCCTCGAGAGCCTGGGCGGGACCGTCACGATGAGCAACCAGTTCAGCCTCGAGAAGGCGAAGAAGCCGGAGTGGGCCCAGACCGTCCGGGCGGCGCGCGCGGCCGGCGCCGGCAAGGCGCCCCCGAAGGGCGACATCGCGAACGGCCGGCGCATTTTCTATCTCAGGGCGCGCTGCGTCGCCTGCCATAAGACCACCGTCGACGGGCAGAAGATCGGCGGCGTGCTGGGGCCGGACCTGTCGGGCATCGGCGGGATACAGGGCCCGGACTACCTGCACGACAAGATCATGGACCCGACCTCGTCCACGGTCTCGGGCTACAAGAAGGGCGTCATGGAGACGCACTGGAAGGAGAATTTCACCGCGCAGGAGATCGACGACCTCGTTGTCTTCCTTCTCTCCCTGAAGGGCTCATGAAGAAACTGCTGGCGATCGCGGTCTCGATCCTGGCCGCGGCCCTGTGCCTGAAGCTTGAGTTCAGGCTCGGTCTGCGCTGGCAGGACGGGCTGGTGACGGTCTTGACGACCGGTCTCTGGCTCTCCGCGCTGCTGGCCTTCATCGAGCTCGAGGCGACGCCGGCCTTCGTCGCCTTCTTCGCGACCTTGCTCCTGTACGACGTATTCCTTTCGGTCACGCCGCCTCTGCCGCGCAGCCTGATCACGATGTACACGACGATGACCGTGATCGGACTGACGGTCTATCTTTCGGTCTATGAAGCCCAGGTCCAAGGCATCGTTCGAGGCTTCACCGGTCTGCTCGATTCCCCGAGCGCGATCTGGCATCGCCGCGTCGTGCTGGCGCTGGTCCCGTTGTGGTTCTCGGCCGTGGTGTTGGCGCGGAGCTTCCCCGAGTTGACGCCTCCGACCCAACTCCGGATCGTCCACCCCGAGCCGCCGACCGAGATCTCCGCGTTCGGCAAGAGCTTCAACCTGGTCACCGGAACCAGCCCTTTCCGCAAGTACCAGACCGAGAACCCGGAGAAGTTCGCCGGCTTGGTCGCCGAGGGCAAGACGGTTTACTACCAGAACTGCTTCTACTGCCACGGCGACAACCTCGACGGCAAGGGCCATTTCGCGAAGGGCTTCAATCCTCCGCCGGCCAACTTCCAGGATATCGGCACGATCGCGATGCTCCAGGAGGGCTTCGTCTTCTGGCGCGTCTCGAAGGGCGGCCCCGGCCTGCCGAAGGCCTCGCATCCGTGGGCCTCGGCGATGCCGGTCTGGGAGGACATGCTGAGCGAGGACCAGATTTGGAAGGCGATCCTGTTCATCTACGCCGGCACCAACCACGAGCCGCGCCGCTTCGCGACCACGGCGGAGGAGAAAAAGTGATCGCGGTGCCGCTGGCTTTGCTTCTGGCCGCGCCCCAGGCGCGCGCGCAGAACGTCGAGAACGGCAAGAAGGTCTACCAGCTTAAGTGCTCTCAGTGCCACGGCCTCGAGGGCACCCCGTACATCAAGAGCGCCGAGGATCCGAACGAGCCGAAGAAGGACGAGGAAGGCCGCCCGGTCCTCGATCCGAAAGCCGCTCCCGCGGCCGGCTTCGTGTTCCCGCGCCCCCGCGATTTCACGCGCGGGGCCTTCAAGATACGCTCCACGCCCTCCGGCGAGGTTCCGCTTGAGTCCGATCTGATCCGCACGGTGCAGGCCGGCATGCCCGGCTCCTCGATGCCGGCGTGGAAGGGCGCGCTCTCGGACGCCGAGATACGCGACGTCGTCGCCTACGTGATGACCTTCTCGCCGCGCTTCGCGAGCGAGAAGCCGTCGAAGACCTTGGACCTTTCCGGCGCGCCGTCCGCGTCTAAATCGTCGATCGAGAAGGGCCGCGCGCTGTTCCTCGAGAACGGCTGCAACGCCTGCCACGGCGAGCAGGGCCGCGGCGACGGTCCGTCCGCCGCGACCTTGGTCGACGAGTGGGGCAACCCGATCCACCCGGCCGACTTCCACAAGCCGTGGGCGTTGCGCGGCGGTTCGACGCGCCAAGACATTTTCAGGACGTTCATGACGGGCCTCAACGGCACGCCGATGCCGGCCTATCTCGACGTCTTCGGCGACACCCCCGAGGGCCGGGAGAAGGGCTGGCATCTCGCGAACTATATCGCCTCGCTCGGGGAGGGACGGCCCAACTTCGACCCGATCCTTCGCTCGGTTTACCGCGCCAAGCTGCCGGAGGGCCCGGAGGATGCGGCGTGGAACGAGCGCGCCGCGATCGACTTCCCGCTGGTGGGCCAGGTGATCGCCGAGCCGCGCCAATTCACGCCCTCGATCGACAACGTGGCGGTCCGCTCGTTCTACAACGACGGCGAGGTCGCCCTGCTGCTGGAGTGGGACGACCGCAGCAAGGACACGAGCGACGCCTTCGAGGTGGAAGTCCCGCGCCGCTTTTCGCCGCCGCCGGGCTCGATGACCGAGCCCGAGAAGCCCTACTTCCTGAAGGGCGACGGCCAGCGCCCGGTCGAGCTGTGGCATTGGGACGCCTACGACGACAAGCTCCGCCCGCAGTCCTCGAAGGGCCCGAAGACGAAGCCCGAGGCCCTGGAGGCCGCCGGCGTGTACGTCTCCAGCTCCGCGTACGCCGACGGACGCTGGCGCCTCTACCTGCGCCGCAAGCTGGACGTCCCCGAGGCCGCCGGCGTGACGCTGAAGCCGAACTGGTTCGTCCCGATCGCCTTCTTCGCCTGGGACGGCGCGAACGGCGACAAGGGCCTGAAGTCCTCGATCTCGACCTGGTACTACATCCTCCTCGAGCCCCGCGTCTCGAGGTTGGCCTACTTCATGCCGATCCTAGCCCTCTTCGGCGCCGCCTTCCTAGAAGCCTGGTTCCTGAAGCGCCGCCGCCGCGGCGGCGGCCGCTAGCGACGTGCCCAAGATATACACCAAGACGGGGGACCGTGGCGAGACCGGCCTGATCGGCGGCTCGCGCGTCTCCAAGACCGACCCCCGAATCGCCGCCGTCGGCGACGTCGATGAACTCAACGCCTGTCTCGGTCTGGCTCTGTCCCAACTTCCGCCCGAGTTGAAGGCCGAGGCCGCGGAGCTGGCGCGGATACAGACCGAGCTGTTCGAGCTCGGCGCCGAGCTGGCCTCCGCCGGCGGGAAGGGGAAACCCGTCCCTCCCCGGATTCTTCCGACGCACATCGAGTCGTTGGAGCGCTCGATCGACGCCTTCACGGCCGAGCTCCCCGAGCTCAAGACCTTCATCCTTCCCGGGGGCTGTCCCGCGGGGGCGGCCCTGCATGTCGCGCGCGCCGCCTGCCGCCGCGCCGAGCGTTCAAGCTGGGCGGCGCGAGGAACCTCCGGGGAAACCGAGGCTCTCCGCTACCTCAACCGCCTCTCCGACTACCTGTTCACTCTCGCGCGCCGCGTCAACATGAAGGCCGGCCGCGCCGAGATCGCCTGGCTGCCCGCGGCGTGACCTCGAGCTTCCGCGAGCTTGCGGCGGCCGCGAGCGATTTGTTATTCTGGTGTCGCTGCGAGATTTTTCCTCTCGAGCGCGTCGTTTCCCATATCACTTGGAGGCTTTCATGCGGAGCTTGTCCCTTTTCGTTCTTGCCGCCGTTCTTGGAGTCGCGGCGCACGCCGACGGCGTCACCGGCAAGGTCACTTTCGACGGCAAGGCCCCGAAGGGCATGCCGATCAAGATGAACGCGGACCCGAAGTGCCTCGAGCAGCACAAGGCCGGCTTCGACTTCGCACCGGTGCAGGTCGGCGGGAACGGCGGGCTCGCGAACGTTTTCGTGTACGTGAAAAAGGGCGTCGAGGGCAAGTCCTTCACGGCCCCGGCGGACGCGAAGGTCATCCTCGACCAGAAGGGCTGCTGGTACTACCCGCACGTCAGCGGCATCATGGTCGGCCAGACCCTCGAGATCGTCAACGACGATCCGGTCATGCACAACGTCAACGCCCAGCCCGAGTTCAACGCCGCGATGCCGCCGACGGTGAAGAAGATGGACAAGACTTTCAAGAAGGAGAAGGTCATGTTCAAGCTGAAGTGCAACGTTCACCCGTGGATGACCTCCTACGTCGGCATCCTGCCGCATCCTTATTACGCCGTGACCGACAAGGACGGCTCCTTCGACATCAAGGGCCTGCCGGCCGGCAAGTACACCATCGAGGCCTGGCACGAGACCCTCGGCAGCATGACTCAGGAGATCACGGTCGGCGCGACGGGCGGAAAGGCCGACTTCAAGTTCGCCTCGAAGGCCAAGGCCAAGTCCTAACGGCCCGGCCGAACGGCGCTTAAGATCCCAGGACGATGAACGGCAACTACGGGTGGGGCCTGCCGATCCAGGCCTCGACGTTCGCTCCGGACATTGACCACGGCATCTATCTGATCCACGCCGTGATGGCCGTGATCTTCGTCATCTGGGGCATCTTCTTCGGCTATCTGGTGATCAAGTACCAGAAGCGCGAGGGGGTGTCCGCCGAGCATCCGAAGCGCGACGGGGGCGCCTGGGCGCTGGTTCCGTCCCTGATCATTCTGGCGGTCGAGATCGGCATGATCGGGCTGTACGAGATGCCGGCCTGGAGCCGCATGAAGCTCCAGGCCCCGAAGCCCGAGGAGGCGAACGTCATCTCGGTCGTCGCGGAGCAGTTCGCCTGGAACGCGCAGTACGCCGGGGCGGACGGCAAGTTCGGCCGGCGCGACCCCAAGTTCATCGACTCGAGCAACACGCTCGGCCTCGACCCCGAGGATCCGGACGGCAAGGACGACGTGGTCACTCTGAACGAGCTGCACGTCCCGGTCGGCAAGCCGACGTTGATCAATCTCTCCTCGAAGGACGTGATCCACAGCTTCTTCATCCCCGAGTTCCGGGTCAAACAGGACGTGGTCCCGGGCATGCGGACCAGGGTCTGGTTCACGCCGACCTTGGCGGGGACTTTCGAGCTCGCCTGCGCGCAGCTCTGCGGCAACGCGCATGCGACGATGCACGCGCAGGTCATCGCGCAGACGCCGGAGGAGTTCGACGCCTGGCTCAAGAGCCAGGCCAAGCCGGCGGCGAATCCTTAAGGAACGACCATGGCGAAGACCACGACCGCACCGCACGCGCCGAGCGCCCATCACCACGAGCCGGGATGGATCGGCAAGTACGTTTTCTCGCTGGACCATAAGGTCATCGGCATCCAGTACCTGATCACCTCGCTGATTTTCCTGCTGGCGGGCTTCTCGATGATCATGGTGCTGCGCTGGCAGCTCGCCTACCCGGACAACCCGGTGCCGTTCATCGGGCCCCTGCTCGCCCGCATCTTCCCCGACCTGGCCCCGGGCGGCGTCGTGACCGGCGACTTCTACAACTCGCTGGGCGCGATGCACGGGACGGTGATGGTGTTCCTCGGCGTCGTGCCGCTGGGCGTCGGCGCGTTCGGCAACTACGTGTTGCCGCTGCAGATCGGCGCGCCGGACATGGCCTTCCCGCGCCTGAACATGATGTCTTACTGGCTCTATCTGCCGGGCGGACTGCTGATGTTGTCCTCGTTCCTGATGCCCGGCGGGCCGGCCCAGTCCGGCTGGACCTCGTATCCGCCGCTCTCGATCATCAACCCGGGACAGACGATGTGGCTGCTCTCGATGGTGGTCCTGATCACCTCCTCGCTGCTCGGCTCGATCAACTTCCTCGTGACCGGCTTGAACATGCGCGCGCCGGGCATGACGCTGCGCAAGATGCCGGTGTTCGTCTGGGCGCAGCTCGTGACCTCGGTGCTGCTGCTGCTCGCGTTCCCGCCGCTGGAGGCCGCTTCGGTCCTGCAGCTCGCGGACCGGCTGCTCGGCACGAGCTTCTACCTGCCGTCCGGCCTGGTCGTCAGCGGGACGCCGCTCGCGGTCTCGGGCGGAGGCCAGCCGCTGCTCTGGCAGCACCTGTTCTGGTTCCTCGGCCACCCCGAGGTGTACGTGCTGATCCTGCCGCCGATGGGCATCGTCGCCGAGATCATCGCGAACAACACGCGCAAGCCGCTGTTCGGCTATAACGAGATCGTCGGCTCGATGCTGTTCATCGGCGTGATGTCGTTCATGGTCTGGGCGCACCACATGTTTCTCAGCGGCATGAGCCCGGTGCTCGGGAACTTCTTCCTCGTGACCACGATGATCATCTCGGTGCCCTCGATCGTGCTGCTGACCTGCCTGATCTTGAGCCTCAAGGGCGGCTCGATACGCTTCACGACCCCGATGCTGTTCGCGCTGGCCTTCCTGCCGCTGTTCGGCATCGGCGGGCTGACCGGTCTGCCGCTCGGCATGACGGTGACCGACATCTACTTGCACGACACCTACTACGTGATCGGGCACTTCCACTACGTCGTCGTCACCGGAAGCCTGATCGCGCTGATGGGCGGCGTGTACCACTGGTTCCCCAAGTGGTTCGGCCGCAAGCTGAACGACTTCTGGGGCAAGGTCCACTTCTGGGGCACGGTCGTGTGCATGAACGCGGTGTTCTTCCCGATGTTCATCATCGGCCTGACCGGCCAGCAGCGGCGCCTCGTGAACCCGACCTTGCAGCTGCATAACCAGATCGTCCAGCCGCTGCATCTGGTCAGCTCGTTCGCGGCGTGGATCTTGTTCCTGTTCCAGATTCCGTTCATCTGGAATTTCTTCTACAGCATTTTTAAGGGCCAGAAGACCGAGGAGAACCCGTGGAAGGCGACGACGCTCGAGTGGGCCTGCCCCTCGCCGCCGCCGCACGGTAACTTCACGAAGCCTCCGAAGGTCTACCGCGGCCCGTACGAGTACTCGGTCCCCGGGGCGGACTCCGACTGGATTCCCCAGGACCTCGCGCCGGAGGCGGTGTCATGAAGACCAGCGCCGCGACCTACGACTTCCAGCACGACACGACGACCGGCATCCCCAACGGCAAGCTCGGCATCTGGCTGTTCCTGGCCTCCGAGGTCATGCTGTTCGCGACGCTGTTCACGACCTACATCGTGCTGCGCCTCTCGGCGGCCTCCTGGCCGCGCGGCTGGGAGGTGCTGAACGTCCCGCTCGCGATGACGAACACCTTCGTGCTGATCACCTCCAGCGTCACGATGGTGCTGGCCTACGCGAAGGCGCAGGACCACGACCAGGGCGGCTTCCGCCTGTACATGGGGCTGACGATCTTCCTCGGCTTCGTGTTCCTCGGGATCAAGGGCTTCGAGTACGGCCACAAGTTCCAAGCCGGCCACTTCCCGTCGACCAGCATCTTCTACGCGGTCTACTTCATCATGACCGGCCTGCACGGCCTGCATGTGATCGGCGGCCTGATCCTGAACGGGATCCTCGTGATCCTCGGGCTGCGCGACTTCGACGACCCGCTGTTCGTGGGCCGCGTCGAGTGCGCGGGGCTGTACTGGCACTTCGTCGACCTCGTCTGGATATTCCTGTTCCCGGCCCTCTATCTCCTATGACAGCCATCAAGGAGCACCACCACTCGAACGTCAAGTCGTACCTGCTCGTCTTCGGCGCTCTGATGGTGCTGACGGTGGTCACGGTCGCCGTCTCGTGGCTGCACCTGCCGATCACGGCCGCCGTGATCGTCGCGCTCGCGGTCGCCACGGTGAAGGCCAGCCTGGTCGCGGCCTTCTTCATGCACCTGCGCAGCGAGCGCGTGCTGATCTACGGGTTGCTCGGTCTGACGGTATTCTTCATGGCGCTGCTTTTCATCCTGCCGATCTCCGACAGCGCCGCGTCCTACGACTATCGGGTTCACACCGAGGTCGCCGAGGCCCACTAAGGCCATGTCGCTGCGCTCCTTCCACATCTTTTTCGTCGTCACCGCCCTCTCGCTGCTCGGCTTCCTGGCCTATTGGTCCGGCGATAGGATCGCCCACGGCCAGGACGGCGTCAGCCACGCGATGCTCGCTTGCGCCTGCCTCGGCCTGGCGGCGGGTGTGCCGTACCTGGCGTGGTTCGTCAGGAAGTCGATCGCTCGATAGACGCGCCGGCGGGGACCTCGCTCCCCGCCAGGAGTCGACGTGCCCCGGTCATCCCTTCGTAACGCCTTGCCCGCCCTCGCGGTCCTGCTTGTCCCCCGTTCCGTTCTCGCCTGCGCGGTGTGCATGGGCGCCGGCGACGATCCCAACATCGGGCGCGCCTATTTCTGGGCGCTGCTTACGATGATCGGCGCGGCGATGCTCGGCCTCGCGGGCCTGGGCTGGTTCGTCTGGAAGATCGAGTCCGGACGGGCGCGCGGCGCCGCGGAGGCCGCGTGAGCCCCGCGACCGCTGTCGTGCCCGGCATCCAAGCCTCGCGCGAGGCGAAGGCCCCCGGCTATCATTCCTTCGCTGTTTTCACCGCCGTTTCCGCTTTCCTTCTGCTGATCGCCGGCGGCCTCGTCACCTCCACCGACTCAGGGCTCGCGGTGCCGACCTGGCCGCTGGCCAACGGCGAGTACTTCCCGCGCATGGTGGGCGGCGTGCTGTTCGAGCACGGCCACCGGATGGTCGCCGGCACGGTCGCTCTGCTGACCTTTGCCTTGACGGCGTTGGTTCTGCGCGAGGAGACACGCCGCTGGGTGCGCCGCGTCGCTCTCGCCGCGGCGGGAGGGATCGTCCTTCAGGCTTTGCTTGGGGGGGCGACCGTCCTGCTGAAGCTGCCGCCCCAGGTCTCGATCGTCCACGCCTGCCTCGGACAGACGCTTTTCTGCCTGTTGGTGCTGCTGGCCGACGCCAGCTCGCCGTGGCATATCGCGGCGGAGGGCCGCGGAACGGGCGGGCTGTGGACGGCGGGAGCGGCGGCCGCGGGCCTGCTGTTCGTTCAGCTCGCGCTCGGCGCGGTGGTCCGGCATACCGGCGGGCACGTGGAATGGCATCTCCTCGGCGCGGCCGCGGCCACGTTCGGCGCGTTCTGGGCCGCGTTTCTCGTCTTCCGCGGCTTCGGCGGCGAGCCGGCGCTGACGGCGCCCGCGGGCGCGCTGGTCGCGCTATGGCCCGTCCAAGTCTTGCTCGGGGTCGGCTCCTTCGTGATCCGCCGGCGCCCGTTCGCGGCGGCCCAGCTTTGGCGCGTCGCGATACCGACCGCGCACGTCGTCTGCGGGGCGCTGATGCTCGGCTCCGCGGTGCTGCTGTCGGCGCGCGCCCGCCGCCTCCAATGAAAGACTACCTCGAGCTCGCGAAAGCCCGCATCGCGCTGATGGTCGTTCTGACCGCGGCGATGGGCTACTATCTCGGCGGCGGTCGGGACTTGGCCGTCCTGGCCTGGACGATCCTCGGGACGGGCTTGACGTCGTGCTCGACCGGTTCGCTCAACCAGCTTCTCGAGAAGGAGCTGGATGCGAGGATGCTTCGGACGCGCTCGCGTCCTTTGCCCGGCGGCCGCATCAGCCCGGCCCGGGCTTTGGTCTTCGGCCTCGCCTGCGGCGCGTCGGGGCTGGGGGTTTTGGCCTGGAAGGCCGGCGCCCTCGCTTGTGGTTTGGCCGCGTTCACGATGGTTTCCTACCTCGCGGCCTATACCCCGCTCAAGCGCCTGTCGCCGCAAAGCACCTGGGTCGGCGCCGTCTCTGGCGCGATGCCGCCGTTGATCGGCTGGGCCGCGGCGCGCGGCGCGTTGACCTGGGCGGGCTGGGCCCTGTTCGCGATTCAATTCATCTGGCAGATACCCCACTTTCTCGCGATCTTCTGGCTGCACCGCGAGGACTACGCGCGGGCCGGCTTCAAGGTGATGCCTGTCGTGGACCCGGACGGCGCCTCGACGGCCTACCAGATCGCCATTCACTCCTTCGCCTTGCTTCCGGCGAGCCTGATGCCGGCCGTCTGCGGGCTGGCGGGCTGGCCGTACGGCGTCGGCGCGCTCGGCCTCGGCACGGCCTTCATGGGTTTGGGCCTGCGCGCGAGCTGGACCTTGGCGCCGGTCGACACGCGGCGGCTGTTCTTCGCCTCTTTGCTTTACCTGCCCGCGATCTTCGGCCTGCTGGTCCTGAGCGCCGCCTGATTCCAGGGTTGTCAACGTGAGATCCCCTCGTCTCGGCCTCATCCTCGCCGCGGCGTTGTTCGCCGCGGGGTTCGCGTCGTTTTTCTTCCGCGCGGCCTTTCCGCCCGCGCCGCCTCCACCCCGCTTGGGGCTCGTTCCCGACGCCGAGCTGATCGACGCCTCCGGCCGCGCCTTCCGGTTGTCCGAGCTTAAAGGGCCCTGGGTGGCGGACTTCATCTTCACGCGCTGCGCCGGCCAGTGCCCGCTGATGACCGCGCAAATGCGCCGTTTGGCCGCGCGCCTTCCCGGCGTGAGGCTGGTGTCGTTCACCGTCGATCCGGCGGACACGCCCGAGGCTCTTCAAGCGTTCAAGAAGCGCCACCAAGCCGAGTGGCTTTTCCTCGCGGGCAAGGGTGAGGACGTGCGGCGTCTGTGCCGCGACGGCTTCCATTTGGCCGTCGCCGAGGGCAAGGACCCGAGCGAGCTGATCATCCACTCCAACCGGCTCGTCCTGGTTGACGGCGAGCGCGAGATACGCGGCTATTTCGACGCCGAGGACGCCGCCGCGCTGGAGCAGCTCGTCCGCCAGGCGGCGGCGCTGCGCCGGGGAGCGCCGTGACGATCGCGGATCTTCCGGCGCTCAACGCGGGCCTCAACGCCGGGAGCGCCGTTTTTTTGGGCGCGGGGTACGGCTTCATACGCTCCGGCAAGGTCGCCGCGCACCGCGCGTGCATGGTGACCGCATTCATCCTGTCTTCGATTTTCCTCGCGTCCTACCTCGTCTACCACGCGCATGCCGGCCATGTCCGCTACCATGGGCCGTTCCGGCCGGCGTACCTGCTCCTGCTGGGCACGCACACCTTCCTGGCCGGTCTGAACGTCCCTATGATCCTGCGGACGCTCTACCTTGCCGCCCGGGAGCGCTTCGAGGAGCACCGCCAAGCCGCCCGTTGGGCCTTCCCGAGCTGGATGTACGTCTCCGTCACCGGGGTCGTCATCTACGTCCTGCTTTACCGGCTCTGATTTAGTATAGTTTCGCGGTTGCGGAGGCGCCTGTCAGGCCTCCGTCCTAGGAGCGAACGCGATGCGACGAATCCTGTCCGCGCTGGGTTTGGCCGTTTTGTTGACCAAGGCCGCCGGAGCGAATCCGTTCGACGACTTCAAGGGCAGCGTCCAGTCCGACCTCCTGAAGCCCTTCGCCGCCGACGTGGGCGGTCTCCTCGGCGCGACCGACTTCCACAGCGCCCGCATGCTCTCCTTCCCGGGCTTCGACGCCGGCGTCGTCGGTGCGATCCAAACGAAGCCGGACTCGGACAATAGGATCCTCAATAACGCCGGGGTGAAGACCTTCGGCCTGCCGTTGCTTCAGGTCCAGGCCGGCCTGCCCTTCGCCCCGGTCAACGTGAGCGTGCGCGGCCTGACGGTCGGCGGCGCGACGATCGTCGGCGGCGGCGTGAAGTACGGGCTCTATAAGAGCGGCCTGCTGATGGCGATCCCGGACGTCTCGGTGAGCCTGAACTACGACTCTCTCTCGCACGACGCCTTCAAGCTGAACCACTGGTCCGGCGGCGTCGAGGCCTCATTCAACCTGCCGATCATCAAGCCGTTCGTCGGCGTGGGCATGGACAGCACGAACATCACGGTCAAGCAGGCGACGGTTCCCGGTCTGGTCGGCTTGGACGCGACCGCGAAGAACATGCGCTACCAGGTCGGCGTGACGATCTCGCCGCTGCCGCTGGTCTACGTCTTCGGCTCGTACAACATGACGCACGGGCAGTCCGGCTACTCGATCGGCGCCGGGGCCCGGTTCGGCGGAATCATCTGAGCTCGCTTTCGCGCGGAGGTCCCATGCCCTATACGGCCAGGCTTTTGATTCATGACGTGGTCAGCGTGAAGCCGACGGCGACCGTCGTCGAGGCCGCCCGGATCATGAAACAGTCCAACATCGGCGCGGTGATCGTCTCCGAGGGCGGCCCGAAGCCGATCGGCATCTTCACCGAGCGCGACGTGCTGCGGCGCGTCGTCGCCGAGGGCATGGACCCGAAGACGACCACGGTCGCGAACGTGATGACGCGGACCCTCGTGACGGTCGAGGCCTCCGAGCCCCTGGACCGCGTCTTCGAACAACTAGCCGACGGCCGCTTCCGCCACCTCCCGATCACCGAAGGCGGCCAAGTGGTCGGCATCGTCTCCCTTACCGACTTGGCGAAAGTCCTCCGCCAAGTCTACCGCGAAGACAAGTACATCCAATACTTCGCCGACGTCGTCCAATCCCGCTAATATTTTCTCCCGAGGACCTTCCCTGAATCTCTTCCCCCCTTGTGGGGGAAGGCGAGGATGGTGGGTCATTCGCCGTAACTGCTCCTTCGTAGGTCGTCCCGCCGTCGCGGTCGTCACCGGGAGCCCCTTCCTTACTCGCCTCGCCATCCCCGCCCAGGACGCGGACGCGTCGGGCGGGGGCCCCTCACCTCCAAAACCCGGGTCTGCCCTTCGAAAAGACGTCCGTTCCCGTCGCCTGGCGATGAGGCTCGGCTCGTGCGTCAGGGGCCCCCGGCGCCGCCCGCGCCGGCGGGACGACATGAATGTGCTCCTTGCGGGAATAAGCGGCGACGCGTATGATTTTGTTATGCAAAGTGCCCGGAGTCGCTCATGATAATTCACGGCATCGACTTTACTAGCGCGCCCAGTCGAAGGAAGCCGATAGAGCTTTACTATCTGTGGTATAACAGTTATACTTTACACTAGCGATGGGGCATTTCGAGTTCGACCCTCAGAAGAGCCGGATCAATGAGTCGCGGCATGGGGTTGATCTTGAGTGGGCGGAACGGCTTTGGGAGGTCACGCATGTGATTGTCCCGGCCAAGAAGGTGCGCGGATAAAAGGCTGGAGCGAATTTATGAAAGGTACAACCAAGGCCAAGAGAACTAAGACCATCGATGCCGCGACGTTCGATGAGATGTTCGACAGCGGAAAGGATATCACCGCGTATCTGGACCTTAAGAAGGCGACGGTGGTGCAGAGGGTGAACGTTGATTTCCCATCGTGGATGGTCGAGATGCTGGACCGCGAGGCGGTGAAGCTCAATGTCTCGCGCCAGGCGATCATCAAGATGTGGATCCGGGAGCGGTTGGATCCGGGACACCGTATCACACGTTGAGATTCGCCCGGACGTTGCTCGTGCCGAAGGGCCGACCTACCGCAGGATCGACCTAATCGCCGGAGGCCAGGCGGCGCAGCAGACTGACGTGGCTTCGCAGGGCGCCTAGGTAGGTCGGGTGTTCCAGGTAGGGCAAGCCGAACTCCTCGGCGGTTTGCTTCACCAGCGGACGGATGTCGGGGTAGTGGGTGTGGGAGATCTGCGGGAAAAGGTGGTGCTCCACCTGGAAGTTCAAGCCGCCCGCGAACCAGTTGAGGAAGCGGCTTCCGGGCGCGAAGTTTACCGTGGTCTGGAGTTCGTGGATGGCCCACTCGTTGTCGACGCGCGCCTCGTCCGTGATCTCGGGCTCGGGGAACTCCGTGTCGTCCACCGCGTGCGCGAGATTGAAGATCAGCGCGAGAGAGAGCCCCAGCGTGAGGTGGAAGACGGTCAGGTCCAGCGCCGCCTGCTTGGCCGGCCAAAGCAGGAACGTCGGGGCGACGAAAAGCGAGAAATAGACGGCCTTGCACGTCCAAAACTCGACCTTCTCTCCACGGGTCATCGCCGGGTAGGCTTGGTAGAGGTTGATGCGGCCCGTGAAGTAGTGCACGAAATCCTTCAGGAAAAACCATTCCAAGGTGGTCAGCGCGTACAGGAACGGAAAGTAAAGGTGCTGGCCGCGGTACTTGGCCTTCCAGGGCTGGCGCGGGCTCATGCGCAGGGAGTCGCGGGTCTCCAGGTCGTCGTCGAAGCGGAACACATTGGTGAAGCGGTGGTGCAGCACGTTGTGCTTGTAGTGCCAGAAGAAGCGGCCCGCGCCGAGCAGGGCGCAGGCCAGCCTCGCCGTCGCGAGATTGATCCCCGGACTCTCCGATAGAGAGCCGTGTATCGAATCGTGGAACAAGTTGAAGCCCAGCGCGCAGGATGACAGCGCGAACGAGACCCAGCCCGCGAGCCGAAGCCCGGGCGTCGCGCCGGCCAGCGCCAAGGCGTAGGATGCGGCGAACCCGGCGAGGATGATCGCGATCTTGCGGTGCAGCCGCGGATCGTCGCGGCGCGGCTTGCCGTCCAATAGCGCGTCCACGCGCAGGCGCAGCGCCGGCAAGAAATCGCTGTGGCCGGTGAAAATGAGACGGTTCGGCAAAGGACGGCGTTCGGGCGGCGACGACGACCGATCGAGGGCTAG
>CAZMIB010000018.1:20926-29800 GCA_964566245.1 uncultured Elusimicrobia bacterium | reverse complement strand
GGTAGCTCGCAAGGCTCATAACCTTGAGGTCGCTGGTTCAAATCCAGCCCCCGCAACCATTTAACGGCGTTTCTCGACTGAGAAACTGAAAAACCCTGGTCCAAAAGGCCGGGGTTTTCCGTTTCCTGGGACCCTGCCACACCACAGGGAGGGTCAAAATGCCCAAAATCGCGCCCAAGACGCTCGCGTTCCGCCCCGCCGGTCAATTCGAAGTAACACTAGGCTCTGCCTCGGAGGCCTTCCGGCTGCGCTGCCAGGCCCAGAACCTGTCGCTGGGGACCGTCGGCTGGTACAAGCAGCTGCTCAAGCTCTTCGCCGCGTTCCTGGAGGAGCAGGGCGTCACCACGGTCCGCGGCGTGACGCCGACGCTCCTGCGCCAATACCTCGAGCACATGCGGAAGCGCGGCAACGGCTCGGTCACGATCGAGCGCGCCTACGGCGGCCTGCGTTGCTTCTTCGGGTTTCTCTCGCGCGAGCGGATGATCCCGCAGAACCCCATCCAGTTCGTCGAGAAGCCGCGCGTCGAGCGCAAGCTCATCCGGCCGCTCTCGATGGACCAAGTGCGGCTCCTTCTGGCCCAGCCCAACCAGAAGCGCTACGACGAGCACCGCCTCTGGACCATCATGGTCCTGATCTTCGACACCGGCCTGCGCAAGGACGCCATCGACTTCAACACGGGCCTCTTGCGCGTCATGGGCAAGGGCCGCAAGGAGCGCTCCGTGCCCTTCTCCGCGCGGACGGGGCAGTCGCTGTTGGAGTACGCCCGGCGGCGCGCCCAGAGGCCGGTGCGCGCGCCGCAGCTATTCCTGGGGAGGACCGGCAAGCCGATCTGCCGCAGCAAGGCCCGCAAGCTGATCCTGCGCTACGGCCGACAGGCGGGCATCGAGGGCGTCCGGCTGTCGCCGCACACGTTGCGCCGCACCTTCGCGGTGCTCTACGTCCGCAACGGTGGGGACATCTTCAGCCTGCAGGATATCCTCGGCCAACTCGACACTGGAGACGACCCGGCTCTACGTCAACCTAGCCCGCCGCGACGTGGCCGAGCAGTATAAGAAGTTCTCGCCGACCCACTGGATTTCTAGGGGGACGAGAAGGGAAGTCGGATGCTGCATGGTCGATAATTTTGCTCTTGAAAAACAATGATTTATGGCCTATAATATTTTTATAGAAATATTTTTATTTTCATAGAAATATGCCTACAAAGACACCGGAAGTCACCATAGGGGCTCGTCTGCGCGAGCTGCGCCATGAGCGCCGCTGGACGCAGCAGCGTCTGGCCGCTTTGCTGGGCGTTACCCAGGGGCACCTATCTCAACTGGAGCGCGGAAGGAGAGAATTCACAGCCCAACAGTTGCTGACCATCTTAAAGCACTTCAACGTGCCGATCGACTACTTCTCCGTGGAGAAGTTTCCCGCGGGAAGCCAGATTCAAAACGCCCTGGCAAGACAAGGCGCCAGCCATCTCGCTGAAAGCACCGACATCCTTCCCACTGAAAAGCTCAAGCGCGCCACCGATACGATCCGCGAAACGCTCGTCTCTGCCGACTCCGCTAGACAGATTGCCGCTGTCGCTCCTGTCTTTGTGAGCCACGCGGGACAGATCAACCTGACGCGTCTGCGAAACGAATTCGCGACGCTAGGGTTGGAGAATCGTTTAGGGTGGGCCATCGAGTGCACCCTGGAAGCTATCCGTCTCGAAAGCGACCAAGTTCTGCCAAGGGAGTGGCGGCTGAAATATCGGCGCGCCGCCATCATCATCGAGGCATTCTTCACCCCCTGGCGGATGGTTCCCGGTCCCACGGAAGACCCGCGGGTTCCTCCACAGTACGATGTCCTCGATCCCGAGATCGCCAGCCAGGAGACGCTCAAAGAGGTCATCGAGAATCTCTCACCCGTAGCGCGAAGGTGGAAAATCGCTACCGGAATCGAGGTTGACGATTTCGTGAGAGCATTGAGAGGTGCGCGTGGCGCTGATTAGAGAATTCTTGACGGAGATCGACGCGAAATGGAAGCCCCTCGGCGGGGAGCCGCTCCTTCTTCAAGTCATTGGCTCGGCGGCGCTGATGCTTCAATGCGACTACGATCGTGGAACCAAAGACGGCGACGTGCTGGAGGCTAAGGATGGCCCACCGGCCATCAAAGAGCAGTTGATCTCCCTCGCGGGGAAGAAATCAGAGCTTCACAAGCAGTTCCACGTCTACATAGACGTAGTGAACAGGGCGATCCTGTTCCTTCCGCAGAAACCCGTTTTTCATCCACTGCCGAGCTTGTCCTTGAAGAACTTTACGATCGAGGTCCTGGACATAGTAGACGTCGTGCTCAGCAAGCTCAAGCGCTACCACAGCGACGACAAGAACGACATCCGCGCGATGGCGGACAGGAAGCTCCTCGACCATGCCCGGCTTGTCGCTCGCTTTGAAGCCGCCGCGGATTGGTTCTCGATGGACGCGCGTGCTGCGGATGTTCCACGCTACCTGAAGAATCTACACGCGGTTGAGCGTGATATCCTCGGTCTTCCGCCGTCCGCGGTCAAACTGCCGCCAGAGTGCATGCCCGATTAAAGCCAACACCTTAGCTTCTCCGTTCGCGCTCTGAATTTGCTATACTGTCTTCAGGACCACAAGGTTAGCCGTTTCGCCGCGTGGAGTTGGGGCTGGGCCTCGACGGAGAGGGTTTCGCGGAAATAAGCGAAGCTCATAACCTTGAGGTGGCTGATCCGGGCCCCCGCAACCATTTAACGCTTCGAACCTGCAACTAGAAATGGCAGGACCGACCCGCCGAAAGGCGGGTTTTGTGTTTTTATGATCTCCTTCCGAGCCGCCGTCGCCGAGGACGCCGCGCGCGTCGCGGACCTCGTGAACTCGGGGTATCGCGGCGAGAGCTCCAAGCGCGGCTGGACCACCGAGGCGGACCTTTTGGGCGGGCAGCGCACCGACGCGGAGGGCGTGCTCGACATGCTGCGCGAGCCCTCCTCGCGCGTCGAGCTGGCGTTCGACGACGAGTCGCTCGTCGGCTGCGTTTACTTGAAGCGGCAGGCCGACGGGGCGTGCTACCTCGGCATGCTGACCGTCGATCCGACGCGCCAGGCGGGGGGCCTCGGCAAACGGCTGATGGAGCGGTCGGAGGCCCTCGCTGGCGAATGGGGCTGCGCCCGCATGCGGATGACCGTCCTTCATTCGCGCGAGGAGCTGCTGCGCTACTATGAGCGGCGCGGCTACACGCTCACGGGGGAATTCGAACCCTTCCCTTATGACCAACCTCGCTTCGGACTGCCGAAGGTCCAAGGGCTCAAGCTTCTGGAAATGGTGAAGGACCTTCCCGCCGCCGTCCCCGTCCCGAAGCGATGAGCACCCCCGAGAAGTGGGCCGCGGTCGAGACGCGGCTGGCGCGGCTCGGCATCCGCCCCGAGGATATCGAGGAGCGATTCAGCCGCTCCGGCGGAAGCGGGGGCCAGAACGTCAACAAGGTCGAGACCGCGGTGAGCTTGCTGCACCGACCGACCGGCGTGCTGGTGCGCTGCCAGGACGAGCGCTCGCAGGGGCTCAACCGCTACATCGCGCGCCTGCGCCTCGCGGAGCGCCTGGAATCCCGCGCGCGCGAGGAGGCGGCGCGGCGCCGCCATGAAGCCGAGAAGATCCGCCGCCAGAAGCGCGGGCGCTCGAAGGGCGCGAAGGCGGTCATGCTCCAGAACAAACGCCGCCGTTCCTCCATAAAGGAAGGCCGCCGCAGCGTCCGCGGCGACGACTAGCCTAGCCTCAACCTTCCCGCCTCGGCGTCTTTACAATCCTTCCATGGCCGGCGGCTCCCGCCGGCTTCATAATAGGAACGCATGCGCAGCCTTCGCGCGCTCGCGGCCCTCGGTTTCCTTATCGCGGCCTGCCAAAGCGTGCCGTATACCAACCGCAAGCACCTGGTCCTCATCTCCGACTCGCAGGAGAAGGCGATGGGGCTTCAGGCCTTCGACCAGGTCAAGCAGCAGTCGAAGCTGTCGACCGATCCCGCGCAGGTCGCGATGGTCCAGCGCGTGGGCCGGAGGCTCGCGCCGGCGGCGGAGCGCCCCGACTTCAAGTGGGAGTTCACGGTGATCGACGACCCCAAGACGGTCAACGCCTTCTGCCTGCCCGGGGGGAAGGTCGCGGTGTACTCCGGCCTGCTGCCGGTCGCGCAGGACGACGACGGCCTCGCGGTCGTCCTCGGCCACGAGATCTCTCACGCGCTCGCGCGCCACGGCGACGAGCGCATGAGCCAAGGGCTGGTCGCGCAGTTCGGCGGCGTCACCTTGGGCGCGCTGCTTTCCAACCGTCCCGCCGCGGCGCAAAATCTGCTGCTGCAGGCCTACGGGGTCGGCGTCGGGGTGGGCGTGATGCTGCCGTTCAGCCGCAAGCAGGAGTCCGAGGCCGACCACATCGGCCTGATCCTGATGGCCAAGGCCGGCTACGACCCGCGCCATGCGCTCGACTTCTGGCAGCGCATGACCGCCTTGCGGAAGGGCCAGGGCTCGCCGTTGGAGCGCTACCTGAGCGACCACCCGACGGACGAAGACAGGATCACGGCCATCCAGAAGGAGCTCCCGGAGGCCGAAAGCTACTACCACCCCGCCACCTCGTCCCGCTGATCCTCCGACGGCGCCCCGCCGCGGCCGCCCGCGCCTTTTGCTATCCTGTGACGGCGATGCGAACACCAAACCGCTTTCTCATGCTGGGCGCCGCGCTCGCCGTGGCGGGCTGCGCGTCCTCCGGCTCACGGCGCGCTTCCGCGCCCGCGGCCAAGCCCGAGCCCGCCCCCTCGGCGGCCCGCATGCTGGAGCACATCCGCGTCCTGTCCTCGGACGAGTACGAGGGCCGGGCGCCGGCGACGCGCGGCGAGGAGCTGACGGTCGCCTACCTCGTCGGCCAGTTCAAGAAACTCGGCCTCGCGCCGGGCAATCCCGACGGGACCTACGTGCAAGCGGTCCCGCTCGTCGGGATACGCGGCCGGGCCTCGGTCTCGTTCGCGGCCGGGGACAAGCGCCTTTCGCCGCGCCTGCCCGAGGAGATGGTCGCCGTCTCGCGGCGCCTTCAGCCCGAGGTAAACGTCGAGGGCTCCTCGGTCGTCTTCGTCGGCTACGGCGTGGTCGCGCCGGAGTACGGCTGGGACGACTACAAGGGCGTCGACGTGCGCGGCAAGACGATCGTGATGCTGGTCAACGACCCGCCGGTCCCGGACGCGAACGACCCGTCGAAGCTCGACGATAAGATGTTCCGCGGCAAGGCGATGACTTACTACGGCCGCTGGACCTACAAGTACGAGATCGCCTCCGAGAAGGGCGCGGCGGCCGCTATCATCGTGCATGAAACCGGGCCCGCGGGCTACCCTTATGAAGTCGTCTCGGGCTCGTTCGGCCGCGAGAACTTCGACATACGCAAGCCGGGGGGAGATCCCGGGCGCGTCGCGGTCGAGGCCTGGGTCTCCTCCGGGACGGCCGTCGCGCTGTGCGCGCTCGGCGGACAAGACTTCGCGGAGCTGAAGCGCCGCGCGGTAAGCAAGGACTTCAAGCCGGTGGATCTGGGCGTCGCGGCGAGCTTTTCGATCAAGAATGAGACGCGCGAGGTCGACTCCAAGAACGTGGCAGCCAAGCTCGAAGGCTCCGACCCGGCGCTCAAGGACGAGTACGTGGTCTATACCGCGCACTGGGACCACCTCGGCAAGAACGACTCCCTGCCCGGCCGCCCGATCTATCACGGGGCGGTCGACAACGCCTCCGGGGTCGCGGGGCTGCTCGAGCTCGCGCGGGCCTGCGCGCCGCTCAAGCCGCGGCGCTCGATCCTGTTCCTGTCGGTGACGGCCGAGGAGAAGGGCCTGCTCGGGGCCAAGTACTACGCCTCGAGCCCGCTGTACCCGCTGCGCAAGACCTTGGCCGAGATCAACATGGACGGGCTGAACGTGTGGGGCCGCGCGCGCGACGTCATCTCGGTCGGCCTCGGCAACTCGACCTTGGACGACGTCCTGCTCGAGGCCGCGCGCGCCCAAGGACGCGTCGTGAAGCCCGATCCAGAGCCCGAGAAGGGCTCGTTCTTCCGCTCCGACCACTTCGAGTTCGCGAAGCTGGGCGTCCCGGCGCTGGAGTACGGCTCCGGGACCGACTACGTCGGCAAGCCGGAGGATTTCGGCCGGCTGAAGCGCAAGGAGTTCACCGCGAACGACTATCACAAGCCCAGCGACGTCATCAAGCCGGGCTGGGACCTGAGCGGCGCGGCCGAGGACGTCGCGCTGCTGATGCAGGTCGGCCTGAAGGTCGCCGACGGCGACGCCTTCCCGGCCTGGAAGGACGGCGTCGAGTTCAAGGCCGTCCGCGAGGCCTCGCTGAGGCAGTCGCCCGAGACCGCGCCCGGAAAACGATGAAGCGCTCCCTCAAGCTCCTATCGCGCGCGGCCCTCGTCCTCGCCGCGGCTCTTCCCGCTCGGGCCGAGATGAAGGCCCGGCCGATCGAGTTGCCGGGAGGCGGCGTGGGGGTCGGCCTCGACGACGTCGTCTTCGCGCGGCGTCTCGGCAAGCTGCTCGTCCCGGGCGGCCGCACGGGTAAGCTCTTCGCGATCGATCCGCTCTCGCTCGCGATAACCGAAATCTCGGGCTTCGCCGAGACAAGCCGCTACGCGGGCGGGCACGGCGAGGGCACGACCTCGGCCGACGAGGGCCCCGCCGACCTGTACGCGATCGACCGCACCTCGGGGACGGTCGACGTCGTCGATCCCGTCGCCCGCGCGGTCGTCTTCGCCGTGCCGACCGCCGGCGACCCGGACTACGTGCGCCACTCCAGCGCGACCGGAGAGGTCTGGGTCACCGAACCGGACCAGGAGCGCATCGAGGTCTTCACCGTCTCGAACCGGACCTTGGTCCGCCGCTCCTCCCTGCATATCCGAGGCGGCCCCGAGTCCCTGGTCCTCGACGCCGCGCGCCAGCGCGCGTACACGAATACCTGGAAAGGCGAGACGGTGGCCGTCGAGCTAAAGACGCGCAAGGTCGCCGGACGCTGGCTGAACGGCTGCGCGGCCTCGCGCGGCCTCGCGCTCGACGAGAAGCGCGGCTTCGTGTTCGTCGGCTGCGCCGAGGGGCGCGTCTCGGTCCTCGACGCATCGACCGGCGCGCGCCTTTCGGAGGCGAAAACCGGCTACGGCGTCGACGGCCTGGCCTACTCCCCGGCGTTGTCGCGCGTCTACGTCCCCGGCTCGAGGAACGGAACCTTGACGGTGCTCTCGGTCGGGAACGACGGCAAGCTCGAGAAACTGCGGACGGCGAGGACATCCCCGGGCGCCCACTGCGCGGCGGCCGACGACTCGGGCCAGGTCTGGGTCTGCGACCCCGACCACGGCCGCCTGCTCCTCTTCAAAGACGAAAAGTAATATCCCTCGCCCCCGTTGGAGGACGGGGGGAGCCCCAATGGGCTCCCCCACGAGCCTGGCCGTAGCTGTGGACTAGGGCCGGGCGGCCGCGTCCGTGCCGGTCCGGTCGAGGGCCGAGCGCAGACCCAGCGCCAGCTCTCGCGCGGGCCCCACGCCCCAGTAGTGCAGGAAGAAGATCCGCGGCTTCTCGTCGAGCATGTGGTTGTGCAGCGCGACGACCTCGATGCCGTGTCGGACCAGCTCGTTGACCACGCCGTTCACCTCCGCCTCGAGCATCGCGAAGTCGCCGGACACGGCGGCCTTCTCGGGGGTCCCCTCGAAGGCGGCCCAGGTGTTGAAGCCCAAGAAGGCGCTGACCGGAGCGTGCTCGCCCTTCAGCTCCACGTCCGGCCGGCCGATCGCGAACTTCACCGCGCCGTCGGCGGGCTGGCTCTTGTGCCCGAGGATCGTCTCCAGCTCGGCCGCGTCCAGAGCCGCGGGCTTGGCCGGGGCGGGGGGACGCGCCGCCGACGCGTCGCGCGTCGCGCCGATCGCGTCCAGCATCTTGCGCGACGCGGCGGCCAGGTCCTTCAGCTCGCCCATGCCGTGGACGTGCATGTACATCATCTTCGGCGTCTCCCTCAGGAAGTGGTTGTGCAGGCCGGTGACCTGGAAGCCCGCGGCCAGGACCGCCTTCTCCACCGAGGCGACCTCGGTTTCTCTCAGCGCGAGATCGCCCATCGCGACCGCCGCGCCGCCCTCGGGAGTGAAGCCGATCCACGAGGCCACGCCCATCGAGGGAACGAGCGGGAACCCGTCCAGCCTGACGTCCAAGTCCGTGCGCGGCGCCGAGAGCTTGAGCTCGCCGTCCTTGAGCGCGGGCTTGAGCCCGGCGGCCGCCTCGACGATAGCGGCGTCCTCGGGCCCGAACGGCGCGGCCGAGGCCGCCGCCGCCAGAACTCCCGCGATCACAAGCGCCGATGCCAACCTCATGAAGTTCCTCCCGAAAAGCCCGTTTCCGTTAATGAAATCGTGCCTTTTTTAGTATACTTCCGGCCAGTGGCACCACGCGCAGCGCGCCGGGCCGCCGGCGCGGCATTCATGCTCTTTGCGACCGCCTGCCATACCGGCCCCCGAAGAGAGGCGGCACCGGTCACCCACCCGTCGCCGGGCTTGTCGCCCGAGGAGATCCAGGGCCTGCCGGCGGATCTGCCCTCGCTCGCCGCGGATGAGGTTCGTCGGCGCCTGGCCTTCGGCCAGCCGATCGCCGTCATCGACGTGCGCGGCCAGGACGAGTACGACGACGGCCACATCCCCGGGTCGCTGCATCACCCCTATTACGAGCTACAGTCGCGGCAGGCGGAGGTCCCGCGGGACAAGACCGTCGTGCTTTACTGCGGCGGGGGCGGCCGCCCGCTTACCCCCCGGTCCACCCCGAGCCGGAGGGGGTGGGGCTTTACGAGAGTGTCCGCGCTGAGGGGCAGCATCGAGGACCGGCTAAGGCGCGCGTCCCCGC
>CAZMIB010000018.1:0-20916 GCA_964566245.1 uncultured Elusimicrobia bacterium | reverse complement strand
CACCAGCCGGAGGTCGGTGAAGCGGCGGAACCGGTAGAGCTTGTACTGCCCGCCGCGGTACATCGTCACCACTTCACAGTTGAGGTCGGGGGCTCCGGCCTGGCAACCGCTTTGCAGGGCGCGGATCGCCGAGGCCCGCTGGTCGGCGGCCTGCGTGGCGGTCGCGCCGGCGGGAACGGCGGCATTCACGCTGTCGGTGACGTCGGTGATGCTGAGCCGCTGGTCCACCCAGAAGCTGAGGGAGTGGGGCTTCACGAACGTGTACGAGCTGAGGGGAGGCATCGAGGACTGGCGAAGCCGCGGTTACCCGACCGAGGCGTCCCAGCCCCGATAGCCGCCCCGGACAATAGGAGAGACACCATGGTCACAGGCCTCGTGTTGGTTAGACTCGTTTCCGGCAAGGAAAAGACGGCCCTGCAGAAGATCAAGGAAACCAAGGGCGTGTCGCACGTCTCGGCCGTGTTCGGCCGCTGGGACCTCGTGCTGGACATGGAGACGGAAGACCTTCCGAGCCTGTCGGCGGCGGTCGTCCAGCACATCCGCGCGATCCCGGGCGTGCTCTCGACGGAGAGCTTGATCACCACCGCCATCTGAAGCAGGCTTAGCCGTGCCCCCGATACTCTCGGTACGAAGCCTCAGGACGCACTTCTTCCTCGACGGCGCCGTCGTGCGCGCCGTCGACGGCCTGAGCTACGACCTCCATCCCGGCAAGACGCTCGCGGTGGTCGGGGAGTCGGGGTGCGGCAAGTCGGTGCACGCGCTGTCGATCCTGAGGCTCATCCCCGAGCCGCCGGGCAGGATCGTCGGGGGCGAGATCCTGTACCAGGGGCGCGACCTGCTGCGCCTGGCGCCCGAGGAGATGCGCGCGATCCGCGGCCATAAGATCGCGATGATCTTCCAGGAGCCGATGACGAGCCTGAACCCCGTGCTCCCGGTGGGCTTCCAGATCGCGGAGTCGGTCGTCCTGCACCAGCGCGCGGCGCCTCAGGCGGCGATGGACAAGGCGGTGAGCCTCCTGGCGCGGGTCGGCATCCCGCACCCGAAGGAGCGCGCGAAGGACTATCCCCATCAGTTCTCGGGGGGGATGCGCCAGCGCGCGATGATCGCGATGGCGCTGGCCTGCGAGCCGGACATCCTGATCGCCGACGAGCCCACCACCGCGCTCGACGTGACGATCCAGGCGCAGATCCTGGAGCTGATGCAGGAGCTGCAGCGCGAGACCGGCATGGCGATCGTCCTGATCACGCACAACATCGGGGTGGTCGCCGAGATGGCGCACGACGCGATCGTGATGTACGCGGCGCGCGCGGTCGAGAAGGCCCCGGTCGAGGGGCTGTTCGCCTCGCCGAGCCATCCGTACACGCGCGGGCTGCTCAGCTCGATACCGTCGATCTTCGGCCGCAAGGACAGGCTCGAGGCGATCCCCGGCCAGCCGCCCCTGTTGACCGACCGCTTCGAAGGCTGCCCGTTCGCCCCGCGCTGCGCCTCGGTCCTGCAGCGCTGCGCGAGCGAGGACCCTAAGGACTTCTTCCAAGCCGGCGGCCGGATGGCCAACTGCTGGCTCGCGAAGGACGGCGAGCCGGTCGAGCGGGGGACTCGGGCGTGAGCGCGCTGCTCGAGGTCAAGGGGCTCAAGAAGCACTTCCCGGTCGGGGGCGGGTGGCCGTGGCGCGAGCAGGCCTACGTCCGGGCCGTCGACGGCGTGAGCTTCGAGGTGAAGCCGCGCGAGAGCTTCGCGCTGGTCGGCGAGTCGGGCTGCGGCAAGACGACCCTGGGGCGCCTCATCCTCGCGCTCGAGACCCCGACCGAGGGCGAGGTGCTCTTCGAGGGAAAGAACGTCCACACGCTGCCGCGCCGCGAGCTGAGGCGCCTGCGCCGCGAGATGCAGGTGATCTTCCAGGATCCGTTCTCGAGCCTCAACCCGCGCATGACGGTCGAGGATATATTTTCCGAGCCGCTGCGCATCCACCGCGCCTGCGCCTCGCGCGCCGACGAGCGCAAGCGCGTCGCCGAGCTGATGAACGTGGTCGGCCTCGCGAAGCACCACGCCGGCCGCTACCCGCACGAGTTCTCGGGCGGCCAGCGCCAGCGCGTCGGCATCGCGCGCGCCCTCGCGCTGAAGCCCAAGCTGGTCGTGGCCGACGAGCCGGTCAGCGCGCTCGACGTCTCGATCCAGGCCCAGGTGCTCAACCTGCTGAAGGACCTGCAGGACGAGTTCAACCTCACCTATCTTTTCGTCGCGCACGACTTCTCGGTGGTCAAGCACCTCTGCCACCGCGTCGCGGTGATGTACCTCGGGCGAATCGTGGAGCTGGCGCCGACCGACGCGCTGTTCGGCGACCCCCAGCACCCGTACACCGAGGCCCTGCTCTCGGCGGTGCCGGTGCCCGACCCCAAGGTCGAGCGCATGCGCAAGCGCCTGCTTTTGACCGGAGACGTGCCCAGCCCGCTGAACCCGCCGCCCGGCTGCCCGTTCCACCCGCGCTGCCGCCACGCGCAGCCCGCCTGCCGCGTGAACCTGCCCGCGCTGGAGGAAGTCGCCCCCGGCCACCGCGCCGCCTGCCCGGTGCGCCCGTTCGCCGAGACGCCGAGCCCGGCGGCGATACCCCACGCGGAGGTCGCATGAGCACACGCTATCTTCCCTCTCCCCCGAAGGGGGAGAGGGCGAGGGTGAGGGGGGCGGTCCTCCTCGCCGCTTTCCTGGCCTGCGCCGCCGCGGCCGAGCCGGTCAAAAACCCCGGCGCCTTCATCTACGCGGTCTCGGGCGACATCGAGTCGCTCGACCCGGACTACGCCTACGACGGCACCTCCCAGCTCATCCTCTCGCAGGTCTACGAGCCGCTCGTCTTCTACAAGGGCTCCTCGCTGACCGAGCTGGAGCCGCGCCTCGCCTCGAAGGTGCCCACGGTCGCGAACGGACTGATCTCGAAGGACGGCAAGACCTACGTCTTCCCGCTGCGCAAGGGCGTCCGCTTCCACGACGGCGCCGTCATGACGCCGGAGGACGTCCGCTACTCGCTGCTGCGCCTGATGCTGATGGACCGCGACGGCGGCCCCTCGGGCCTGCTTCTCGAGCCCGTGCTGGGTGTCTCGTCGACGCGCGACGACAAGGGGCGCCTCCGCCCCGAGATCGTCTCGCAAGCCTTCCGCGCGGTCGAGGTCCGCGGAGACTCGGTCGTCATCCATATAAAAGCCCCGTTCGCGCCGTTCCTGACCTTGCTCTCCGACTACGCCCCGATTCTCTCGCGCAAAAGCGGCGGCTGGGACGGAAGCGAGGCCGGCGTCGCGGCGCTCAACAACCCGGCCAAGGAAAGCCTGCCGCTGCACGCTAAGTCCGCGGGCACCGGGCCGTTCATGGTCGCGCGCTGGTCGAAGGAGCTCAAGGAGATCCACCTCTCGCGCTTCGACGGCTACTGGCGCGGGCCGGCGGCGCTTTCGCGGGTCGTCTTCAAGACCGTCGACGAGTTCGCGACGCGCAAGCTGCTGCTGCAGGGCGGCGACGCGGACGCGGTCTTCGCCGAGCGCCAGTTCCAGCCGCAGCTCGAGTCCTTGCCCGGCGTGACGCTGATCGACGGCCTCCCGCTTCTGGAGACGCACAACTGCTTCGTCTTCACCTTGGACGGCGACGCGACCGGGAACACGAACTTCGGCTCGGGCAGGCTCGACGGCGACGGCATCCCGGGGAACTTCTTCAAGGATCCCGACGTTCGGAAGGGCTTCGCGTACGCCTTCGACTACGACGCCTACCTGAAAGACGGCTACCGCGGCACCGGCGCGCAGGCCCGCGGGCCGATACCGCGCGGCGTGCCGGGATACGACGCCTCGACCCCGCTGTACAAGCGCGACCCGGCCAAGGCGGCCGAGCACCTGAAGCGCGCCTGGGGCGGCCAGGTCTGGGCGAAGGGCTTCCGCTTCACGCTCGCGTTCCAGCAGGGCCGCGCCGACCGCCAGCTCGCCTGCCAGATCATGAAGAAGGGGCTCGAGGACCTCAACCCGCTTTTCAAGGTCGACATCCGCGGCATCCAATGGTCGACCTACCTCGACCAAAGCCAGAAGCGGCGCCTGCCGATGATGAACGGCCGTTGGGGGATGGACTATCCGGACGCGCACAACGCGGTCTACGCGTTCATGCACTCCGGCGGCTACTACGCCAAGCTCCAAGGCTACGCGAACCCCGAGGCCGACAAACTCGTCGAGGCCGCGGTCCGCGAGCTCGACCCGGCGCGCCGCAAGGCGCTGTACGCGAAGCTGCAGCGCCTCGCGCACGACGAGGCCGTCCAGATATTCACCGTCGACACGACCCGCCTGCTGGCCCTGAGAGCCTGGGTGAAGAACTGGCACGACAATCCGATTTTGCCGTACGGCGTCCTCTACCCGGTCGTGAAAAACGGCGCGCCATGAGACGGATTCCGGCGGTTCTTTATCTTATCGTCGCGCCCATCTTCGCCTCGGCCGCCGTCAAGAATCCCGACACCTTCACGCATCTGTCGATCTCGGACATCGACGGCCTCGACCCGGCCTGGGCGTACGACACCTCCAGCCACAACGTCCTCGCGAACGTCTACGAGTTCCTGCTGGCGTTCAAGGGCTCGAGCCTGACCGAGCTTGAGCCGCGCCTCGCGACCACGGTCCCGAGCCTCTCGAACGGGCTGATCTCGAAGGACGGCCTGACCTATACGTTCCCGATACGCAAGGGCGTCACATTCCAGGAAGGCGGCACTCTGACTCCCGAGGACGTGAAGTACTCTCTGATGCGCTTCATGCTCGAGGACCGCGACGGCGGGCCCTCCGCGATCCTGCTGGAGCCGATCCTCGGGCTCACCTCGACGCGGCCCGACGGCAAGCTTTCGGGCGACGTCTTCGAGCGCGCCGACCGCGCGATACGCGTCGAGGGCGACAAGGTCGTGATCCGCCTCGCGAAACCCTTCGCGCCCTTTCTCGGCATACTCGCGAACTGGGGCGCGGTGACCAGCAAGAGCTGGTGCGCGGCGCGCGGCGACTGGGACGGGACCGCGGCGGGCTTGAAGGCGCTGAACAACCCGAGCCACGACGGGCCCTACATGATGCAGCACGCGAACGGGACCGGGCCGTTCAAGCTGGAGCGCTGGGATAAGGCGGGCAAGGAGGTCACCTTGACCCGCTTCGACGGCTATTGGCGCGGGCCGGCCAAGTTCGCGCGCGTGAGGATCAAGGGCGTCGACGAATTCAACACGCGCAAGCTCTATCTGGCCTCCGGCGACGCGGACTCCATCTACGTCCCGCAGATCATGTTCCCGCAGGTCGAAAAGATCGACGGCGTCCAGGTCATCGACCGCCTGCATGACCTGGAGGCCGGCGCGGTCATCGCGTTCACGTTCAAGATCAACGCCCAGGCCAATCCCGCGATAGGCTCGGGCAAGCTGGACGGGGAGGGCATCCCGCCCGACTTCTTCGCGGACAAGGATATCCGCAAGGCCTTCGCGTACGCGATCGATTACCAGGCCTACATCAAGGACATTCTGCGAGGCAAAGGCGAGCAGGCCTACGGCGTGATCCCCAAGGGCTTGGTCGGCTACCCCGCCGGCTTCCCTCATTTCACGTACGACCCGGCCCAGGCCAAAACGCATTTCATGAAGGCCTCGGGGGGGAAGGTCTGGGAGAAGGGCTTCAAGTTCACGATCGTCTTCAACGAGGGAGCCTTGTCCGCGCAGATCGTCGCGCAGATGCTGAAGAAGAACGTCGAGGCCTTGAGCCCCAAGTTCAAGATCGACCTGCGCCCGATACAGTGGTCGACCTTCCTCGAGCAGGCGAACTCCGGCAAGCTGCCGATGTACATGGTCGCCTGGCAGGCGGATTATCCGGACGCGCACAACTTCGCCTACCCGTTCATGTTCTCGAACGGCTACTACGCGCGCAAGCAGGGCTACCGCAGCGCGGAGGCCGACCGCCTCGTCGAGCAGGGCGCGTCGACTCTCGATCCGGCGAAACGGCGAACGATCTATGGGAGGCTGATGCGCCTGGCTTACGAGGACGTCCCGCACGTGATGATCGCGGACGGCTTTCGGTTCCGGACCCAGCGAAGCTGGGTGAAGGGCTGGGTCTTCAACCCGGTCTTCCCCGACGCGCCCTACGGGGCTTACTACTACGACTTGAGGAAGGAAGACTGATGCGACTTATTTTGGCCCTCGCGCTGCTGCTCGGTCCGGCCCCCTCATGGTCTACGGCGAAAAACCCGGACACCTACACTTATCTCACGATCTCGGGCGTCGACAGCCTCGACCCGGCGTTCTCGTACGACACCGCGAGCCACCTGATCATACTGAACGTCTACGAGCCGCTCTTGGCCTATGACGGGCCGTCGACCGAGAAGCTGGTCCCGCTGATCGCGACCAAGGTGCCCTCGGTCGCGAACGGCCTGATCTCGAAGGACGGACTGACCTACACCTTCCCGATACGCAAGGGCGTAAAGTTCCAGGAGGGGGAGGAACTGACCCCCGAGGACGTGCGCTACTCGCTGCTGCGCTTCGTGCTGCAGGACCGCGACGCCGGCCCGTCCTCGCTGCTGCTCGAGCCGCTGACCGGGCTCACATCGACGCGCGACGAGCACGGCACGCTGCGCGAGGACGCCTTCGCCTTGGCCGACAAGGCGGTGCGCGCGGAGAAGGACAAGGTCGTCCTCCACCTGCCGAAGCCGTACTCGCCGGTGCTGACGATACTCGCGAGCTGGTCCCCGATCCTCTCGAGGAAGTGGTGCGTCGCGCACGGCGAGTGGGACGGCACCGCGGCGACCTGGAAGGCGTTCAACAACCCGAGGAAGGAGACGTCCTACCTTTACGAGCACATGAACGGGACCGGACCGTTCAAGCTGGAGCGCTGGGATAAGAAGAACCAGGAGAACGTCCTGGCCCGCAACGACCATTATTGGCGCGCGCCGGCCAAGCTGGCGCGCGTGATCATCAAGAGCATCGACGACTTCAGCGTGCGCCGCCTGCGCCTGCAAGCCGGCGACGCGGACGCGATACGCGCCGATTGGCCGGTGTACTCGCAGTTGTCGAATATCCCCGGCGTCCGGACGGTCGTGAACCTGCCGAGCTGCGAGATGAACCCGGTGGTCTACTTCACGTTCCATATCAACCCGGTCGCGAACGCGAACATCGGCTCGGGGAAGCTCGACGGCGACGGGATTCCGCCGGATTTTTTCTCGGACAAGGACGTCCGCAAGGGCTTCGCGTACGCGTTCGACTACCAGGGCTACATACGCGACGTGGAGCGCGGGAACGGCAAGCAGGCGACGGGCTTCATCCCGCAAAGCCTGCCGGGCTACGACCCGCATAATCCGGTCTATACCTACGACCTGGCGAAGGCGACCGAGCATTTCAAGAAGGCGCGGGGGGGAGACATCTGGAAGAAAGGCTTCCGCTTCACTCTGAGCTTCAACTCGGGCGACGTGCCGCGGCAAACCATTTGCCAGATGCTCAAACGCTCGGTCGAGGGCCTGAACCCGCTGTTCAAGATCGACGTGCGCCCCATCCAGTGGCCGACCTTCTTGGACGCTCAGAATAGCCATAAGCTGCCGATGTTCGCCCTCGGCTGGAACGCGGATTATCCGGACCCGCACAACTTCGCGTTCCCGTTCATGCACTCGAAGGGGAACTATCCCGTCGAGCAGAACTACCGCAACCCCGAGGCCGACCGCCTCGTCGAGGCCGGCATACGCGAGACGGTGCTGGCGAAGCGCAAGGAGATTTACAAAAAGCTGCTGCGGCTCGAGTACGAGGAAGTGCCTCACTTGGTGATCATCGACAGCGTGAGGTTCAGAACCGAACGGACCTGGATGAAGGGCTGGTATAACAATCCGATCTTTCCGGATGCTCCCTACGGGAGCTACTTCTACGTTTTGAGCAAGGAATAGCATGCTGCCATTCGTCGCTCGTCGTTTGGCGTTCTTGCCCCTGGTGGCGTTGGGGGTGACGATGTTGTTGTTCGCCCTGTTGCAGTATCTGACGCCGGAGATGCGTGCGTCGCTCTATGTGAAGGATCCCCGGCAGCTTTCGGCGCTCGAGTCGGTCATCCAGAAGTATCATCTGCGCGATCCGATGCCGGTGCAGTATTGGACGTGGTTGAAGCAGGTGGTGCACGGCGACCTTGGATATTCGGAGACGGCTAAGATGCCGGTGTCGGAGGCGATCACGGCTTTCTTTCCGGCCACGCTTGAGTTGACGATCGCGGCGTGGATACCGATCATCCTCATAGGAGTCTGGCTCGGGACGCTTTCGGCGGTCAATAAGGACAAGGTGATAGATCACGTGTCGCGCTTCGTCGCGATCACGGGGTATTCGTTGCCGTCGTTCGTGTTGGGGCTCATCCTCCTGATGATTTTCTATGGGCAGCTTAAGTGGCTGCCTCCGGGGCGGTATTCGCTCGACGCGGACCTGTTCATCCATTCGGACAAGTTCCGCTCGTTCACGGGATTGCTCACGGTGGACTCGATCTTGAACGGCAAGCTTTGGATATTTTGGGACTCGATCAAGCATCTGCTGCTGCCGGCGACGACCTTGGTGTATATCACGGTCGCGCTGCTGGTGCGCGTGACGCGCTCGTCGATGCTCGAGGAGCTGGGCAAGGATTACGTGAGGACGGCGCGGGCGAAGGGGCTGCCGGAGAGGGACGTGGTGAATCGGCATGCGCGGCGGAACGCGATGCTGCCGGTCGTCACCCTGTCGTCGCTCCTGCTGGTCGGACTTCTGGGCGGGGTCGTGATCACCGAGACCGTGTTCGACTACCCGGGGATCGGGCGCTGGGGCGTGATCGCGGCCCAACAGCTCGACATACCGGGAGTTCTAGGCTTCGCGCTGCTCGACGCGGGGCTGTTCGTGCTGGGGAACTTGGCGGCCGACATGCTTTACGCCTGGGCCGATCCTAGGATCAGGATACGATGAAGACCTTTATCGCCGAGGCTTGGAGGAAGCTCCGCAAGCGGCCGCTGTCGCTGTTCGGGTTGGGGCTGATCGCGTTCTTCATTTTCGTCGCGGCGCTCGCGCCCGTCCTGGCGCCGCCGCCGCCGAACGCGCGCGATCCGTACCTGATACCGCAGGAAGGCTACAGCCCGGACCCGCGGCGGCCGTCGCGCGAGCATATCCTGGGGACGACCGAGCAGCAGTACGATCTTTACTACGGAATGGTGTGGGGGACGCGGACCGCGTTCAAGGTCGCGCTGAGCGTCGTCGGGACCTCGCTCTTGCTCGGCATACTGCTGGGGGGGATCTCGGGCTACTACGGGGGCTGGATCGACGAGCTGTTGATGCGCTTCACCGACGTGGTGCTCGCCTTTCCGGATCTCGTGCTCGCGGTCGTGATCGTGGCCGTGCTGGGGCCGGGGCTGCTCAAGGTGATGATCTCGGTGATGGCCGTCTCGTGGCCGACCTATTGCCGGCTGCTGCGCGGGGAGGTGCTTTCGACCAAGGAGCGCGAGTTCGTGCTGGCCGCGCGCGCGATCGGGGCCTCGGACATGCGCATCCTGTTCCGGCACATCATCCCGAACTGCATTTATCCGCTTTTGGTCGTCGCCTCGCTGAGCATGGGACGCATCGTGATCACGGCCGCCGCGCTGAGCTTCCTCGGGCTCGGGGCGCCGGTCGGGTACGCGGACTGGGGCCAGCTCATCAGCCTGTCGCGGAACTGGATCCTCGGCAGCTCGGGCAACCCGTTCGAGTTCTGGCACACCCTTTTCATCCCCGGCGGGACGATCTTCCTGTTCGTGCTCGGCTGGAACCTGCTCGGCGACGCCCTGCGCGACATCCTCGATCCGCGCCAAAAGTGAGGACACCATGAAAGCCGGCCTCCCGAGCCTCTACCACATGCTCCGCGAGACGGCGGAGCGCCACCCGAGCCGCAGGTACATGCACCACGCGGACGCCTGGATGACCTTCGGCGAGATGCTGGAGCGGGTCGACCGCTTGGCGAACGGCCTCGCCCGGGAAGGGGTCGATCGCGGCGACTGCTTCGTGATCGCGCTGCGCAACTCGCCGGACTTCGTCGCGTTTTATCTCGCTCTCTCGAAGCTCGGCGCGATCGCGGTTCCGATCAACTTCATGATCTCGAAGGCCGACGAGCTGGAGTTCATGCTCGCCGACTGCAAGGCCGTCGGGGTGCTGACGCAGAAGGATTTCGGGGCGGCGTATGAGAAAGTGAGGTCACGACTCCCCGAGCTCAAACATATCGTGGGCACGGATTTCACTCCGGTGGGCGGGGTGAATGTGGAGACCTTGGCGGGGGGGCCCCAATCCTCCGACTCCGCCGGCGTGGCTTCGCGCGAGGACGTCGCGTGCATCCTTTACACCTCGGGCACCACGGGGCGTCCCAAAGGCGTCCTGCTCAGCCACGGCAACCTGCTCAGCAACTGCGAGGTCACGCTTCAGATCCTCGCGCTGAAGCCGAGCGACGTCTTCCTGTGCATCCTGCCGATGTTCCACACCTTCGCCTGGACGGCCTGCGTGCTGGTCCCGATCTTCATCGGGGCGCGCGTGACCGTCGTGACCTCGATCGCCCCGCCCGCGCCGTGGCTCAAGCTGATGGGCCGGCTCGGGGTCACGGTCTTTCCCGCCGTTCCCCAGCTTTTCTCGGTGCTCGCGAAGGAGGCGGTCGGCTTCAAGGGCCTCGTGCTGCGCTGGTGGTCGTTCCGCAGGACGCGCCTCGCGGTCTCGGGCGCGGCGCCTCTGCCGCTGGAGACCCTCAAGGACTTCGAGGCGAGGATCGGGGTCCCCATCCTCGAGGGCTTCGGCCTCACCGAGACGAGCCCGGTCGTCTCGATCAATACCCCTAACGAACGGCGCCCGGGCACGGTCGGCAAGCCGGTTCCGGGAACGTCGATACGGATCACCGACGACGCGGGCAAGGAAGTCCCGACCGGCGAGGAGGGGGAGGTCCTGATCAAGGGCCCCCAAGTCACGCGCGGCTACCACGCCTTCCCCGAGGCGACGCGCGACGCCTTCACGCCCGACGGCTGGTTCAAGACCGGCGACATCGGCGTCATGGACGCGGACGGCTACCTCTCGATACGGGACCGCAAGAAGGACATGATCATCGTGAAGGGCCTGAAGGTCTTCCCCGCCCAGGTCGAGGCCGTGATCCAAAGCCATCCCGCGGTCGCCGAGGCCGCGGTCGTAGGCATCCCGGGCGAGGGCGGCGACGAGACGATCAAGAGCTACGTCGTCGTGAAGAAGGGCGAGACCGTCGAGAAGGCCGAGCTGATGCGCTTCATGAAGGACAAGCTCGACCCGTACAAGCGCCCGCGCGACATCGAGCTCGTCGACTCGCTTCCGAAGAACGCGCTGCAAAAAGTCCTCAAGCGCGTCCTGCGCCAGCAGGAGCTCGAGAAGCGCAAGGCCAAGGCGTAAGCGGCATGGCTCGAGGCCTGTCGTCCCGCCTCACCCCCGCCGCGAGGGAGATATTGGCGCTCGCGCGGGACGCCGCGCGCGAGACCGTCTTCCTGGTCGGCGGCGCGCCGCGCGACCTGCTGACCGGGCGCGCCCCGTTCGACCTCGACCTCGCGGTCGCCAAGCCCGAGCCCCTCGCGCGCGCCTTGGCCTCCCGCCTGCGCCGCAAGCTGATCGTGCTGGACGAGGGCGAGCAGGTGTACCGGATCGCGACCCCGACGCTTCAGCTCGACGTCGCGCGGCTCAAGGGCCCGACCATCGAGGCCGACCTCGCGCGCCGCGACTTCACGATCGACGCGCTGGCCGCGCCCCTCTCCGAGGACGGCCTCGGCCCGCTGCTCGACCCGACCGGCGGGGCCGGCGACCTGAAGCGCGGGGTCGTGCGCGCGACCTCGGAGCGGGCCTTCATCGACGACCCTCTACGCCTGCTGCGGGCCTACCGCCTCTCGGCCGAGCTGGGCTTCGCCGTCGAGCCGCGCACGCGGGGTTGGATCACGCGCCGCCGCGCGCTGATCGCGAAACCCTCGGGCGAGCGCCTGCACGACGAGCTGCTGCGCCTGCTCGACACCGGCCGCGCCGCCGCGACCCTCAAGGCGATGGACGAGACGCGCCTTTTGACCGCCCTCTTCCCCGAGCTCGAGGCCGCGCGGACCTGCGCGCGCGTGTACTACGGCGCGGGCGGGGTCCTGAAGCACTCGCTCGACACCGTCGAGCGCATCGACTTCCTTTTCGAGAACCTGAAGCGGGCCTTCGGCCCCCTCGCCCCGAAGCTCGAGGCCCACATCGCGCGCCGGGACGGACCGTTCTCGCTCAAGTCGATCCTCCGCCTGACGGCGCTGCTGCACGACGTCGCCAAGCCCCCGACCGCGAAGAAGATCGAGGGGCGCCTGCGCTTCTTCGGCCACGAGCCGCTGGGCGCGAAAATGGCCGAGAAGATACTGGACCGGCTGCGCTTCAGCTCCGCGCACAAGGCCCTGATCATGGCGGTCATCGCCGAGCACCTGCGTCCGGGCAATCTGGCCGCGAACCACAACATCTCCGACCGCGCGGTGTTTCGCTTCTTCCAGGACCTGGGCGGCCACGGGGTCGACCTGCTGCTGGTCTGCTGGGCCGATCACTCCAGCTACCTGACCCCGGCCCAGCTGAAGGGGGTCCTGCCCTACGCCTGCCGCGACCCGCGCCACGCGCGCTACGAGCGCGTCGACGAACCGCGGCGCAAGACGCTGCGCCACCTGCAGGTCGTCGCCTACCTGCTGCGCCAGAACTACGAGCGGCCCGACACGGTCCGCCCGCCGAAGCTGGCCGACGGCAACGACGTGATGCGCCTGCTCAAGCTGAAGCCCAGCCCGAAAATCGGCGAGATACTGAACGCGCTGCACGAAGCCCAAGCCGAGGGAAAGGTCAAAACCAAGGCCGAAGCCCTGGCGTTCATTTCTTCGTTAGCGGTATAATCCCGGCCTATGCCACCCGCCGCCCTTTCCGACGGACCGACGTCCGTTCCGACCGAGACGCCGCGACGCCCCGCCGGCGTCCGTGAACTGACGCCTCGCGCCTTGTTCGTCGGCATGATCGTCGCAGCGATCATGGGCGGCTCGTACCCGTACATCGTGATGAAGCTCGGCTTCGGGCCGAACATCTCGGTCGTCTCCGCGTTCTTCGGCTACCTGGCCCTCGGGCTCATCTTCCGCGACTTCAACCGCTGGGAGAACAACATCGTCCAGACCGCCGGCACCTCGGGCGGCCAGACCGCCTTCCTGTGCGTGCTGATGGCGGCCTTCGACATGCTGCGCCAGGACCCCTCGCTGCATTTCACGATGGCGCTGACCCCCTTCCAGTCCTTCGCCTGGCTGACCGCGGCCGGGTTGCTCGGCGTCCTTTTGGCCGTGCCGATGCGCCAGCATTTCGTGATCGATGAGCGGCTGACCTACGCGGACGGCCTCGCGGCCGGGGAAACCTTGATCGTCCTCGACTCGCGCGGCGCCGAGGGCCGCGCGACCGCGGCCTCGATGGGGGCCGGCACGATCCTATCGGGCCTCTTGATGGTCGTGCGCGAGGACGCGCGCCTTCTGGCCGACGCCTGGTACCGCATCCCCGAGATGTGGGCCCTCGGCCCGAACGGGGCCGCGATGGCCTTCGGCGTAAGCTGGAGCCTGCTGTCGCTCGGCTCGGGCATGCTGGTCGGCCCGCGGGTCAACCTCAGCATGCTGGCGGGAGCCCTGGTTTCGTGGTGGGCGGCTCCGGGCCTTCTCCTCAAATACGGCGTCATCGACGCCTTGGTCCGGCGCAAGGTGCTGCTGTGGGTGATGTGGCCGGCGACAGGCATGCTCATCTCGGGCGGATTGACCGCGCTCGTGATGCGCTGGAGCGTGCTCGTGCGCACGTTCAAGAACCTGTCCTCGGCGAAAGTCGACTCCGAGGATTTCCCGATGTCCTGGGTGCTCGGCGGCTCAATCGCGAGCGGCCTGGCTCTGATCGCGGTCCAAAAGTTTTGGCTCGGGATGCCGATCTGGATGACGGTCGTCGCGATCGCTCTCTCGATACCGCTGATGCTCGTCGGCCTGCGCGTGCTCGGCGAGACCAACTGGGGCCCGATCAGCGCCCTGTCGAACATGATGCAGGCGGTGTTCGGCCTCCTGGCCCCGGGTCAGATCGCGGCGAACATGGTGGCCAGCGGCGTGACCGGCTCGATCGCGACCGAGTCCGAGGCGCTGATGCAGGACTTCAAGACGGGGGACATGATCGGCAGCACCCCGCGCTACCTGACCTACGCCCAGCTCTTGGCCGTGCCGGTCGGGGCGGCCGCGGTGTCCTACGTCTATCCGCTGTTGCGCGACACCTACGGCATCGGCGGCGACCACGGCCTGCAGTCGCCGATCTCGCAGAAGTGGGCCGGCTTCGCCCAGCTCCTATCGAAAGGCCTGTCGGCCTTGCCGCCCGGCGCGATGGTCGCGCTCGCGATCGGCGTCACGCTGGGGATCGTCTTCACTATGATGGAAGGCACGCGCTTCAGGAAGTGGACGCCCTCGCCGACCGGCGTCGGCATCGGGATGCTCGTGCCCGCGAGCGCGATCATCACGATGTTCCTGGGAAGCGTGGTGCAGGTCGTCTGGGAGAAGGTCCACCGCGAGTCCCACGACCGCCACATCACCCCGCTCGCGTCCGGCTTCATCGCCGGCGAGGCCATCGTCGCGGTCATCGTGCCGATCCTGGTCGCGATCGGCCTCGTCCACCTGCAGCCCTAGGCTTTCTCGACGGCCTTCAGGTACTCCGCCAGCTTTCTCTTCTCTTCCTCGGTGGGGCGCTCCGACAGCCCCAACGTGTACGCCGCCAGGGGGGACCGCAACCCGTCGACATGCAGCGCGCCGGCATATAGGAGCATGATCGCGAGGACAGCGAACGCGAGCATCGGGATGAGGACGGCGCCGCCGATGACGGAGAGGGCGAGGAGCGCTCCGGGAAGCCTCCAAAACCGCAGGGCCTCCCGCCTGAGAACGGCGCGCAGCGGCGCCAGCTCCTCGAGTGACTCCTTCAGCAGGCGAGCGTTGCTTACGAAAGGAAGCGAACCTTCTTCCTTCCACTCCAAGCTCTTGCGCGTCGGCGCGTCCAGCACGAAGCGGGCGACGGCGGGCGCGTGGGGGTGGGCCGCCACGTAGCTCCGGACCACGCGCGCCGGCACCTCGATCCCCAGGACGCCCGGCCCGCGAGCGTCACGCAGAGCCGCGACGGCCGCCGCGAACTCCTCGGGGGTGACGGCCGACGGGCGGGGGGACAGGGCGGCCGGCCGCCAGCCGTCCAGCAAGCCGGCATGCGCGTCGGGAGAGTCCGAGGCGTCCTCCAGGTCGGAGGCCTGCCCGAGCCGCGCCTCCATGGACTGTCTCAGGCTCCTGAGCTCGTTCAGGCCGACGCCGGCCAGACCTTGATCGAGCAGACGACGGGATTTTTCGTCCGCGTTGCCGGCATCTTCATCGACCGCCGCGCTTGCGGCCGAGACGGCCGCATCGACGTCGGCGAGAACCTTGGCCTCCCGGCCGGGGCGCATCGAGCCGTTGTAAAGCGCGTCGAGCTTCTCGGCCGTCCTCATCGCCTCGCGGCGGTCGAAGCTCCCGACGATCTCGCTCCACTTCTTGAGCTCGTCGGCCATCTCCGAATCATGCGCGGCCCGTTCCCGTATCGAGCCCACGCCGTTCATGAAGCCGCCGACCACCGCGTGCAGGGGCATAGTGGTCACGTCCCCGGGGCTCAACTCGACCTTCACGGCGCGGCCGCCCATGTCCTTGTCGGGGCGCAGGAAGCTCGACAGCCGCGCCAACTCGTCCGGCCGCGTTATCAGGGCCAACGCGACGCGGGCCGCCTCGATCCGGCTCCGGTCCGCCCCGTCGACGGGCCGCGTGGCAAGCTCGCCGAGCTCCTTGAGGCCGCCCACCCAGGGCGCCCTCCCGAAATCGGACATGTGCCCGAGCAGCGGCGCCGAGAGCTCGTCTCTCGCTCCGACCAAGGCTTGGACGGCGACGCGGCCCGGAGGCTCGACCGTCGATCCCGCGACGGCGGCGGCCGGCGAAGCGAACGCGACGGCAAGGCCGAGAGTTCCCCGTAAGAAGCTGAAATAATCCCGATAGCGCATGGTCTCATGATACCCCGCCCCCGGCCCTCGGCGTAGGGGTCGATGGGCCCATCCCTCGCGAAATAACCGGCCTATCGCTTTTCCGAACCGACGACCTATTGACCCCCGCCCCTGCCGGGCGCACGATGAAGCGCCGGCGCGGACGCGCCGGCTTCAAGCGGAGGGGGCGATCAGTTGCAGCAGGCGACGGTCAGCGGGTTCGCGCAGAACTTGTATTCCGGATACCACAGGCCGTAGGAGGCGTCCCAATACAGCGCCGTGCCGGGATTGATCGAGGGCTGGTTCCTGCCGCCCAGGCAGTCAAGGTCGTCGGCCGGCCCCGTGTACCCCCAAAGGGAGAAGGTGTTGTAATGGTAGGTCGTTCCGTTCACGGGGGGAACGGGAGGCGGCGGCAGGCCGTTCATGAAATCTCCCGAGAAGCAAACTCGCGCCCCGGAGCCGAAATTCGTCGCGCATTTGGCGTCGGCCTGAGCGTACTTCTGGACGCCGGCGGTGTAAGGGAATGAGATCGTGCCCGCGAACTTCTTGAACGCGCCGCCGCCGACGGGCACCCAGGCCGAGGCGGTATTGTCCCACCACTCGAGACGGCGCGTCGAGGTGTTGAAGATCACGAGCCCGTCGGCCGGGGACGCGATCGCGTCGCGCGCCGCCGTGTCCATGCGCGGAGGGAGAAAGCCGCCCTTGGTCGAGCTGACGTCGAGCGCCGCCGAGGCCGCCGGGGCGTTCGTCCCTATTCCGACGCTTCCTCCATCGCGCGCCAAGGTCGTCGCGCCGGTGGTCGTCATCGCGCTGTAGATCCCGAGTGGGGAAGGGTAATAGGCCTGCAACGTGAGGCTCTCCGAGGTCAGCTCCTCGGCCGAAAGAGCGACCAAGAGGGCCGCGGCCCCCCAGCGCGCCAAACGGGATGGAACCTTGAGATCGAACGATATCCTGATATCGGCCATCGCCCCTTCCCGCGACCTCGGTAGTCTAACCGGAGATCCGCCGGATTTCCAGAGGCGCCTGCCCGGCGACGACCCGGCGATCTCCGAAAAGGTAGGATGAGCCGGAATCGCCCGGGCGCGACGGCCGACGGCTCCGCCGAGCGTCCAGCGACAGAGGGCCCGGCCCCGCGATGAGCAAGAACAGGGACGTCATGAGCTGGGCGTACTCGGACCTGACCTCGTGCAGCACGGCCCACAGTCCCATCACCGGCGGCGAGGGAGGCTTGGGCAGCGGGGACGTGCCGAGGTACAAGGTTATCTTGGTGGACAGCATCGCCACGACCATCTCGACGATGAACGCGATCGCGAACGGACGCGTCAACCAGCCGAGGATCAGGCACAGGCCGCCGATGATCTCGAGCCAGGCCGCGAAATCCGCGGTCGGCCCCGGAAACGGAAACCCCAGCTTGGCGAAGCGTCCCGGACCGAGGTTCGGGAAGACGAACTTCATCACGCCCTCCCATAAGAATACGCCGCCGGCCATGAGCCGCAAGAACAACGTCGCCGCCGGGCCGTCGACGGGGGGATTCCACAACGCGCGCCATGTCCGTTCAATCTTCATCGCGACCTCCTGGGGCCCCGCGGGACCCTCTCGTCTTGCAAGATGCGGCCGCGGCGCGGTTTATTCCCGCGGGAATAAAATCGCGGCCGCGGCGATCTATATATCGGAGCGCGCGTGAGCGACTCGGAGAAGGCCGAAAAATTCAAGGCGGTGCTGTGGCCCCATCTGCCCGCGGCCTATAACTTGGCGCGCTGGCTGATGCGCCGCGACGCCGACGCCGAGGACGCCGTGCAGGAGGCCATGCTGCGGGCCTTCCGTTTTTTCGACGGCTATCGCGGCGGCGAGGCGCGGGCCTGGCTGCTGGCCATCGTGCGCAACTGCTGCTACGCGGCTCTGAGCAAGGACCGGGCGGGCGAGCGCGAGAACGATCCGGAGTTGATCGAGCGCCTGGGCGACGCGTCGCAGAACCCCGAGGCCGCCGCGCTGAAAAGCGCCGGAACGGTCGCGATGCGGGCGGCTCTGGACAAGCTCCCGCTGGAGTTCCGTGAGATACTGGTGCTGCGCGAGCTGGAAAGCCTCTCCTACAAGGAGATCGCCGAGGCGACAGGGCTGCCGATGGGCACGGTCATGTCGCGGCTGTCCCGGGCGCGCGACCGCTTGGAGAAGCTCGTGACGGACCCGGAGCGGGGGGACATCGAACGTGGAGCATGAAACGGCGGCGGGTTGGCTGGATGCCTGCGTGGACCGCGAGCTCGACCTCAAGCGCCAACTGGAGGTGGAGGGGCATCTCAACGCCTGCCCCGCCTGCGCCCGAAAATTGGAGCGGCGCCTCGCGCTTCAGGCCTCCCTTAGGAATCCGGAGCTGCGCCATGCCGTCCCGGCCGGGCTCGAAAGCCGGCTGGAGAAGGCGCTGAGTCTCCAGTCCCGCGCGGAGGCCGCGCCGATCTCCTCCCCGGCCGGGACCTGGCGCGCCTGGTGGGGCGGTTTCGCGACCGCCGCCGCCTTGGCGTGCGCGGCGCTCGTCCTCGCGCCGCGGATCGAGGAGCGCTTTCGCGACGACCGCGTCGCGCAGGAGGTGGCCGACGATCACGCGCGCTCCCTGATGTCGGGCCCGCTGACGGAGGTCGCGGCCTCCGACCGCCACGTCGTGAAGCCCTGGTTCAACGGCAAGGTGGACTTCTCGCCCCCGGTCAAGGACTTTGCCGATCAGGGTTTTACCCTGGAAGGCGGACGCCTCGACCGCCTCGGCGGCCGGACCGTCGCGGCTTTGGTCTACCGCCGCGCGCGGCATCCCATCAACCTCTTCATTTGGCCGTCCCCGGGCGGCTCCCGCGCCGCGGAAGGGGAAACGACCGTGCGCGGCTACCACCTCCTCCATTGGTCCGCCGACGGAATGACCTACTGGCTGATCTCCGACCTCAACGCCCCGGAGCTGAAGCACCTCGCGAATTTGCTGAAATCCGGTGTCATACTTTGACATGTTGACTTTCGGCGGGCTGAATCCCAATGGGGAACGGGCGGCATGACGAACGTCCCGGAGCCCGACTGGCAGCCGACCTTGGCCGGCGCGCGCCTCCTGCTGCGTCCGCTCGCCGAGCGCGATTACGACGCGCTCCTCGCCGCGGCCTCCGATCCCCTCGTTTGGGAACAGCACCCGGACCGCTCGCGCTGCACACCGGAAGGCTTCAAGCCCTACTTCCAATCCGGTTTGGCCTCGAAGGGGGCCCTGGCCGTCATCGACCGCAACACGGAGAAGATCGTCGGTTGTTCACGCTTCACGGCCCACGACGCCAAGGCAGCCTCCATCGAGGTCGGCTACACCTTCCTGGTCCGGCGCCTCTGGGGGACCGGCGCCAACGCCGAGCTGAAGCGTCTGATGCTGGACCACGCCTTCCGCTTCGTCGAGGTCGTCCTTTTCAAGGTGGGCCCGGACAACCGCCGCTCGCGCAAGGCCCTCGCGAAGCTCGGCGCCCAGGAAATCGCCGCCCCGGGCGCCGCCTGCGGCCCCGACGCCCGCTGCCCGGTCGTCTACCGGATCACGCGGGCGGACTGGGCGCGCCGATAAAGCCGCCCCGATTTTTTCCTTGATTTCCAAGGATTCCATATGTACACTGTACATATGGATGACCTGCGCTTCGAATGGGACGAGGCCAAGAACAGGGAAAACATCCGGAAGCACGGCGTCCCTTTCGAGGAGGCGCAGACCGTCTTCCTGGATGAAAACGCGCTGCGGTTCTTCGACCCGGACCACTCCCATGACGAGGAGCGGTTTATCCTGCTCGGCATGAGCTTCAGGCTGCGGGTCCTCATAGTCTGTCATTGTTTTCGAAAGAACGAATCTGTAATCAGGCTCATATCGGCGAGAAAGGCCTCGAAGCAAGAGACCGGCGCCTATTGGAGGTAACGCCATGCGCTCGCACTACGACTTCTCAAAGATGAAGGGCGAACCCAACCCTTATGTTTCCAGGCTGAAGCAGCCCATCACCATTCGGCTGGATAAAGGGTCCGTGTCGTATTTCAAGACGCTCGCGTCCGAGATGGGCATGCCGTACCAAAACCTCATCAACCTTTACCTGCGGGATTGCGCCCTTCACCGAAGAAAGCTGGCGCTAAAGTGGACCTCCACATGAATAGCCGGCCCAAGGGAATCGCCAACGTGGACGACGCGCCGCCCGAGCCCTATGAAAGGAAAGGAGGGATCGGCGGCATCTCCCGAGACATCGGCGCGATGATTGGGACAGGCGCCCTAGGCGTGGACGTGACGGAAATCCCGCCGGGCAAAAAGTCCTCCTACCTCCACAGCCACAAATTCGAGGAGGGGTTTTTTTACGTTCCAACCGTCCGATCCAGGATCAGGTATGGCGGGCAGGATGCCGACCTGCGGACCGGAGACGCCGTCTCTCGCCCGGCGGGCAGCGGCGTCTGCCATCAGTTCAGCAACCCCTACGAAGCGCCCTGCACGGTGATGATGCTCGGCGTGATGACCGGCAAGGGCGTCGAGGACGTCATCGAGTGGCCGGAGCTGAAACGGCGGATGATCATCGACCCCGAAGGCGGGCGACGGATCGAAAAGGGCTGATGAAGCCTCGTCATATGTACGGCTTCGATCCAAAGGTAAACAAGTGACACCAGTCCCAATGAACCGGAATATGGACAACCCAAAAGATAATGTCGGAACGATTTATGATTTCAACGGTATTGTGGTCGCGCTGTTTAAAGAGGCGAATCGCCAGGTGACAAAGTCTTCCGTCTTTTTGAAGGGCAGACTTAGGTTTTGGATGTGAGGGGTCACCGCCAAACGCGTCCGCGTCCTAGGGGCTTGGGAAACCTCGCGCGAAGTCGGCATTGAATGGTTGGTTCAATTTCGGGAAATTTGGAGTTAGCATATGGTCAGAGG
>CAZMIB010000017.1:0-30262 GCA_964566245.1 uncultured Elusimicrobia bacterium | reverse complement strand
GGGGGCGCGCGCTCTCGTGGAGGCCTCGGGCGCGGGCCTCGCGGGCCTCAGCGAGGCTCTCGGCGCGGCGGCGGCGACCGAGACGCCGCTGGTGATACTCGAGACCCAGCGCGCGGGGCCGGCGGACGGCTTGCCGACGAAGACCGAGCAAAGCGACCTGTGGCAGGCCCTCGGCTGCGCGCGCGGCGATTTCCCGCGCTGCGTGCTCGCCCCGCTCGACGTCCAGGACGCTTTCTACACGACGCTCGAGGCCTTCAACCTGGCCGAGAGGTACCAGCTTCCGGTCGTGATTCTTTCGGATAGGTACCTGACCGAGCGCCGCGAGACCGTCGAGGGCTTGGACCTCGCCGCCGATATCGAGCGCGGCCCATGGGCCCGCCCTCCGGCCGGAGCGGACGGCGGCGCCGCGCCGTACCGCCGCTACGCCGAGACCGAGGACGGCGTGAGCCCGCGCGCCCTCCCGGGACAGGAGGGGCTGATGTTCGCGGCCTCGGTCGAGGAGCATGGCGAGGACGGGAACCTCCTTTCCGGCTCGGGCGCCGATCCGGTCGCGCGGAACCGCATGATGGCCAAGCGCATGCGCAAGCTCGAGCGGCTCGCGCGCGAGCTGAGGCCGCCGAGCCTGATGGGCCCGCCCGACGCGGAGCTCACGTTGGTCGGCTGGGGCTCGAGCTTCGGTCTGATGAAGCGCCTGATGAGCGAGCTCAACGCGGACGGCCGGAGTCGCCTGAACATCCTGCCCGTGCGGACGCTGTGGCCGTTCCCGTGGAAGGAGATGTCGGAGATGCTGTACCGGGCGCGCAAGGTGATGATCCTTGAGTCGAACTACACCGCCCAGCTCGCCAGGCTGATCCGCATGGAGACCGGCTACCACATCCCGCACCGCTGGCTGAAGTTCGACGGCGAGCCGTTCTATCCCGGCTCGACGAGGCGACGGATCGAGGAGGCCTTGGCGTCATGAACGAGACCGCGACGTCGTTCCTCTCGGTCCCCGAGCGTACCCCGCCCGAGAGCCTGCGCAGCTTGCCGCCGGAGTCGTTCAAGCGCGGTACGGCCGCGGACGCGCGCCCCGGCGAGCGCGCGCTGCTGGACGCGCTCGCGGCGGCCTGTTCCAAGCTTGGCCTTCAGCCGAAGGACATGCTGGTGATCGGCGGCGGCCCGGCCAAGCTGCTGCCCTTGTCCTTCAACGCCTACGGCTTCCATGTCGGCGCCGGTCGGGCCGTCGCGGCGGCGACCGGCGCGAGCCTGGCGAACCCGGAGCTGACTTTCGTCGCCGTCGAGGACGCGGAAGCCGCCGTCGGCGCGGGCCTCTCCGAGATCGTCCGCGCCGCGAGCCGCAACCTGGACGCGACCTTTTTCTCGCTGAGGGGCGCCGGCCGCGAGGCCTCCCGGGCCGAGAGGCCGGCGAACCTTCTCGCCGTCTCCCTGGCCGCGGGAGCCACCTTCGTCGCCCGCGCCTTCTCCGGCGAGCCGGAACACCTGTCCGCGATCCTCGCGCAGGCCCTTCAGCACAAAGGCTTCAGCGTGGTCGACTGCTTTTGCCCCGATGAAGCGTCATCGATGGACATCCGCAAGCTCGACGACTCGCGCCGCGACAAGGCCGACCACGCCGCCGCGATGGCCCTCGCCGTCGAGGGGGAAACCGGAGGCGCCCTTCCGCTGGGCGTCCTCTTCGAGCGCCTCGACGTTCCGACGCTGGAGGAACGCCATCCCGCCTTGCTCGCTCGCGGCGCCCCCGTGAAGCAGCGCCTCGACCTGAGCGAGCAAGAACAGACCGAGTTGCTGGAAGAGCTCCAGTAAGCGGCGGCGCGGGGTTCCCGCGCCGCCGCATGCGACCTTAGTCCCGGTTTCGGCTGGGTCCTCCGTCGCCCGCCGCCTGGGTCCTTGGCCCCCTGTCTCCTCGCGCCCCCCGGCTATCCTTATAAGGAAGGGGGAGCCCCGGAGGCGGGTTGAGAGGCATCGTTTCCTGGGCGTTTGTTTTACATGCGCTGGCCGGCCCGGCGTGGTGCGGCCCGACGGCCGAGACCCCGGCGCTTCTTGCGCGCGGCCTCGAGGCGCCCGCCGTTTCGATCCCCGCCGTCTCCGCGCGCATCGACGCTTTCCTGTCCGCGCCGTTGGAGGCGGGGCTAAGGGATTTATCGAGCCTGGCGAAGGCCGAGCCGGGAGCGGTTCCCTCCGAGGCGGCGGTTTCGGCGCGCTTGGTTCTCACCTTGGTCGCCGAGCCCGCGCGCTTGTCGGCGGCGATGACGCAGATGCGCATGCCGGAGGCTTTCCGCGTCCGATTGAAGAAGCTCGAAAAGCGCGCCGCGGCCGCGCGCAAGGCGGCGGCCGCGGACGAGAACCTGCGCGGGACGCTGGAGCAGACGCGCGCGGAGCTGTCCGGCTTCGTGACCAGCGGCCGCTTCGACGACGCTCTCGCGGGGCTGGAGACGCTGTTCGACGCGCAGGGCGCGCGCGGGACAGCCGAGGTCCTCGACGCCGAAGGCCTGGGCTCGCTCGTCCCGGCGGTCAAGGCGGGGCGCTCGCTGCCCTTGCTCCATGAAGGCGCCGCCGAGCGCGCGCGCCTCGCGAAGGCCGTCGAGATCATCAAGCGCCACGAGGCCGTGACGGCCGTCAACTCGGGCATGGTCGCCGAGGCGCTGGACTATCTCCGGGCCGCCCTTCGGACGCGCCGCTACTCTCCCGAGATCAAGGCGCTCGTGCTTGAGGACGCGGAGCTGCGCGAGGCCCTGAACGGCCTGACGGAGGGCGCGCGCTCCAAGGAAAGCCACGCCGCCGAGATCGCGGCCGCGATCGAAACGATCAAGAGCCGCCGCGAGCTGCCGGCCTCCGGCCGCGAGAAGAAGCTCAATGAGGCCCTTGAGTTCCTGGAAAGGCGCGCGAAAGCCGTCAGCTTCGAGGACTCCGTGATGGAGTCCATCGAGTCCAATTACGACGGTACCGTCAGGCAGGCCTTGTTCGAGCAGTCGAGCGGCGAGCCGAGTTCCTACGCCAAGCGGAACGCTCTCGCCGCTTTGTCGGTCATCCGCCGCAACATGGCCGCCCGCAGGGGGCCGGCCGTCGGCTTTGCCGATCGCGCGGCCGACTTCCTCCACGACGTGTTGCGGACTCAGAACGAGCGCAAGGGCATCAAGCCCGAGGTTCTGGGCGAGCTGGACGCGATCGCGGACTCGAAGCGGGTGCAGGAAGCGCACTACGCGGCCAGCGACTTCGCATGGACGCGCGGATTGATGCTCGTGTTTTCCGCCATCTCCGCGGCGGTCTTGCGGATAGTCGTCGTGCCGGGCCATCCCTCGTTCGCGGTGGCAGGCTACGCGGTGCTGGTTTTCCTTGTCGGCTGGGCGGCCCGAGTGCGGCGTGAGACGAGAGACGCTCTCCACGCGGGCGCGAGGGCTTACCTGGGCGAATACGCCAAACACCATGAGGTGGATGTCCTGAAGCGGAAGGTCCTCGAGGACTATCGGGAAACGCAAGCGCGCCTCGAGGGCTCGCTCGCGGAATCGAGGAGCCTCACGGCCGCATGGAACGGCAACGCCGAAAACCTTCCCGTGTCCCTGACGGGGGAGATGTCGTTCGAGGCCGGGGTCGCGGTGATGCTGGACCTGCCCGGACGCGCGCACGGCGACGCGCTGGGCTTGCTGCGCCGAATGATCGTGATCGACGTTTGGCGGGCTCACAATACCCGCTCCCCGGAGGCCTACGAGGAGCTGGCCGAGCACGCCGCGCTGTTGGGGAAAACGATTCCGCACCAGGCATGGAAGGACCTGAAGCCCACGCTGGCGAAGGAACTCCGCGACCTGCTGGGGGACGAAGGCCCCGAGAACGCCGAGTCGTTGATCAATGAGTCGCTGAAGTATCTGGACGCCTACCATTAGGAAGGCGTGCCCGAGCACGCCGCTTTCGCCCGGGTAGCTAGTCGGAAAACGGCTTGATCCCCTCACCCGCCCTTCGGGCACCCTCTCCCAAGGGGAGAGGGCACGGGCTAAAACAGCCCACGCCCACGTATTAATGAAGGGGGGCTCAACCGCCGGAGGCGGTTGAGCCAAACCTCCGTTTTTGGTAATCTCTGCTGGTCGCGTCGTATTCCTTGGCTCTTTTTTAATAGTCCCAACCGGAGCGCCGGCACGGGCCGGCATTCCGCACTGGGGGGGTGACAGCCCGCCGCGAGGCGGGCGCCAGAGGGGGGCGCGAGCCCCCCATGGGGAGCGCCCGCGCGAATTTTCCTTGTTCGCGCGGGTCTTCAGACCCGAGCATCCGCCTAAGGCGGAGCGCAGGGCGCGACAAAGGCCCGGTTAGCTCAGCGGCTAGAGTACTCCCTTGACATGGGAGGGGTCATAGGTTCAAATCCTATACCGGGCACCATTTCTTTATGTCTTCTTCTCTAAAACCATCGACCGCCCTCCCGAAGGACAGCCCCGAGTACCTCGAGAAGCTGAGGCACTCGTGCGCGCACGTGATGGCGCAGGCCGTCCAGGAGCTGTTCCCCGGCACGAAGATCACGATCGGTCCCGCGATCGAGAACGGCTTTTACTACGACTTCGACAGCGCCCATAACTTCACTCCCGAGGACCTTTCGCGCATCGAGTCCCGTATGCTCGAGATCGCGAAAGGCAACCACGCCTTCATCCGTTCCGAGCACTCGAAGGACGACTCCCGTAAGTTCTGGGAAGCGCGCAAGGAGCCCTTCAAGGTTGAGATCCTCGAGGGCCTGGACGGCCCGGTCGTCAGCCACTACCAACACGACACCTTCATCGACCTCTGCCGCGGCAACCACCTCGAGTCGACCGAGGACATCCGCCACCTCAAGCTGACCCACGTCTCCGGCGCCTACTGGCGCGGCTCCGAGAAGAACCCGATGCTGCAGCGGATCTACGGGACCGCCTGGGGCACCGCCGCCGCGCTCGACGCCTACCTCAAGCAGCTGGAGGAGGCCAAGCGGCGCGACCACCGCAAGCTCGGCATGGAGCTGGGCCTGTTCAGCGTGCACGAGGAGGTCGGCGGCGGGCTCATCCACTGGCACCCTAAAGGCGCGTCTATCCGCTACCAGATGGAGCAGTACATACGCGGGCTCCTTAAGGAGCACGGCTACGATTTCGTCTGCACGCCGCACATCGCCTCCGAGAAGCTCTACGAGAAGTCCGGCCACCTGCAGAACTACGCGGAGCTGATGTACGCGGCGATGGAGATCGAGGGGCAGCCCTATCGGGTCAAGCCGATGAACTGCCCGAATCACATCCTGATCTACACGTCGACGCTGCACTCGTACCGCGAGCTGCCGCTGCGCCTGGCCGAGTTCGGGACCGTCTACCGCTTCGAGCGCTCGGGCGTGCTGCACGGCCTGATGCGCGTGCGCGGCTTCACGCAGGACGACGCCCACATTTTCTGCCGCGAGGACCAGATCGAGTCCGAGATCACCGCGCTCCTGCGGCTGTGCCGCAAGGTCTACGGCGACTTCGGGTTCACCGAGATCAAGGCCTACGTCGCGACGCGCCCGACCGAGTCGTTCGGCGAGCCCGAGCTTTGGGAGCGTGCCGGCGCGACTCTGTCGCGCGTGCTGGCCTCCGAGAACTGGGCGTTCGAGGTGGATCCGGGCGGCGGGGCGTTCTACGGCCCGAAGATCGACATCAAGGTCAAGGACGCGATCGGCCGCGATTGGCAGCTCTGCACGGTCCAGTTGGACTTCAACCTTCCGCGCCGCTTCGACGTGAAGTTTCGCTCGGCCGCCGGCAAGGACGAGCACGTGGTGATGATCCATCGCGCGCTGTTCGGCTCCTTCGAGCGCTTCATCGGCGTGCTGATCGAGCACTACGCCGGGAAGTTCCCGCTGTGGCTCGCGCCGGTCCAGGTCAAGCTTTTGACGGTCACCGACGGGCAGATCGCGTACGCCGAGGAGCTGGCGAAGGCGTGGAGAGCGGCCGGCCTGCGCGTGGTCGTCGACGGGCGCCCCGAGAAGATCGGCCACAAGATCCGCGAGGCGACGCTGGAGAAGGTCCCGTACATGGCGGTCCTCGGCGCGAAGGAGCAAGCCGAGGGGCTGATCAGCCTCCGGCGGCAGGACGGCAAGCAGGTCGCGCCGGGGCGCGCGGACGCGATTTTGAAGGACTTGCTCGAGGAAGCGGAGCGGCGCATGCTCGCGCCGCATCCGAATTTCAATGGCTAGGAGAACCCCCATGGCGATCAAGATCGGCATCAACGGCTTCGGACGGATCGGGCGTCTCGCGCTGCGCGCGGGACTCAAGCGCCCGGACCTGGAGTTCGTCGCGGTCAACGACCTGACCGACGCGCCGACCTTGGCGCACCTGTTCAAGTACGACTCCACCTTCGGCCCGTACGAGGGCTCGATCGAGGTGAAGGGCAACGCTCTCATCGTCGACGGCCGCACGATCCAGGTGATCGCCGAGAAGGACCCGTCCAAGCTGCCGTGGACCGGCGTCGACCTGGTCATCGAGTCGACCGGGCGCTTCACCGACGCGGAAAAGGCCAAGGCGCACCTGACGGCGGGCGCGGGCCGCGTGCTCATCTCGGCCCCCGCGAAGGGCGAGGACATCACGGTCTGCATGGGCATCAACGAGGAGCTGTTCGATCCCGAGAAGCACAAGATCATCTCGAACGCCTCCTGCACGACGAACTGCCTCGCGCCGCTCGCGAAAGTGCTGCACGAGGCGTTCCGGATCAAGTCCGGCCTGATGACGACCGTGCACTCGTACACGAACGACCAGGTCATCCTCGACTTCCCGCACGGCGACCTGCGCCGCGCGCGCGCGGCCGCGGTCTCGATGATCCCGAGCTCCACCGGCGCCGCGAAGGCGATCGGCCTGGTGCTGCCCGAGCTTAAGGGCAAGCTGAACGGCATGTCGATGCGCGTCCCGACCCAGGACGTCTCGGTCGTCGACTTCACCGCGCAGGTCGAGAAGTCGGTCACGAAGGAGGAGGTCAACGAGGCCTTCAAGAAGGCCGCCTCCTCGGCGCGCCTGAAGCGCTTCCTGGGCTACACCGCGGAGCCGCTGGTCTCGCGCGACTTCCTCGGCAACCCGGCGAGCTGCACCTTCGACGCGACGCTGACCGACGTGATGGACGGCCACACCGTGAAGGTCTTCGGCTGGTACGACAACGAGTGGGGTTACGCGAACCGCGTCATCGACCTGGCCGCCTACGTGGCCAAGAAGGAGCTGGTCGGCACGAAGGCCAGCTAGGGGATCGGACCCTCACCCGCCCTCCGGGCACCCTCTCCCGCAAGCGGGAGAGGGCTCTCCAAGCAGGAACTCCCTCGCCCCGCGAAGCGGGGAGAGGGCGGGGGTGAGGGGTAACGCTGACTATGTCCATCAAATCGTCCTCGCGCAAGGCGCGTCTGATCGGCATGCCGTTCGACCTCGGAGCCTCGAAGCGGGGCTCGGCGGGGGGGCCGGCCGCCATCCGACGCACCGATCTGCTTCAGCACCTGGGCGAGTTCGGCCTGACGGCCGAGGAGGCGGGCGACCTGCCGATGCCGTCGACCGACAAGGCCAAGGTCGGTTCCCCTAAGAAGCGCTACGCGTCGGCCGTGCTGGCGGCGTGCCGCGAGCTGGAGGCGGCGACCTACGCGGCGCTGTCCTCGGGCTGGACGCCGGTCGTCCTCGGGGGCGACCATTCGATCGCGATGGGCTCGATCTCGGGCGCGAGCCGCGCCCTGAAGGAGAGCGGCAAGAAGATCGGGGTGATTTGGGTGGACGCGCACGGGGACATGAACACGCCGGTGTCCTCTCCGTCGGGCAACGTGCACGGGATGCCGCTCGCTCACCTCTTGGGACTGGGCGACAAGGCCCTGGCCTCGCTGGGCTACCCGGGCGCGAAGGTGGACCCGCGGAACGTGAGCCTGGTCGGCATCCGCGACCTGGACGAGGCGGAGAAGCGGATCATCCGCGCGTCGAAGGTGAACGTGTTCACGATGAAGGAGATCGACCTGCGCGGCATGGCGCGCGTGACCCAGCAGGCGCTGGAGGCGGCCTCCGACGGCACCGGCGGCGTGCACGTGAGCTTCGACATCGACTCGGTGGAGCCGTCGGTCGCGCCGGGCGTCGGCACGCCGAAGCGCGGCGGGCTGACGTACCGCGAGGCGCATCTGTTCATGGAGCTGGTGTCGGACTCCGGGCTGCTGACCTCGCTGGATCTCGTCGAGGTCAATCCGCTGGAGGACGTCCACAACACCACAGCCGAGCTCGCCTCCGAGCTCATCCAGTCGGCCCTTGGGAAGTCCATCTTTTAAAACGGCTTAACGGCCCTTTGTACGGACCTCGGCCCCGGGGGCCGTCGGCCGTCCCGCTCCGCGAAACGCGCTCGCGTCGGAGCCGCTCGCTTCGAGTCGGTCGCGTCTCGGAGATCCGCGACCTCCACGAGTTTCGCTACGGGGACACCCGCCGTCCCCCGGGGCCGAGGTCCTTACCAGACCGTTGCGGTTCACGACGACGGCAACAATGACGGACTGGAGCTCGCTCGCCACTGGGAACGGCGGGGTGTCATACTTTGAATATTTTACTCTTTGCGGCCTCGGCCCGGGCGGGCCGTTCTTTTTTGTAGAATCCGGCTCGAAATGAATAAAGCTTTGAAGGTCCGGCGGATGCAGGAGTTGCCTCTGGAGGGGCGGCGCGTTTTGCTGCGCGTCGACTACAACGTGCCGCTTAACGGCGCCAAAGTCGTCGATTCGACTCGCCTTGCGGCGACCGTTCCTACGATAAAACACCTGCTCGGGGCGGGGTGCTCGGTGGTCCTGCTTTCGCACCTTGGGCGGCCTAAGGGCAAGCCGGAGGCCAAGTACAGTCTTAAGCCCGTGTTGCCGGTCCTGGAGAAATTGCTGGGGACCAAGGTGGCTTTCGCGGCGGATTGCATCGGGGAGAAGGCCGTGAAGGCGGTGGACGGGCTTAAGCCGGGGAAAGTGCTCCTCATGGAGAATCTTCGCTTCCATGCCGAGGAGGAGAAGAACGACGCTTCGTTCGCGAAGTCGCTGTCCAAGCTCGGCGAGGTGTTCGTGCAGGACGCGTTCGGGGCGCTGCATCGGGCGCACGCGTCGACGGCGGGCATCCCTAAATTTTTGCCGGGGGGCGTGGGCTTCCTCGTTCAGCGCGAGTTGGAGTTTCTGGACCGCGTGATGAACAATCCGGCCCGGCCGTTCCTCGCGATCGTCGGCGGGGCGAAGGTGTCGGATAAGATCGGCGTGCTGCAGCGGCTTTTGGAGCGGGTCGACGGGCTGCTGATCGGCGGGGGAATGGCGTACACCTTCCTGGCCGCGCAGGGGATCTCGATCGGCAAGTCGCTTTTGGAGGCGGAGAGCATGCCGGCCTCGAAGGAGATCGTCGAGAAGGCTTTCAACCGCGAGGTGGAGTGCCTTCTGCCCGCGGACCACGTGGCGGTGAAAGAGCTGAAGGCGGGGGCGCCGAGCGAGGCGACCCAGGGCATGGCCGTCCCCGAGGGCTGGCTCGGCGTGGACATCGGCCCGCGCACCGTCGAGCTGTTCGCGTCGAAGATGGCCGAGGCGAAGACGATCTTCTGGAACGGCCCGATGGGGGTCTTCGAGGTGGAGCCGTTCGACCGCGGCAGCGTCGCGATCGCCAAGGCCTTGGCCGCGGCGACGAAGCGCGGGGCGGTCACGATCGTCGGCGGGGGGGACAGCCTGGCCGTCCTGGGCAAGGCCCGCGTCTCCGATGTCACGCATTGCTCGACCGGGGGCGGCGCGAGCCTGGAGTTCCTGGAGGGCAAGGTCCTGCCCGGCCTGGCCGCCTTGGCCTACCGGCCGTCCTGATTGCACCGCGGTTGCACGCCTTTCGGTCGGCTCCTCTCAATCTCCGATTAAAGCTCGCCGTCGGCCTTTAATCGTCTTTTTAGCGTTGGTCGCCGGGATGGCTTGACGCGTCAAGCCATTCGGCCTTAAACTTTTAGTATGACGCGGACGCTGACGTGGATCCTGTTCATGCTGAGCCTGTTCAGCCTCGTCTCCCTCGCGCTGCAGCCTCTCCTCGGAGCCGTCCCGACGGGTTTGAACTAGGCGTTCTTGTTTTGTAAAATGAACGGGTCATGCATGGATTCCTTCTGGTCGTTCACGTCATCGCCTGTCTGATGATGGTTCTCCTGATCCTGCTCCAGCCGTCCAAGGGAGCGGGGCTGGTCATGTCCGGAGGCGGCGGCTACACCCTTTTCTCGACCCCGTCCGGACCTTCCTTCCTGAAGAAGCTGACCGCCGGCTGCGCGATCACCTTCGCTACTACGTCGTTGCTGCTCACGATTTTATCGACCCGGGTCGGCCTTCACAGCGTCACGTCGACCACCCGGATTCCCGAGGCGCCGCCGCAAACGGCCCCCGCGAAGAAGTAACGCGCGGATTCTGATCCGAAGGAACGCCAAAGGCGAATCGCTTTGCCGTAGCTGTTTGTTGCCGTTGGTTCTTTTTGCTCCGTTGGTCCTATCCCTCATTCAAGGACCAACCTCTTCGGGGGTGACAGCGAGCCGTCGCGCGAAGCGCGAAAGGCGAGCGCCGAGAGGGGGCAGAGCCCCTTATCGGAAGGCGCCCGGCCGCAATGCCTCTGAAGGCCGGGGCGATCAGCCCCGAGCAGCCCGCCGCAAGGCGGGCGCGCAGGGCGGCGCTAGAGGCGCGGGTGGCGGAATGGCAGACGCGCTAGTTTGAGGGGCTAGTGGTCGAAAGACCGTGAGGGTTCAAGTCCCTCCCCGCGCATTAATCTGTTGGTCGCAAGGTCCTCCGGGACTGGAAGCCGAGTCGAGCGCCGCCTGAGGCGGATAGCGAGGCCGGCCGGTTCCGTAGGAAGCCGCGAAAGCGGCATTCCCTTTTCCGGCCGGAGCCGTCCTTGAGAGCGACACTTTCACTGCGCGGCCGCTGGACCCCCGAGAGAGCCTACCTGATGGGCCTGCTGTGCTCCCAGGCGGCGTGGGAGCGGTGCCGCAACGGGCGCAACGCCCTCGACGTCGCGTCGGCCGACCTTCCTCTTCTCTACTGGCTTAGGAGCGCGCTGCGCTCGCGCGCGCGCATACGCAAGCGCGGCGACGTCTATCGCATGCGCCTGACGAATCAGCGCGTGCTCGCGGCCTTGGCGCGCGCCGGCGCCGCCTCCGGCCTGGCGGCTCTCGTCGCCGCGGTGCCGTCCGATCATCACCCGCACCTCGTGCGCGGCTACTTCGACAGCCGGGGCAAGGTTTCCTTGGTGCGCGTCGGTGGGGGAGTGCATCTGCGGGCTTTCCTGCCGGCCACGGCCGAGGACGCGGACGCCCTGGCGTCCGCGCTTAAGCGGGGGGCCCGCGCGGTGGGCGCGCTCAGGTCGCGCGGCGAGCGTCGCGCGCTGATGCTCTCCAGCGCGGACAGCCTACGGCTGCATGATTGGATGTACCGCTCCGCCTGTTTTTATCTCGAGGCGAAGAAAACGGTGTTCGAGCGCTACGTCTCGCACCGCGCGCTCGCGAGCGCGTAAAAAACCCCGACGGGGCGCGGTTTGGACAGCCGTTCCGATTTTGGTATAATAATCCGTCATCGCAAGTTCGTTACCGCCGCGAAGGAGCTGAATGCCCTACACGGTTTACGTACTCAGGAGCGAGAAGAACGGCCGCATGTTCACCGGCACGACCCAGGACATGGAACGCCACCTGGTCGACCACAACAGCGGCCGCTTGGACGAGACGCGGCCTCTCCGGCCGATGCGGCTGGTCCATTTCGAGGTGTTCGGCACCCCCAAGGAGGCGCAGCGCCGCGAGCGCGAGCTGCGCTCAACCCGGGGACAAGAGGACCTCAAGAAGCTCCTCGGCGGCGCGTTCGGTTCCTGACGTCCCTTCGGGCCCGTGGTGAAATGGGATCACGCCTCCATGGCATGGAGATATTGAGGGTTCGACTCCCTCCGGGTCCACCCCCTCTTTTCGGCGCCCCGCGCGTCCGCCTGCGGCGCGTCTCCAAACGCCGACAGGACGGCCGCGAAGTCGACAGCCTCGACGCGAGCTTAGGGCTCCATGGGCCCACGCTCGCTGACCACCCGCAGCGGCGCAGCGAACCGCGATGATTCGTGCTCCCGCGTTAGGCCCCCGCGAGGGGGTTTTTTTATGTCCCATGGCTTCGACTTTTTACCGGCTATCCGGTAAAAAGTCTTGACTTTCTACCGGCCATGCCATAGAATAGTCGTGTGGAGCGCGCGCTTGCGTCCTTGCTGGCCTCGGAGCATTTCTCCGAGCCCGCGCCGAAGATGGCCTTCCTGGTCGGGCCGCGGCAATGCGGCAAGACGACCTTGGCGCGGATGCTCCAGGAGCGGCGGGCCACCCCGGAGCTTTACCGGAACTGGGACGACTTGGCGTTCAGGCGCGAGCCGGCCGCCGACCCGTATGGGTTCATCGACGCCTTCAGGCCGCGGGGCAAGGCCAAGCCCCTCGCGGTTCTCGATGAAATCCACAAGCTCCCGCGCTGGAAGACGTATCTCAAGGGGCTTTGGGACACGCGCGGCGAGGGCATGGATGTTCTGGTCACCGGAAGCGGCCGGCTCGACACGTATCAGCGCGGAGGCGACAGCCTTTTGGGCCGGTATCACCAGTATCGGCTGCATCCGCTTTCGCTTTCGGAGATAGCCGGCTCGAGGTTCGATCCGGACCGCGATGCCCCCAAGGCGATACTGGCCCGCCTGCTGGGGCGGCCCGAGAGCCCCTCGCGCGCGGCCAAGGAGGCCTTCCGGACGCTCCTTCGGTTCGGGGGTTTCCCCGAGCCGTTTCTCCGGCAAAGCGAACGCCATCATCGCCTGTGGCTCCGAGAGCGGCGGGAGCGGCTGACCCGGGAAGACTTGCGGGACCTGACGCGCATCCAAATGTTGAGCGCGGTTCAGCAGATGATGGAGCTTCTGCCTCCGAAAGTCGGCTCGCTCCTTTCGCTGAACAACCTTCGCGAGGACCTGTCCGTGTCCCTGGAGTCGGTGCGGCTGTGGATGGCTCAACTGGAGCGGCTCTTCTTCTGCTACCGCGTGCGTCCGTACGCCGGGCGTCTCGCGCGCTCCCTGCGCAGGGAGCCCAAGCTCTATCTGCATGACTGGTCCGAGCTCGTATCGGAAGGCGCGCGCTTCGAGAATCTGCTCGCCTCGGCGCTGCTGCGCTGGAGCCATTTCAGCCAGGATTGGGGTCAAGAGGAGGTCGGGCTGCATTTCGTGCGGGACAAGGAGAAGCGCGAGGTCGACTTCCTTCTGACCGTGGCGGGCAAGCCGGCCCTCCTCGTCGAGGCCAAGTGGGGCGATACTACGCCCCCGCCGGCGCTGCGCTATTTCTCCGAGAAGCTCGGCGTTCCCGCGATTTTGGTCTCCGCCGGGGCCTCCCAGCCGGGAACGGCCGCCGGTCTTCGCGTCCTCCCGCCGGAGACGTTCCTGTCCTTGCTGCCCTAATAGTCGGCCGCGGCCGGAGTTTGGTACAACTTAGCGGCCGATCCTCGGCGGAGGTTTTTCCCATGCTCGCTCCCGCGTCGCTTATCAAGAAACTTTGCGTCAAGACCCCGTCCAAGATCGTGCTCGTCGTCTTCGACGGGCTCGGGGGGGCGCAGGACTCCTCGGGCAAGACCGAGCTCGAGGCCTCCACGCATCCTTATCTCGACGAGCTCGCCCGGACCTCGGCGTGCGGTCTCTCGACGCCGGTCGCGGTCGGCATCACTCCCGGCAGCGGGCCGGGGCACCTCGGCATTTTCGGCTACGATCCGCTGGAGTGGGACATCGGGCGCGGGATTCTCGACGGGATGGGGATCGGCTTTCCGTTCAAGAAGGGGGACGTCGCGGCGCGCGGGAACCTGGCGACCGTCGACCACGCGGGCGTGCTCGTCGACCGCCGCGCGGGGCGCCTGCCCACCGAGGAGACGGCCAAGATCTGCGGCGAGCTGTTCTCCGGCCTGAAGGTCGACGGGGTCGAGGTGTTCGTGCAGCCGGTCCGCGAGCACCGCGTGCTGGCCGTGTTTCGCGGCGCGGGTCTGTCGACGGCGCTGTCGGACTCCGATCCGCAGAAGGAAGGCCTCAAGCCGCTGACGATCGAGGCATCCGATAAATCCGCCGGCAAGGCCGCCAAGGTCGTGAACGCCTTCCTGGCCGAGGCCCAGAAGCGTCTCGCGAAGCGCGCCCAGGCCAACGCCTTATTGCTGCGCGGCTTCTCCGAGGCCGTGCGCCTGCCGAGCTTCCAGGAGCAGTACCAGCTCGACCCGGCCGTGATCGCGGTCTACCCGATGTACAAGGGTCTCGCGAAGATGGCCGGCATGAAGGAACTGCCCGGCGGCAAGACGCTCGACGACGAGCTGAGCACCTTGCGCGCGCGTTACGCCGAGCACGATTTTTTCTTCCTGCACGTCAAATGGTCGGACTCGGCCGGCGAGGACGGCGACTTCGCGCGCAAGGCGAAGGTGTTCGAGGAAGCCGACGCGAAGCTCAAGGCCGCGTTCGAGGAGCTGAAGCCCGACGTGATCGCGATCACCGGCGACCACTCCACACCGGCCGTGATGGCGGCCCACTCCTGGCATCCGGTCCCGGTCCTCATCCGCTCGAACGGCTGCCGTTACGGCGGGGCCGAGCGCTTCACCGAGCTGGAGATGGGCAAAGGCGCCTTGGGCCGCATACAGGCCCTGGAGATCATGCCGCTCTTGCTCGCGCATGCGGGCAAGATGAAGAAGTACGGGGCTTAGGACCTCCCCTCCCCCTGGTCGAGGCGGGCGACGCGGGCTATACTTTAGCGGGATGCGTCAGCCAAGCGGCCTGCATGGGAGCCGTTACAGGCGCTCGCCGGCGTCGGCTCGCCTGGGGTTGATCGCGCTTGCGGTCGCGGCGCTGCCCACCTGCCTGACGTCCGAGAGCCTTACCCTATCGGCGTATTATCCGTCGCCGCTTGGCGCTTATGCCGCGATGACGACGACCGGGGATACGACCTTGGCGCGCGACGGCGGGGCCGTGGTCGTCGGCTCCCCGGCCGCGGCCGCCGGCCTGACCGTCAACGGCACTCTGAGCCTTAACGACGGGTCCGGGGGGCTCGGGAAGGTTCTTACCTCGGACGCCACGGGGCAAGCGTCCTGGCAGACGCCGACGGGCGGCTTCGCGAATCTCAAGTCCTTCGACGCGAACGGCAGCTTCATCGTGCCCTCCGGCGTTACCCGCGTCATGGTCGAGGCCTGGGGCGGCGGGGGAGGAGGCGGGGGAGGGCACTGGAATCCCACCAACTCCGGCGGAGGAGGCGGCGGCGCGGGCGCCTACGCGAAAGGAATTTTTGGCGTGAGCGCGAACGCGACTTATGCGATCACCATTGGCGCGGGCGGGGGAGGCGGGAACGCCTGCAACGGCTGCGACGGAGTCGACGGCGGCGACGGCAGGAACTCTTCCTTCGGGGCGCTTCTGACGGCGGCCGGAGGAGGAGGAGGCACCGGGGGAAAGTCGGGCCAAGTCGGAGGCATGGGGCCGGGTGGAGCGGCCTCGGCGCCGACCGCGCAAATCGTCTCCATCGCCGGCGCAAGCGGCGGCTATGGAGGCTACGGTTATGTGGGCGACATGGCCTCGGGCGGGGCGGGGGGAACGGCCGGCGGGGGAGGGGGCGCGGGCGGAGCGGCGAACTCCGCCAGCACGCCCGGGGCCTCCTGCGTGGGGCACGGCGTCATTCCCGGCGGAGGAGGAGCGGGCGGGGAGGTCTATGAGGACGGCGTCAACGCGCGCCCCGGCTGCGCCGGCGCCCACGGGCGCGTCATCGTCTGGTATTGAGACGGAAAGTTAGTTCAGCCCGCCGAGGGCTTCTCGGGCTTTGCGTTGGGCGATGGCTTCGCCCACCTTGGGGCCTAGGAAGGCGCCCGCGCCCAGCAAAGCGGCGCCCACGGCCAATCCTATCCAGCCGCCGATCAGGACGGCCGCGATGATCCCGAGCGCGCCCCCGGCTCCCAACCCCAGCGCCAGGCCGAACTGACGGCCTTTCTCGGAAACCTGCTCCTTGAAGTGGCTCGGCAGCTCGCCGGGGGGCTTGGGCTTCACGATCGGCGTCGGCGGGCCGGCGTGCGGGCCGCCGTCCCCCTCGTCGATCGGCGGGGGGAGCTTGCGCGGCTTGGGGGCCGGCAGGGGCTTGGGTTTGGGCGCCGGCAAGGGCTTGGGCGCCGGCGTCACCGGCGTCGGCTCGGGGTCGGCGTCGTCGTTGGGCAGCGAAGGCGGACCGGCCGGCTTGCCGGGCTGAGACGGCTTCGAAGGCGCGGGAGGCTTCGCCGTCGGGGGTTTTGAAGGCGCCGGCGCGGGGGCCGGGTCGGCGTCGTCGTCGGGCAGAGGAGGCGGCCCGGCGTAGGAGGCGCGGCCGTCGAACGTCCCGGGCGCCGCGTCCGGGGACGCGGAAAGGGATTGGAGCCGGGCAAAGGCCCCGTCGTCGGCCTTCGCGGGGCCGCAGGCGAGTCCGACGAGCAACGCCGCCAGCGTGACCATCGAGGAAATTATAGACCGGCCGCGAGAAAGCGGTCTAGCGGCAAAGGACCCTGCGCGCCTAGGCCCTAGGTCCGCCCTCGGATTGGGCCCTCTGTCCCGCGAAGAATAGGCCTCAAGGCCCCTGCCGTTCGAGGCGGCGCGGCGCATACTAACCGGGACGGCGGATGGGGGGAGCCCAGGAGGACGCATGAGCCTGAGGCTTGCCGTTCGGTTCTTCCCCGAGGCGGCCGGGACCGCGAGCCGCGCCGACAGGCGCGAGGGGCGGTTCGGGGAGGACAGCGCGTACTACCGGCTGTATCGCGAGGACCCCGTGCGCGCGCGCATGCTCGTCTGGGACACCTTCCGCAAGCTCGGCCGGCGCATACGCGAGACCTCGCGGGCGCTGGGCTGCTCGCGGAACACGGTCCGCGACGTGCTCCGGCGCATGGAAAGCGAGAACCCGGTCCTGGAGAACAGGCCCACCCGGCCGCGGCGCTCCCGCCGAGCCGGAACGCTGGCCCGCGCGGGCTGCTGAGACAGGGACAGCGAAGGGGGAGAGGATGGCCGACTTCAGCGACGTCTATGACACGTCCGACGCCTCCAAGGTCGGGCGCTTGCTGGGCCTTCTGGAGGCCAACGGCATACAGGCCTTCCTTTATAATGAGGACTTCTCGCGCCTGCTGGATTCCCCCGAGGGGCCCGAAAGGCGCGGCGCCTTGAGGCTCGTGGTCCGCGGCCGCGACGCGACGGACGCCAACGCGCTGATCCACGCCTTCCTCGACCCGGAGGATCCCACCTTCACGGACGTCAGTCCCAAGGTGCTCCGCGCCTGCCGCCGCTGCCGGGCGCCGGTCCGGGCCTCCGCCGCCGTTTGCGGCTGGTGCGGAGAGAAGGCCGGGCCCCGCTCCTAGGCGGCCGGTTTCTTCGCAACTTCGTAACAACGTCGACATCATCGCGTAACCGGTTCGGCGCAAAGTAAGGGCGTATGAACGACCGATTCCCGTTGGCCCTCGGCGCCCGGATCGTCGTCCGTCCCTCGACGGTGCTGGGAGAACCGCGCGCGCATGACTTGGCGCACGCTTTCCTCGAAAGCCTCAAGAACGCCGGGGTCGAGACCCCTTCCCGCCGGAATCGTTGATTTCTCCGCGCCTTGGACAAAAGTTCGGGCCGCCCCGGCGGGCGGCCCGGCTTGTTTTGATTTTGTAAAATAAGCCGAATCCTATGTCAGCGCTTCCGCCGCCCCCCGCCCGACTCATGCCCGCCGAGGAGATCGAGACCCGGATTCGGGCCGCCCGCGCCGCCCAGGCACTGTGGCGCGAGACGCCGCTGATCGACCGCATACGCGCGATCCGGGCGCTCTGGGCGCGTCTGCGCGCCAAGGCGCCGGAGATTTGCCGGACGCTGCACGAGGAGACCGGCAAGCCGCTCGCCGAGATCGAGATGATGGAGCTCGCGGGGGCGGAGCTGCTGGTCAAGCACTTCACCCGCTCCGCTTACGGCGCGCTCGGCGACCAGGCCGTGCCGCGGCCGTGGCCCCTGATGAACAAGCGGGCCTACGTGCGCTACGTGCCGCGAGGCCTCGTCGCGCTGATCACGCCGTTCAACTATCCGTTCATGCTGCCGCTCGGCGACGCCGTCCCGGCCCTGCTGGCCGGCGACGCCGTGCTGCTGAAGCCCTCGGAGTGGACGCCCAGGACCGCGCTGCTGCTGGAGTCGATCGCGCTGGAGTCGGGAGCCCTGCCGAAGGGCCTGCTGCAGGTGTTCACCGGGGGCGGCGAGGTCGGACAGGCGCTGATCGCCGAGGCGGACATGGTGGTCTTCACCGGCTCGACGCGGACCGGCAAGCTCGTCGCGAAGGCGGCCGCCGAGCGGCTGATCCCGTGCGTGCTCGAGCTGGGCGGCAAGCACGCGATGATCGTCTGCGCGGACGCGGCGCTGCCGCGCGCCGTGAAGGCCGCGGTGTGGGGGCGCATGGCGAACTGCGGCCAGACCTGCGTCGGGGTCGAGCGCGTGCTCGTCGAGCGCGAGGCCTACAAGCCGTTCGTCGACGCCGTCCTCGCGGAGACCGCCAAGCTGAGGCAGGGCGTCGAGTCCCACTACGACCTGGACGTCGGCCGGCTGATTTTCCCGGGCCAGGCCGCGCGCGTGGCGGAGCACATCGAGGACGCGCGCGGAAAAGGCGCGCTCGTGGTCGGCGACGGGGTCGTCGACGCGGCGAAGGGGCTCGTGCGGCCGACCGTCGTCGCCGACGCGACCTGGCGGATGAAGATCATGCACGAGGAGACCTTCGGCCCTGTCCTTCCGATCATGCCGGTCGGCTCGGCCGAGGAGGCGGTGGCCCTCGCGAACGAGAGCCCGCTGGGCCTGTCCGGCAGCGTCTGGAGCGAGGACGGCGAGCGCGCGCGCCGCCTCGGCGAGAGGCTCGAGGTCGGCCAGCTCGGCCTCAACGACTGCATGGGCCACTACGCGATCGGCGGGCTGCCGTTCGGCGGCTTCAAGCAGAGCGGTTTGGGCCGGCGCCACGGTGAGGAGGGCCTGCGGATGTTCTGCCAGACGCAGTCGGTGCTCGAGCACGAGTGGCCCTCCGACGCCCCGGAGCCGTGGTGGTTCCCGTACAGCCGGCTGAAGGCGCGGCTGGTAGCCTTGCTGGCTCGCTTGTCATGAACCCCTCACCCTCGCCCTCTCCCTCAAGGGGAGAGGGGAGATAAGTCCGATGCTGTTCGGCGTGCATTGTTCGATCCGGCGCGGCTACTTGGGGGCGCTCGGCGAGGCGGTCGGCCTGGGCTGCGGGGCGATGCAGTTGTTCGCGTACCGCCGTCATCAGGAGCCGCGGCCCGAGGAGTTGGACGATTTCAGGCGCGCGCGCGCCGCGAGCCCGGTGCGCCGTCTGCTCGTCCACGCGCGCTACCTGCCGTACCTCGGCTTCGCCGACGAGGACCGCCGCCGCGCCTCGGTCGGCCACCTTCGGCGCGAGCTGTCCTTGGCCGAGGCCCTGGGCGCGGACGCCTTCGTGCTGCATCCGGGGGCCTACGCTCCCGGCGACACGCTGGAGGGAGGTTTGGAGCGCTGCGTGCGATCGGTGAACGAGGGCGTCAAGGTCCTGCGCGGTCCGCTGGCGATCCTGTTCGAGAACGTGGCCGGGGGCGGACGCAGGATGGGCGCCTCGCCCGATGAGCTGGAGCGGCTCGTCGCGGGCGCGCGGGCGGTCCGCCCGGCCGCGGGGCTGTGCCTCGACACGGCTCACGCCTGGTCGGCCGGGCACGACATGAGCGCGGCCGCGGGCGCGCTCGGACTGCTCGAGGAGCTCGGGCGCAGGCTCGGGAAGGGGGCGGTCCAAGCCTTGCACCTGAACGATACGACGGCCGACCTAGGCTCGCGCAAGGAGAACCACTGCGGCTGGGGCGAGGGGCGGCTCGGCTCGGAGGGGCTGGCCGTCCTGCTGTCCGCGCCGGAGTTGGCCCAGGCCGCGGCGATTTTGGAGACGCCGAAAGGCGACGACAGGCGGAATTTGGACTACGTGATGAAGGTCGCTGACGAGGGCCCTCTCCCAAGGGAAAAGGGTTAGGATGAGGGGCTTAAAGGTTGATCGTCAGGCCCTCGCGGGCCATGCGGCAGCGGATGGCGGGGAAGAGGCGCGCGGCGGCGGCTTGGGCCTCTTTCTCGAGCGCGTCGAGGCGCGCGTCGTCGTAGGCGGGATTCTGATGGAACAGCAGCAGCTCTTTGACGCTCGCGGCGGCGCCCAGGCGGAGCGCGTTCCCGATCGAGGAGTGGCCGGTCTTGGCCTCCGCGTCCTGGTCGGCGAAGAAGGCGTCGTGGATCAGCAGGTCGGCGTCGCGCGCGAAGCGGGCCAGCTTGTCGTCGTAGTCCTGGTACGCGGTCGCGGCGTCGCCGAGCAGCTCGCTGTCGGGGGCGTAGACGAGCTTGCGGCCCTCGAGCTCCAAGGACAGCGCGAGCGTCGTTCCGGGATGATGGGCGTGCATGCAGGCGAGCCGGACGCCGGGCGCGAGGTCGTACACGTCCTCGCGCAGCTCGAACAGCTCGGCGCGGGCGCGCAGGGGCGCGGCGCCGGGCGCGGCGAACGCCTCATGGACGACGGCCTTCAGTCCCCGCTCCGCGTCGAACGGGCCGGCGATCTTGAGCGTCGCGCCGGCGTCGGAGGCGGGGCCGAAAAGCCCGAGGCCCTCCACGTGGGCCGGGTGGTAATGCGTCAGGACGACCCACAGCTCCTTGGCCAAGGGCGCGCCGGACAGGCCGGCGCCGAGCTCGGCGAGGCCGGTGCCGGCGTCGAGGGCGATCAGCCGGCCGGGCGCGTCGAGCGCGACGCACGGGGTGCTCGTCTTGCCTCCGGCGTCCCCGCGGCAGCCCCAGACGGTCAGCGCGAGCTTGGAGGCCGGCGCCGCGGCGGCGCCGGCGGGGGAGGCCGGGCGGCCGATGAGATCGGCGACCTGGCGCGCGAAGGTGTCCGTGTTGAACGGCTTCTCGATGAAGACGTCGGCGCCGCTTTTCAGCGCGCGCTCCTTGTCCTGCGGGAACGATTTGCCGCTGACCACGGCGACGCGGAGGTCTCGCAGCTCGGGATCGTCCTTCAGGCGCTTGACGAGGGCGATGCCGTCCGCGCCGGGAAGCATGATGTCGACGATCGCGAGCCGGGGACGCTCCCGGCGGATCGCCTCCTCGGCGCGCGGGCCGTCCGTGACGACGGTCGTCGCGTAGCCGGCCTCGCGCAGCAGCTCGCTCGCGAGCCCGGACACCAGCATGTCGTCGTCGACGATGACGATTTCGGCCTTCACGCCGGAATCATATAATAATGAGGACTCGATGAGAATCATAGCCGGAGAGGCCCGCGGACGCGAGATACTCTCCATTCCGAAGAAGCTCGGCGAGGTGCGCCCGATCTCGGGCCGCATACGCCAGTCGTTGTTCGACATCCTGCGCCCGAAGGTCCCGGGCTCGCGCTTCCTGGACCTGTTCGCGGGCACGGGGGCCGTCGGGCTGGAGGCCCTGTCCCGCGGCGCGCGCAAGGCGGTGTTCATCGAGAAGCTTCCGGCCTGCCTTAAGGTCATCGAGCGGAACATCGAGCGCCTGGGCTACAAGAAGCGGGCGGTCGCGCTGAAGGGGGACGCGACCGGGGCGCTCGGCTGGGCCGCCTGGCAGGGCGGGGAAGGCGGCTTCGACATCGTCTTCATGGGCCCGCCGTACGTCGATCCGGAGGGCCGGGCCGTCTTCCTGGTCGAGGGCACGCTGCGCCGCGTGGCCGAGGCGAAGCTTCTCGACCCGCGCGGCTGGGTCGTCGCCCAGCACCACGCCAAGGAAAAGGCCCCCGCCCCCGAGGGCCTGGAGCACTTCCGCAGCGCCAAGTACGGCGACACCGTCCTCGACTTTTTCCGCCCGGCCGGCTCGGGCTCCGCGCATGAGCCGGACTGATCCTCCCGCCGGCGAGTCGCGGCTGAGCTGGTCGCGCTTCCGCGCGTTCAACGACTGCGCGTACAAGTACAAGCTGCTGTACCTCGACCGCAGGCGCCCTCCGCTCTCGGCGGGCTCGTCGCTCGGCCACTCGCTGCACCGCTGCCTGGAGGCCTTCTACCGGGAGGACGGCGGCGCGCTGGAGCGCCTGCTCGAGCTGTACGACGAGACCTGGATGCACCAGGGCTACGCGGACGCGACCGAGCAGGTGGAGTACTACGCGAAGGGCCGCAAGATCCTGGAGCGCTATTGGGAGCTCGAGGCGTCCCGCCGCAGCCGCGTCTTCCTCGTCGAGAAGGAGTTCGCCTTCAAGCTGGGCCCGCACGTGGTGCAGGGGATCATCGACCGCGTCGACCTGCACCCGGACGGGACCTACGAGGTCATCGACTACAAGACCCAGCAGGAGCCCGCGAGCGAGGACGAGGTCCGGGCGAACCTTCAGCTGCGCATCTACGGCCTCGCGATGGTCGAGGCTTTCAAGCTGGTCCCCGCGCGCTTGAGCCTGCTGTACGTCTCCCGCGCGGCGATCGTCGGCGTGCCTTACGACCGCTCCGGGGAGCCGGAGCTCAAGCGCCTCCTCTCCGACACGGCCGAGCGCGCCGCGGCCGGCCGCTACGACCCCGACATCCGCCACTGCCCCCGCTGCGACTTCCGCCGCCATTGCGGCTTTTCCGTCGCGAAAGACTGAGTCTTGGGCGTGGCATGATTGTTGCAACAATATTGTGCGAGTCTTCCTTTATAAGCGCCATGCCGGGGGAAAAGGAGCGGATTTTCGGGTTTGACGCCGCCAGGTTGAAAGAGGCGGCGTTCGGCAATCCCCGGACGGCGGGGCTCGCGGCCGCCGGCTGTTATCTTCTGTTCGCGTTAAGCTGGTTGGGCGTATCCCGCCTATTGCTGCGGTCCCTTTACCCCGACGTCGCCGCGCACTCGCCGATCGAGGATAAGGTCGAGTGGCTCTGGATCGGCATCACCGCCGGTCTGGTCTGCATGGGGGTGCTCGAGGGGGCGCGCAGGCTGAGGGTCGCCGAGGAGCGGCGCCGGAGCAGCGACGCACAGCTGAAGAGCCTGGTCGAAGCTTCGCTGGTCGGCGTCTACATCATCCGGGACGGACGCTTCGTGTACGTGAACCCGCGCCTCGCGGAGATGTTCGGCTATACGCGCCCGGAGTTCGTGGCCGGAGCCTCGCCGACCGATCTCGTCGCTCCCCAAGATCGGGCGCTCGTCGCCGAGAACATACGCAAGCGCATGCAGGGGGAAGTCCACAGCCTCCGCTACGTCTTCCACGGCCTGCGCAAGGACGGCAAGGTCATCGAGGTCGAGGCCTTCGGCTCGGTCGCGGAGCTGGACGGCGAGCCGGCGATCGTCGGCATGCTCCTGGACCGGACCGAGCACAACCTGCTCCAAGCGGAGCTGCTGCACGCGCAGCGGATGGAGGTGATCGGGAGGGTGGCGGCCGGCATCGCGCATGACTTCAACAATCTCCTGACCGCGATCACGGGTTTGACCCGCCTCACGGTGCCGACCTTGCCGCCGGAGGATCAGCGGCGGGCGGACCTGGAGGAGGTCCTGCGTTGCACGGACCGCGCGGCCGCGCTCACGCGGCAGCTGCTCATCTTCAGCCGCAAGCAGGCTCCCGAGCCGCGCCCGGTCGACCTGAACGCCTTGATCAAGGACGCGGAGCCGATGCTGCGCCGCGCGGCGGGTCCGTCGACGACGCTGGAGCTGGCGCTCGCCCAGGGGGTCGGCGCGATGAAGGCCGACCCGGGGCAGATCGAGCAGGTGCTGCTGAACCTCGCGGTCAACGCGCGCGACGCGATGGCGAACGGTGGGATCCTGGAGATCTCGACGTTCCGTCCCGATCTCGAGACCGTGGCGTTACAGGTGCGCGACACCGGCTGCGGCATGGACCAGGCCACCTTGTCGCGGCTGTTCACGCCCTTTTTCACGACCAAGGAGCCGGGCAAGGGGACGGGCTTGGGGCTTTCGGTGATCCACCGCGTCGTCGAGCAAAGCGGCGGCCGCATCGAGGTCCGAAGCCGGCCCGGGGAAGGGACGACGTTCCGGATCCTCTGGCCGGCCGAGGCCGGGCCGAGCGCCTCTCCCCCGGAGCCGGCCGCGTCGCCGCGCCCCGCGTCGGGGACCGAGAGGGCTTTCGGCGCCGCTTGAGTCCGAGAGGAGGCTTGATGAAGACCGCCGTCGGAAAAACAGGCATCGATCTGCTGCACGATCCCGCGCTCAACAAGGGGACGGCGTTCACCTTGGAGGAGCGGGATCGGCTCGGCCTCGCGGGCCTGCTGCCGCCGCGCGTCTCGACGCCCGAGCAGCAGGCCCGGCGCTTCCTCGGCAACCTGCGCTCGAAGGCCACCGAGCTCGAGAAGTACGTCGAGATGATGGCGCTTTTGGACCGCAACGAGACCCTCTTCTATCGCGTCGTCATCGACAACCTCGAGGAGATGCTGCCGATCATCTACACCCCCGGCGTCGGCACCGCCTGCCAGGTCTACGCCCACATCTATCGGCGCTCCCGGGGGCTGTTCATCACGCGCCGCGAGGGCGGCCGCGTCCTGGACGTGCTGCGCAACTGGCCGACGCGCGACGTGCGCGTGATCGTCGTCACCGACGGCGAGCGCATCCTCGGGCTGGGGGACCTGGGGGCGAACGGGATGGGCATCCCCGTCGGAAAGCTTTCCCTGTACACCGCCTGCGCGGGCGTTCCGCCGGAATGGACCTTGCCGGTGACTCTCGACGTCGGGACGAACAACGAGCGCTTGCTCAACGATCCCCTGTACCTGGGGGTCCCCGAACGGCGCCTCCCCGGGCCGGAGTCCGACCCCTTTGCCCAGGGATTCGTCGACGCCCCGCACGCGGCCTTCCCCGGGGTGCTGATCCAGTTCGAGGATTTCGCGAGCCACAACGCCTTCCGGCTGCTCGAGCGCTACCGCGACCGGGCCTGCGTCTTCAACGACGACATCCAGGGCACCGCGGCGGTCACCTTGGCGGCGCTGTACTCCGCCGAGCGCGCGACGGGCCTGAAGCTTTCCGAGCAGCGGCTTCTGTTCCACGGCGCCGGCGAGGCGGCGATCGGCATCGGCAACCTGGCGGTGGACGCGATGGCCGCCGCGGGCCTGCCGCGGGCCGAGGCGCGCAAGCGCTGCTGGTTCATGGACTCCAAGGGGCTCGTCGAGAGCGGGCGCCGCGACCTCGCGGAGCACAAGCGCGCCTACGCGCACGAGCATGCCCCGCTTAAGACCCTGGCCGAGGCCGTCCGCGCGCTCAAGCCCACCGCCTTGATCGGCGTCTCCGGCAAGGCGGGGGAGTTCACGCACGAGGTCGTCGAGGCGATGACGCGCCTCAACCCGCGCCCTCTCGTGCTGGCCTTGTCGAACCCGACCGCCAACGCCGAGTGCACGGCCGAGCAGGCGTACGCCTGGTCCGGGGGAAAAGCCATCTTCGCGAGCGGCAGCCCGTTCGGCAAGGTGACGCTTGACGGCAAGACTTTCGACCCCGGGCAGGCCAACAACGCCTACATCTTCCCCGGCGTCGGCCTGGGCGCGGTCGCCAGCGGGGCCACGCGCGTGACCGATGAGATGTTCCTGGAGGCGGCCCGGGCCTTGGCGCGGCTCGCGGGCCCGAAGGATCTCGACGCGGGACGTCTGTTCCCGCCGCTCACCGCCCTGCGATCGGTCTCGCTCGCGATCGCCGAGGCGGTCGCCAAGACGGCCTGGCGGCGCGGCCTGGCCTCCGTTCCCGAGCCTCCGGACGTCCCGGCCGCGCTCGCGGAGCTGCAATACGAGCCGGTTTATCGGTCGTACGCCTGACGCGGCTTACCGTTCCCTTACCGAGCTCCCTGTTGACACTCGGGATGGCGGGGCCTATACTTCTAGGGTCCGGACCTAAACATGCGCACCTGGCTCCCCTACGTCGTGGTGGTCCTCTTCGCGTGGTTTCTTTGGAGGATCAATTCGCCCGTACCCCAGGCTCCGGAGCCCGCGCCTGTCGCGTCGGCCGGCGTCTCGGCCGCGCCCGTCATGCAGGCGCCGGCGCCTCCGACCGCGGCCCCGGCGCCCGAGGAGCCGCTCCTGCCCGATCTGGTCAAAGTCCCGAACGCCGAGCCCGACTTCGCCAAGAAGCTGGACGCGAGCCTGGCCGCGCTTAATAAGGCGCAGGCGCCTCGCGCGGCGCCGCTGCCCTCGGCCGCCGTGATCCCGCCCGCGCCGCTGCCGGCGATCGTGCCGTCCCAGAAGTTCAAGGAGGAGGAACAGAAAAAGAGCAAGGAACGAATGCAGAAGGCGAACACCGTGACCAACGACGAGGCGGGGGAGCCATGACCGAGTTTTCAGGCCAGAACGACGACTCGGGCGTCGAGCGGCGGACGGCTTTTCTGGGCCTGACCGCGCTCGTCCTTGTCGCGGCCGCGGTCGACATCGGGTCGGAGAGCCTTTCGCTTCAAAGCTACTATCCCTCGCCGCTCGGCATCTACTCCCAGTTGACGACCACCGCCGCGACGACCTTGGCGCGCGACTCCGGCTCGGTGATCGTCGGCAGCGCCTCGAACCCGGCCAACCTCACGACATGGGGGACCCTCTACTCGAACCAGAACATCCAAGCCACCGGGAACGTCCAGGCGGGTGGAACGGTCTACGCCGGCACCTCTTACATGAACAGCGGCGGGGTCGTGACCCCCGGAACCGTGTACGCGGGGAACCCCGCCGTCGCCGGCGGCTTCTCCTACATGAGCTCCGGCGGCGTCGTGACGCCGGGGACGGTCTACGCGGGCAACACCGCCGCCGTCAACGGCTACTCGTACATGACCGCCGGCGGCGTCGTCACTCCGGGCCTCGTCTCCGCCGGGGGCAATATTTACGCCGGCGGAGACATTTACAGCCGGGGGCGCAAGCTGCCGAGCTTGAGCGGCTGTTACGCGGCCTACGCGTATATGTACTACCGCGGGGGCTGCGGCGAGGCGGCCCAGGTTTACTGCCAGTCGGGCTACTACGCCGTCAGCGGCGGCAGCTCCGGGGGCAACAACGCTCTGCAGGATTTGACCCCCATCATATCGGGCGGTTATCCGGTGGGGTGGGCGGTCGAGTTTTACGACATATCGGGCCAGTGCGGTCTGAACCCCGTCTCCGCCTACGCCTGGGCCCTCTGCTGCCAGTAACGACCCCAACCCCTCACCCCAACCCTCTCCCCACTTCGCGGGGCGAGGGAGTTCCTTCATAGGAACGCCTCGCCCCCTTTGGGGGAGAGGATTTAGGTGAGGGGGGTCTCCTACTCCGTCATGCTTTGATCGAAGGCCTGCAGGATGTCGTGGGCCTCGCGCGCGGTTTTCGCGCGCATGAGGTTCCGGCGGAAGGTGTCGTGCGAGGCCAAGGTCGCGACCTTGGCCAACAGGCGCAGTTGGGCCCCCGGCTCGCGCAGGGGCGTCAGGATCATGAAGATCAGCTTCACCGGCTTCTTGTCGATCGCGTCGAAGTCGATGCCCTCCGGCGCGCGCGCGAGCGCGACCATCGGCCGCGACAAGGACGGCAGGCGGCCGTGCGGCAGGGCCACGCCGCCGCCGACGGCCGAGGTCAGGGCCGTCTCTCGCTTCCAGATCAGGTCCCAGGCCTCGCGGAAGTCCACCTCCGGCCGGGCCGCGGTCAGGCGCTTGAGCATCCAGCGCAGGGCCTCGCTTTTGTCCTTGGCGGCCAGGCCCATCTCGATCGCCTCGTCGACCACGACCTCCGACAGCGAGCCCGTCGGGGCGGACTCGAACTCGTCGTGGATTTCGCCGACCAGTTCCTCGAGGATGTCCTCCAGCGTGATCAGCCCGGTCACCTGGCCGGTCTTGTTCCTGACGAAGGCCATATGCGCGCGCTTCTGCCTGAGCTCGGCCAAGGCGCGCTCCAGCGCCGCGCCCTCGCCGACGAAGGCCGGCTCGCGCCGCAGAGCCGCGAGGTTCGGGGCCCCGCTCGCCTCGGCGAGCACCAGGTCCTTGAGATGCACGAAGCCCTTGAGGTCGCCGAGGTCCTTGCCGACCAACGGGTAGCGCGTGTGCCGCCGCGCGCGTATCACGGCCAGGTTCTCCTCCCAGGATCTTTCGAGGCTCAGGCAGGCGGCGGCCGCGCCCGGGGTCATCACGTCCCGCACCATGGTCCCGCCGAAGTCGAACAGGTTCTCGAACAGGAGCAGGCGGGTCAACGGTATCGCCCCGCGCTCCTGCGAGTAGGCCAGCAGGATTTTCAGCTCCTCCTCGGAGTGCTCCAGCTCGCTTTCCTCGGAGCCGCGGCGGCTCAAGACGCGCAGCAAGGCGTTCGAGGACCAGGTGAGGATCGCCATCGGCACGTAGAACAGGCGGTAGACCACGCTGAGCGGGGCGGCCGCGATCAAGGCCGAGCGGGTCGGGTTGCGTATCGCCATGCGCTTCGGGACCAGCTCGCCGACGACGACGTGCAGGAAGGTGATCATCGCGAAGGCCGCGCCGAACGACACGGTATAGGCCGCGCGCGGGCCGCTGACCCAGGGCAGGGCGCGCGCCGCCGGGGCCAAAAGGCGCGCCGCGGCGGGCTCGCCGATCCAACCGATGCCGAGGCTGGACATCGTCATGCCGAGCTGGATGGCGGACAGGTAGGCGTCGAGGCGCTTGGTGATCTGCCGCACCAAGGCGGCGGTGTGGCTGCCCTTGCGCGCCAGCTCCTCGACGCGGCTCGCGCGCACCTTGATGATCGCGTACTCGGCGAGCACGAAGAAGCCGTTCAGCAGCAGCAGCCCCAGCGAGATCAGCAGCGGACCCGCGAGCTCCATCATGGGCGGAAATCCTCCCGGTAGATCGCGGCGATCGTCAGGAAGCAGGCGACCAGCATCGGGCCGAGCAGGAAGCCGAGGAAGCCGTAGGTCTTGAGCCCCCCGAGCACGCTGATGAAGATCAGCACCAGCGGCAGGCGGGCCCGCGCGCCGATCACCAGCACCTTGACGAAGTGGTCCAGCATCCCGACCACGAGCGCGGACCAGGCGATCAGGAAGAAGCCCCGGCCGGCGTCCTCGCGCAGCACCGACAGCGCGACCGGCACGGTGACGATCATCGTGGTCCCGAGCAACGAGGCCATGCCGGTCGCCAGCCCGAGCAAGGCCGGGATCCTGAGCCCCGCCAGCCGGTAGCCGATCATCGCGGTCAAGCCTTGAAGGACCGCGGTGGCGAGCACGCCGAGCAGGACGGCGATCAAGGTGTCGTGCACCCGGCGCGTCAGCGTCTCCTTGTGGCGGGAGCGCATCGGCACCAGTTCCAGCGCCCGGCTCGCCGCGCGCTCGCCGTCGCGGAACGCGAAGAACAGGGCTATGGACAGGATGAGCCCGTTGAAAAGGGTCAGCAGAGCGTTGCGCGCCGCGAAGGCGCCCCAGGAGGCGATGGCCTGTCCCAGCGCGGCCGCGTTGTCCAGGATGACCTGGTTCAGGTCGATGTGCAGGGCCTGCAGGAAGTCCAGCCCCGCGTCGATCGGCGCGGCGAGGGCCCCGGGCAGCGCGGCGCGCAGCGAGTCCAGATCCAAAGTCCGGAGGCCGTCCAGGAAGGCGGCCGCGGCCGGCACCAGCCGCCCCGATTCCCGCAGCGCGAGCCAGGCCACCCCGGCGAACGGCAGGACCACCGCCAAAAGCGCCGCGGCCGTGGAGGCCAGCGCCGTCGCGCTGGGGGCCATGCGCAAGGCCCTCAGCCGCTCATGCAACGGGTAGAAGGCCAAGGCCAGGAGGAACGCCCCTAGAAGGGCCGGAAGGAACGGCGTCGCCAAAAGGAAGAGCTGGTAGATGAAAAAGGCGAAAAGCCCGAAAAAGCAAAGATGAAACGCCTTCTCCCTATCGAGCGGCGCCTGCGGTGGTGTCATACCTTGAATCTTTTACTCTTCAGGGCGAAGGCGGCTCGCCGGCATTCAGGCTTCTCAGGATGGCCGCCTCGAACTCGGGAAAATAACGCGAGATCACGGTCAGGTCGAAGACGCGGAGGATGCTCTCCTTGGGCTCGCGCTCAAGGAGGAAAACGAAGGCGCGCCGAACCAGCTCCTCCGGGGGAATCTCGCTCCCTCCGCACAGTCTCAAGCCGTCCTTTTTGGACAGCGACACGGAGTGCCGGCTCTCGGTGCCGTTGCTCTCGTCACGCACGACGACCCCGAACAACCACCCCTCGGGCACCTCCTTCCGCGTGATCTCCAACAAAGGAGAGGGTCGCATCATGTTCGGGCAGGATGGGGGCAGGGAAACGCGACCGACTGCGCTCGTCCTGGGGGCCGGGATCATGGGGCTCTGCACGGCCTGGGCCCTGCGGCGCGAGGGCTATTCCGTCCGCGTGGTGGACCAGGCGCCGCCGCCCAATCCGCGCGGCTCCTCCGTCGACCATCACCGGCTGATCCGCCACGCCTATGGCGCGCAGGCCGGCTACA
>CAZMIB010000016.1:0-30939 GCA_964566245.1 uncultured Elusimicrobia bacterium | reverse complement strand
CCTTCAGCTCATCGGGGGAGATCGACAGGGGAGCGCCCGTCCCGACGCGCACGGCGGATACGGGCGCGGCCTCGGCGCGGGAGCCGCAAGCCGCGCACGCGGGATCGCGCCTCACGGCCAAGCTCTTCCAGCTCATGCGGAGCCCGTCGAAAAGCAGCAGCCGGCCGACCAGCGGCTCGCCGAGCCCGAGAACGAGCTTGAGCGCCTCGACGGCCTGGAGGGTCCCCAGCGCTCCGGCCACCGCGCCGAGCACCCCGGCCTCCTCGCAGCTCGCCGCCTCCTCCTGAGGCCCGGGCCGGACGCAGCAGTAGCACGGTCCGCGCCCGGCCCAGTAGGGCCACAGGCGGGCCTGGAAGCGGAAAAGCGAGGCATGGACGTTGGGCTTGCCGGCGCGCACGCAGGCGTCGTTGACCGCGTAGCGCGAGCCCAGGCTGTCGGTCCCGTCGAGGACGACGTCGTAGCGCTCGATCAGCGGCGCGGCGTTGGCCGAATCCAGGCGGAGCGGGTGAGGCTCCACCTCGATCGCGGGGTTGAGCCCCAGCAGCCGCTCGCGGGCGCAGTCGAGCTTCGGCCGCCCGGCCTCGGCGGCGGAATAGAGTATCTGCCGCTGAAGGTTCGAAAGATCGACCGCGTCGTCGTCGACGAGCCCGATCCGCCCGACCCCCGCGGCCGCGAGGTAAAGCGCGGCCGGCGAGCCGAGGCCTCCGGCCCCTACGATGAGGACGCCGGCCCGCTTGAGCTTGGCCTGGCCCTCGGGGCCGACCCCCGGCAAGGCGAGCTGGCGCGCGTAGCGCCGCAGCTCCTCGGGGCTCAAATCCTCCGTCATGGCAGCAGCTCGAAGCGCCCGGTCGGCGGCGGCTGGACCGGGGAATGGAGCTTGAAGTCCTCGATCAGCAAGTCGCGGACGTTGCGGCCGGTGTCCGTCTTCCTGGCCTTGCGCATCGCCTGCGCCCCCGAGCCGCCTCCGGCGAGATAATTGTTCGTCGCGACCTTGTAGGTTTTCCGAGCGTCCAGGGCGCGGCCGTCCTTCGCGATCTTCACCCAAAGCGGACGGTCCTTATCCGCGCCGAGGCGGTAGCTCACGCGCAGGCCCGAGACCTGCATCGCGGTCCGCGCGCCGAGCAGGTTGTCCCGGATCAGGCGCTCGACCTCGGAGCCCTTCATCGAGACGATAACCAAGGTGTTGTCGAACGGCATGACCTCATAGATCTGCCTCAAGGTCACCGGTCCGCGCCTCAGGTCGGCGCGTATCCCGAACGAGTTCTGGATCGCGATATCGGCGCTCGCGGCGGCGCGCATCACGTCGGTCATCCAGTCGCCGATCGGCGAGTCCAAGCCCTGGTCGAAACGCGGCATGTCGGCCGCCGCCTCGCCGGCCGGCTTGTCGAGCGCGGCGCCGACCTTGTCGGAGTACTCCTTGATCAGCGCGGCGACCTTGGGATCCTCGCCGTTCTGGTCGACCCATAGATCGATCAGCCGGCCGTCGAGCGAGACGATCTTCTTGGCCTCGTCGTCGTAGGTCAGCTCGAGGCGCGTGACGACGGTCAAGCCGACGAAGCTCTGCGCGATCGTCACCCCGCTCACCGGATCCTTCCACGGCCTCAGGAGCCCGGTGTGCAGATGGCCGCCCAGGACCAGGTCGACGGGAGCGGCGCGCGCGATCGCGAGGTCCCCGCGGTAGCGCAGGTCGGCGGCCGTCGGAACGAAGGTCGAGGGGTCGACGAGCCGCGTCGCGAGGCTCTCGGCCAGGCCGCAATGCGTCAGCGCGATCACGACCTCGGCGCCGTCGCGGCGCAGATGCTCCGCGAAGCCGCGCGCCTCGCTCGCCTCGTCGGCGAAACGCAGGTGCTTGACGTTCGCGGGCAAGGTCGAATGAGAGGTCTTGCGCGTCGCGAGCCCGACGACGCCGAACGAGACGCCGCCGATCTCGAAGCGGGCGGTCGGCTTCGCGTACGCGACGCGCTCCCCGTCCGCCTTGCGGTAAATGTTGGCGCCCAGGAACGGGAACTTGGCCTCGCCGGCCAGGCGCTCGAGGTTCGGCTCGCCGTAGTCGTACTCGTGGTTGCCGACCGCCATCGCCTTGTAGCCGAGGGCGTTCATCAGCGCGATCGAGGCGTCGCCGCGCGTCAGGTTCCCCTCCGGCGTCCCCTGGAAGATGTCCCCGGAGTCGAGCAGCAGGTACGGCGTCGTCTCCTTCGAAAGCAGCGCCGCGAGCGCCGCGTAGCCGCCGACCTTGCGCTCCGGGTCGGCTTTGTTCCAGCGCGCCGGCCGGCTCGCGAACTGGCCGTGAACGTCCGAGGTGTGGTAGATCGCGACCGTATGCAGCGCGGCCAGGGCCGCGGCCGCCCGGCCGACGAGGAGCGCGGCGAGAAGCAGGCGTTTGACGTTCATGATCGTCGATCCTTTCCGGAGCTCAGGCCGCGGCCAGCGCCCCCGCCTTGCGGCGGCGCGAGAGCCCGAAGGCCTTGTGCAGCGCCCTCAGGCTGCGCTCGCCGTCCGAAAGCGCGACCACCACCGAGATGCGCAGGTCCGAGGTCAGGATCATCTGCAGGTTGATCCGCTCGCGGGCCAAGGTCTCGAAGGTCCGCGCGGCGACCCAGCTGTGCTGGCGGAAGCCGGTCCCGATCACCGACACTTTCGCGACCCGGTCGTCGACGTCGACGCGGCGGGCCCCGACCAGGCGCGCGGCCTCGTCGAGAGCCTTGCGGGCCTTGACCGAGGAGGCGCGGGGCGTCATCAGCGAGATGTGATTGACCCCGCCCTCGATCGCGGAGGCCTGGACGATCATGTCGACCGGGATGTCCTTCTTCGAGAGCTCGGAGAGTATCCTCGACGCCGCCCCGGGGCGGTCCGGCACGCCGACCACGGTCAGGCGCACTTCCCCCTTGTCCAACGCGAGGCTCGAAATCGACGCTTGCTCCATTTTAGCCTCCCCCTCGATCCAGGTCCCGGACTCGAACGAGAACGCGGACCGGACATGGACCCTCACCTTGTAGCGCCGCGCGACCTCGATCGAGCGCGGCTGCATGACCTGCGCGCCCGAGGACGCGAGCTCTAGCATCTCGTCGCAGGAGATCCGCGGCAAGAGCCGCGCCTCCGGCACGATGCGCGGGTCGGCGGTGTAGACGCCCTTCACGTCGGTGTAGATCTCGCACTCGCGGGCCTTGAGAGCGGCGGCCAAGGCGACCGCGCTGAGGTCGGAGCCCCCGCGGCCCAAGGTCGCGATCTCGGCCTTGGGGGTCGCGCCCTGGAAGCCCGCGACCGCGACGATGCGCCCCGCGGCGAGGTGCGCGCGTATCTTCTCGGGGCGTATCCGGATGATCCGCGCCGAGGCGTGCTTCTCCTCGGCCTCGATGCCGGCCATCGGCCCGGTCAGGCTCACGGCGTCCACGCCGCGCGCCTTGACCGCCATCGCGAACAGCGCGATCGAGACCTGCTCGCCGGTCGCGAGCAGCATGTCAAGCTCGCGGGCGTCGGGCTCCGGGCCCACGCGGTGCGCGAGCGCGATCAGCTCGTCGGTCATGTCCCCCGGGGCCGAGACGACGACCACGACCCCCTTCCCGCGGCGGCGCGCCGCGATCGCGCGCTCGGCGGCGCGCTGTATCTTCTCGGGATCGGCGACCGAGGTCCCGCCGAACTTCATCACCAGGACGTCGCCGGCCGAAGGGCTCATCGTGTCTCCAAGCGAAGGCCGCGGTTATCGAACGGCGCCAAGAGGAACAGACTGCGGGTCCCGCGCGCCTTCAAGGCCCGTACCATGGAGGAGCCGACGCGTACGCCGTCCGCGCCGGGACCGACGATCGCCAGCACGGAGGGCCCGGCCCCGGAAAGGCAGGCCCCGAGGGCGCCCGCGTTCAGCGCAGCCTCGATCGCGGCCTCCAGTCCGGGCACGAGAGGCGCGCGGTACGGCTGGTGCAGCCGGTCGCGCATCGCCGCGGCCAGAGCCCCGTAGCGCCTCTGCAGCACGGCGCCGATCACGCCCGCGGTCCCGGCCAGGTTCGCGACCGCGTCTCCTCTCGGAATCGCGCGCGGCAAAGCCTTGCGCGCGACCGAGGTCTTAAGCTCGAAATCCGGCACGGCGAGAACCGCCGAGAGCTCGCGAGGCATCGGCCAATGGAACACCTCGAGCGCCCGGCCCGGAAGGCCGGCGCACAGTCCGCCGTAGTACGACGCGGCCGCGTTGTCGGGATGCCCCTCGTCCGCCGAGGCCAGGTCGAGCGCCTCGCGCGGGGGCCGCCCGAGAAGGGCCCCGGCGGCCGCATGCGCCGCGAGGCGGGCCGCCGCGCTCGAGCCCAAGCCCCGCCCCAGCGGTATGCCGTTGACGGCGCTCAGCCTGAAACCCCGCGCGCCTAGGCGCCGCGTTAGAATCTCGGTAACGAGATCCTTGGTCCGGCCTCCCAGAGACCCCGCGCCCTCGCCCTCGACCCGGCCCGAGACGACGCGCCCGCCGAGCTCGACCTCGAGCTCGTTGTAGAGGCCGAGAGCGGCCCCGAGCACGTCGAAGCCCGGCCCCAGGTTGCCCGAGGAGGCCGGAACGCGGACTTTGACTTTCTTCGCCGCCATGCGGGAGCGCCCGGTATTACAGGAGCTTCTCGAGGGCCTTCAGCGCGGGCGGGATCGTCCGCCACTTGAAGCGCATCTTCAGCGGCCGTTCGGGATCCTTCAAGCCGTGGCCCGTCAGCACGCAGACGACCTTCAGCTCCTCGGCCTTCATGCGCCGCAGCGAGTCCTCGAAAAAGCCCTTCTTGCCGAGCTTGAGCAAGCCCGCGATGCCGGCCGCGCTCGAGGGCTCGCAGAATACGCCCTCGATCCTCGAGACCAGCGCGTAAGCCTCCAGGATCTCGTTGTCCGTGACCGCTCCGATCTGGCCCTTCGACTCGTCGCGCGCCGCGATCGCGCCTTGCCAGGAGACCGGGTTGCCGATCCGTATCGCCGTCGCGACCGTCTTCGGGTTCGAGACGGGCTTGCCGGTCACGAGCGGCGCCGCGCCCTTGGCTTGGAAGCCCATCATACGCGGCAAGGCGACGCGGAACTTCCCGGCCCACTCCTTGTAGCCCTTCCAGTACGAGGTGATGTTGCCGGCGTTGCCGACCGGCATGAACTGGAAGGTCGGGTAGCCGATGCGCTCGACGATCTCGAACGCGGCCGTTTTCTGGCCCTCAAGGCGATTCGGGTTCAGCGAGTTCACGACGGTCAGGCCGAGCCGCGAGGACGCCTCGCGCACGAGCTCCAAGGCTTCATCGAAGCCCCCGCGCACGGCGATGACCTCGGCCCCGTGCGTCAGAGCCTGCGCGAGCTTGCCGAGCGCGACCGCGCCCGCCGGCAGGACGACGATGCAGCGCAGGCCGCCCCGCGCCGCGTACGCGGCCGCCGAGGCCGCGGTGTTGCCGGTCGAGGCGCAGATGACGGTGCGCGCGCCCATCTCCAAGGCCTTGGACATCGCGACGGTCATGCCGCGGTCCTTGAACGAGCCGGTCGGGTTGGCCCCCTCGACCTTGAGGTACAGCACCCCCTCCGGAAGGCCGGCGTGACGCGCCAGGCGGTCCGCCGGGATCAGGGGCGTGTCGCCCTCCAGCAAGGTGACGATCGGCGTCTTGTCCTGGACCGGCAGGCGTCCGCGGAAGCGCGCGATGATCCCCTGCTTGACGCCTCCGGGGTTGAACGCCGACGATTTTCCGTTGCGCGAAAGAGTCTTCATGCGTGCATCCTCAGCCGGATCGCCCGGCCCCTGGTGATCTTCAGCGCGCGTATGCGGGCCAAGGCTCGGTCGACCTCGCTCTCGCGCGCCGGATGAGTCTCGATCACGATCGTCGCCCGCCCCGGCTTCGCCGGGCGCTGCACGAGCTGGGCGATCGACACGCCGCAGGCCCCGAGCGCGCCGGTCAGCGACGAGAGAACGCCCGGCTGGTCGGCGGCCTCGAAGCGCAGATACTGCGCGCTGACGACGCCGGACATCGGCGCGAGCCGCGGCTTCGCCGCGCCGGGCCACAGCGCGTCGGCGAGCGCCGGGCGCTTCTCTCCGAGGATCTCCCGGCAGACCGCGAACAGGTCCCCCACGACGGCGCTCGCGGCGGGCTCGGGACCCGCGCCGCGGCCGAAGAACATCAGGTCGCCGGCCGCCGACGTCTCTACCTGGACCCCGTTGTAGCCCGCGTGCACGGCCGCGAGCGGATGCTCGAGCGGCACGAGCGCGGGATGCACGCGCGCCTCGAGGCCGCCGTCCGCGTCGACGCGGACGATGCCCAGAAGGCGCACGGTGCGCTTGAAGTGCTTGATCGCGAAGTCGACGTCCTGACGCTCGACGCCCTCGATGCCCTCGCGGTGGACGCCCTCGGGCCGGACCCAGGCCCCGGTCATCAATGAAGCGAGTATCGAGAGCTTATGCGCGGTGTCCCAGCCCGAGACGTCCAGGTACGGGTCGCGCTCGGCCATGCCGAGGCGCTGAGCCTCGGCCAAGGCCGCCGCGCGCTCCAGACCGTCGTGGGCCATCCGCGAGAGGATGTAGTTCGTCGTGCCGTTGAGGATGCCCGTCAGCCCGGTGAGCCGGTTCGCGACCAGGCTCTCGTGGACCGCGCGCAGCACCGGGATGCCGCCGGCGACCGAGGCCTCGTAGAGCACGCTGCGTCCGGCGGCCGAGGCGGCGCGGAAGACCTCCTCCCAGCGCCGGCTCAGCAGCAGCTTGTTCGCGGTGACGACGTGCTTGCCGGCGCGCAGCGCGCCGAGCACCAGGCGCCGCGCCTCGTTCTCGCCGCCGATCAGCTCGATCACGACCTGGACCGAGGGATCGGCCAGCACGTCGTCGGGGTCGGTGGTGACCTTGAAGCCGCGGCGTAGGCGCAGCGCGGCCAGCTTCTTGGCGGGGCGCCGGTCGCAGATCCAGCGCAGCCGGACCCCGGCCCCGAGCCGGCGGCGGAAGGTCTCGTCGTTGGCCTGGATCAGCCGGGCGGCGGCCCGGCCGACGTTGCCCAGGCCGACCAAGGCGACGCCGATCTCTCTCACGATGACGAAAACGATAGCAAATTGACGGCGCGCGGAGGCTACTTAAGGCCGTCGAGCCAGAGGGCGAAAACCGCGAAGCGGAACAGGAGCCCGGCGTCCACGTGCGGGGAGCCCTCGCGCAGGTCGGCGAGGGACTTGAGGGCGAGGTCGGTCTCGACGAGCCCGCAGGCCCTCAGGGCGTCCGAGCGCAGCGCGGCCTCGATCGCGGGAGACCGCCGGACCCAGTCCTCCCACGGCACGACGAAGCCGTGCTTGCGCCTCCAGACGACGTCCGCCGGCAGATGCCGGCGCGCGAGGCGGCGGAGCAGGGCCTTACCCTTGAAGAAGCGGATCTTCTCGCCGGCCCCGAGCGAGAGCGCGAGCTCCACCACGCTCCGGTCGAGAAACGGCACGCGCGCCTCGAGCGAGGCCCGCATCCCGGCCTTGTCGACCTTCATCAGCAGGCATTCGGCCAGGACGGTGCGCAGATCGGCGGCCAGCGCGCCGTTGAGGCCCTTGAGCCCCGGCAAGGCGCCGATCCACTCGTTCCACGGGGCGTCGACGGCCTCGAGAGCCCGCGGGCTTAGGTAAGACTTCATCTCGGCCGCCCGGCCGTGGCGCGTCGCCTCCGCCCAGTCCGAGGCGCCGCGCAGGGGCACGCGGGAGAAAGCCCTTCCGCGGCCGAGCCCGCGCGCGAGCCCCGCCGCCGCGGGTCGGAACGGCTCCGGCAAGGCCTCGATCAGCTCCGAGACGTAGGCCGCCTTGTAGCGGTCGTAGCCCGCGAACAGCTCGTCGGCCCCCTCGCCGGTCAGCACCACCTTGACCGACTCGCGCGCGAAGCGCGACAGCAGGTAGGTCGGCAGCAGCGCCGAGTCCGCCAGCGGCTCGTCGAGGCAGGCCGCCAGATCCTCGACCCGGTCGAGCACGTCGGCCGGCAAAATCAGCTCGTGGTGGTCGGTCCCCAGACGGCGGGCGACCTTGCGCGCCCACGCGGACTCGTCGACGCCCCCGCGCGCGCCCGAGAAGCCGATCGTGAACGTGCGGACCTTCGGCAGCTCGCGCGCCATCAGCGCGACGATGAGGCTGGAGTCGAGGCCCCCGGACAAGAACGCCCCGACCGGCACGTCCGAGAGCAGGTGGCTTTTGACCGCGGCCGAGAGCCGGCGCTCCAGCTCCGCGAGCGGATCGCCGCCGTCCCAGTCCTGCGGCGCGCCGCCGTTTTCCCCCGGCAAGGCGTAGTAGCGGCGGACCGGCACTCCCGAGGCGTCCGCCACCAGGCAATGGCCGGGCGGCAGACGGCGCGCCGAGGCGAGCATGGTCCGCGGCGCGTGCACGTAGCCGTAGTTGAGATAGTCCCAGAAGGCGAGCGGGTCGGGCTCGCGGCTTATCCCCGCGCGCGCGAGCGCCCGGAGCTCGGAGGCGAAGGCCAGGCGCCCCCCCTCGACGGAGTAGTACAGCGGCTTGATCCCGAGCCGGTCGCGCGCCAGGAGCAGGCGCCGCTCGCGCGCGTCCCAGACCGCGAACGCGAACATCCCCTCCAGGCGCGAGACGCACCTCGCGCCCTCGCGCAGGTACAACTGGAGGATGGTCTCGGTGTCGGAACGGGTCCGGTAGACGACGCCGTCGGCCTCGAGCCGGGCCTTGAGCGCGGGATGGTTGTAGATCTCGCCGTTGAAGACGACCGCGACGAGCCCGTCCTCGGAGAGCATCGGCTGATGCCCGCCGCCGAGGTCGAGGATCGACAGGCGCCGGAAGCCCAGCGCGGCCGCCCCGTCGACGTGCAGCCCCGCGTCGTCGGGCCCGCGATGGACCAGCGCCGCCGACATCGCCTCGGCCGCGCGCCTATCGGCCGCGCCGAGGTCCAGGCTCAACGTCCCGCAGATGCCGCACATGGGAAAGTCCGAGCGGCTGGATTCTAGCGAATTTCGAACCCGCTTTAGGCCGGAACGCGACTATTGCGTCGACACCCGTCGCTCAAACAAGGGAAAGGAACTCGTCCAGCCCGATCTTCGCGCCGCGGAGAATGGCCTGGGTTCCGGGCTTCACGGGCTTGCCTCCGTGGAGCGGAACGACGCAACGGCGCGAGAAATCCGTCCTGTGGCGGAGGAGGACGTGCGAGCCTTTCTGGCGGACGAGGATGAAATCAGCGCGCTCCAACGCGCGCACGACGCGCTGTCCGGGAAGTTGAGGCAGGCGGCTCACGCCGTGAATTCTACTTCTTTGATGGAAATGCCGTGATCCTTGGGGACCGGCAGACCATCGTCCTTCAAACTCTCGACGTACAGCTCGGCGGCTTCACGTATGTTGGCCAGAGCTTCACTTTCAGTATCGCCCTGGCTCGCGCAGCCAGGCAAGGCCGGCACATACGCGGAATAGCCGCCGTCCGCTTCTTTCTCCAATATGACCTTAAGTCTCGTTGTCATCGGGGAACAGGAACGGTCCTCGAAGGAAGTATAACAGCAGTCAGGATTGAAATCAATACATGCGTCGTAAATTCAGGCCAGGCGGATCAGGACGAGGCCGCAGGTGACGGCGGCGAGGCCCAGGCCGGAGGCCAAGGTCAGCGTCTCGCCCAGGAAGAGCAGGCCGAGCGCGGCGCCGATGACGACCGAGAACTCCCTCGCGGCGACCACGTAGCCGGCCGGGCGCGCGCGCCAAGCAGCACGATACCCGTCCCGACGGCGGCCAGGCCCGCCGCGCCGGCGGCGGAAAGACGCTCGCCCAAGAAAGCCGCCGCGAGCCCCACCGTGCAGGCCAAGCCGAAGCCGCGGGCGATCGGGTAGACCAGCGCGATCTCGCCCGTCTCGTACGCCTTGGCCAGGACGGCGAAGTAGAGGGCGTTGATCACGCCGGTCGCGAGCATGAACGGCAGGCCCTCCCGCAGCGCGGCGCCGGTCGCGGCGAGGCAGGCGAACGGGCCGCCGACGAGGCCCGCGAGGCAGAGACCGAGCCAGTACACGGGCAGGTTGCCCAAGACCTTGCGGGCCGTGAAGTTCCAGCCCGCGTGGATGAAGGCCGAGGCCAGGACGAGAAGCAGAAGTCCGGAGCTCACGCCGTTTTCTTGGCCGGCTCGAGGGACTGCAGGCGCGCGGGGGTCAGCTCGGCCAGCGAGCGGACGATCAGATCGGCGGAGGAGAGGTCCTGCTCGTGGCTGAAGCCGTTCGCGAGCGCCACGCAGAGCATGCCGGCGCGCTTGGCGGCGAGGATGCCGTTCTCGGCGTCCTCGATCGCGACGCAGTCCGCGGGCGCGGCGCTCAAGGCCCGCGCGGCGGCGAGGTAGATCCCGGGGTCGGGCTTGCCGCGCCCGCCCAGCTCGTCCGCGCTGACGATCGCGGCGAAGGCCGGGCGCAGGCCGAAGCGGCCGACCACGAGGTCGATCCAACGCCGCGGGGCCGAGGAGGCCAAGCCGACCGTCGCCTTCGCGCCGGCGAGGGCGGCGAGCAGCCCCCGGAACCCGGGCAGAAGCTCGACCTTGCGCCCGTAGATCTCGTCGGCCAGCTTGTCGTAGGCCGCGATAAAGTCGTCCCAGCCCATCGCGAGCCCGTGCTCCGCGGTCAAAAGCGCGTGGATGTCCTGGATGCTGCACCCGATCAGGCGCCGGTAGCTTTTTCGCTTCCAGTCCGGAGCGAGGCTCTCCAGCAAGGCGGGCTCGATTCCCTTCCAATGCCGCTCGCTGTCGACGATGACCCCGTCCATATCGAAAACAACCGTCCTCACGCGAGCCCCCCGCGGTACGGCCGGACCCCGGGACCGAAGATCGTCCCCTTCGGCGCCAGGCGCAGCGGACTCAGGGCCCGAGCCTGGAAGCGGCGCGCGTCGTCGAGCATCGCGCGGTTGTTGAAGAAGACGTAGGCGTCCTGGCCCTCGACGAGGCCGACCAGCTTCAAAATCTCCGCGTCGGTGTAGGCGTGGTTGTAGTCGATGCGCCGGCCGAGGTAGGCGCCGTGCATCCGGTAGTACTTCACGCGCCCGCGCTGCGACGGCTCCTTCAGCGGGTCGACGGCGTGCAGCAGGTCCAGCTCCTCGCACAGCCGCTTGACCATCCCCGGCTCCCAATCGCCGCGCGGTTCCCAGGCCAGCAGCCACTCGCCGCGCCTGATCCGCTTGAAGAAGCGCTTCAGGTTCCCGGCGTGATCCTGGTTGAAGTAGAAGTTCGGCGGGGTCTGGAACAGGATGAACGAGGCCTTGACCGCCTCGGCGACCTCGCGCGTCTTCTCCCAGGCCTCGGTCACCTCGGCCGTGTCCTTGAACAGCCCGTACCAGGCCGCGCGGTTCTTGGGGATCGGGCGAGTCAGCTTGTCGTAGGTCGGGCTGCCGGGGTCGTGCGTGACGAGCTGCCAGGCCTTCACCGCGAACGTGAAGCCCGGGGGAGCCTTAGCCCGCCAGCCCTCGGCCGTCGCCAAGCGCGGCAGATTGTAGAACGTCGAGTTGAGCTCGACGGCCGGAAAGGTTTTAAAGTACTGCTCCTGGTTGATAGGAAAACCGGAGCAGCCGACCCGCAGCAAGGTCAGTGGACCAGGACCGCGGGCCGGGCGGCCGGCGCGGCGGCCGGGGCCGTGCCGAGGAACGCGCCGATGCGGCGGACCGCCTCGCGGATCTTGTCCTCGTTCTCGACGAACGCGAAGCGCACGTAGCCCTCGCCGTCGGGGCCGAAGCCGATGCCCGGGGTGACGGCGACGCCGGCCTGCATGATCAGCTTCTCGGCGAAGGCCATCGAGCCCTTGCGCCGCCACGCCGCGGGCAGGCGCGCCCAGAGGTACATCGCCGCCTTCGGTTTCTCGACGGCCCAGCCGGCCGCGTTCAGCGACTCGCAGAGCACGTCGCGCCGGCGGCGGTACACCTCGGTGATCTCGCGCACGCAGTCCTGCGGGCCGTTCAGCGCCTCGACGGCCGCCTTCTGCACGAAGCCCGGCGCGCCGTAGTCGAGGTGCGACTTGAGCTTGGTCAGGGCCTGGATGATCTCGGCGTTGCCGACCGCGAACGCGATCCGCCAGCCGGCCATCGAGTAGCTCTTCGACAGCGAGTGGAACTCGACGCCCAGCTTCTTGGAGCCGGGGACCTGAAGGAACGACGGGGCCCGGTAGCCGTCGAAGGCGATCTCGGAGTAGGCGTTGTCGTGCAGCACGAACATCTCGTGGCGCTTCGCGAACTTCAGCGCCTCCTTGAACAAGGAGTCGTCCTCGACCACCGCCCCGGTCGGGTTGTTCGGGTAGTTCAGGATCATGAAGCGCGAGCGCCGCGCGGCGGCCGCGGAGATCTTGCCCAGGTCCGGCAGGAACTTATTCTCCTCGGTCAGGGGCATCAGCTCCGACTTGGAGCCGGCCAGGAAAGGACCGTTGAAATGGACCGGGTAGCACGGGCTCGGAACGAGGGCCGCGTCCTTCGGCCCGAGGTACGCCATGCAGAGATGGGCCAGGCCTTCCTTGGAGCCGATCAGCGGGACGATCTCGGTCTCGGGGTCGAGGTCGACGTCGAAGCGGTTCTTGTAGAACGCGGCGACCGCGCGGCGGAACTCCGGCAGGCCGCGCGTCTGCGGGTAGCGGTGCGTGGATTTGTCCTCGCGCGCGGCGCGGCAGAGGGCCTCGACGACGTGGTCCGGGGTCGGGCGGTCGGGGTTGCCCATGCTGAGGTCGATCAGATCCCGCCCCGCCGCGCGGGCCTTGTCCTTGATCTGGTTCAGCTTGACAAAGATATATGGCGGCAGGCCGGTCAGCTTCGATGAAGGCTTAGGAATCATGGCTTCCCCCTTGAACGCACTTAAAACGGGTCGATCGCCGGCCGGCGCTCGCGCTCGATCGTCTCGGGCAGGCGGCGCGCGTAGCCGAACAGCAGCCCCGACAGGGCCAGGCAGCAGGCGCCGTAGACGGCCTCGAAGGCGGCGTAGCGCAGCCACGCCTCGCGGCTGATGAACTCCCACGGCCTGGAGCTGTACAGGTTTGCGTCCGGCTCGCCCCGGAAGAGATCGTAGATCCCCTTCGCGAGCACGAGAACGCCCCAGGCCAGGAAGGCCCACCCCGGGCCCCTGACAAGGCCCCGTATCTTAACTCTTTCGGTTGCCATTTTCTCGCTCGACGAGCCCCTATATAAAGGAAGACGCGAACCCGGGCTGAGCCGGATTCGCGTCCTCTCTTTGGATTCGGAAACGGCTCAGCGCTTCGAGTACTGGAAGCGGCGGCGAGCTTTCGGCTGGCCGGGCTTCTTGCGCTCGACCATGCGGTCGTCGCGGGTCAGGAAGCCCTCGCGTCGCATCGCCTTCTTCGTCTTGTCGTCGAGCTTCGCGAGCGCGCGCGCGAGCGCGTGCCGGACGGCCCCGGACTGGCCGGTGATGCCGCCGCCGACGACCTTCGCGTAGCAGTCGAACGAGGCGCCGGTCTCGGCGAACTTCAGCGGGGCCGAGGCGTCGGACCTCTTAAAGTCCAGGCCCTTGAAATACTCCTCGATCGGCTTCGTGTTGACGAAAACGCGTCCGGCGCCGTTCGGCACCAGGCGGACTTGAGCGACGGACGTCTTGCGGCGCCCGGTCGCGAGTATCGTGTCGATATCCTTAGCCATTGAGGCTCTCCATCTTCCTGTCCTTGAAGTCGTGCTCGGCGCCGCGGTAGATCTTCAGCCGGCGCAGGCGCTTGTCGCGCAGGCGGTTGTCGTCGAGCATTCGGCGCACCGCGAGGCGGATGACCTTCGTCGGGTCGTTTTCCATCTGCCGCTTGACCGGGATGACCTTCAATCCGTCCGCGTAGCCCGAATGGCGGAAATAGGTCTTCTGCTCGATCTTGTTGCCCGTGAGCTTCAACCGCGAGGCGTTCGTCACCACCACGAAGTCCCCGCAGTCCATCGAAGGGGTGTAGTAGCGCTTCGTCTTTCCGATCAACAACGAGGCGATCCGGGTCGCCATGCGGCCCAGGACCTTTCCGTCAGCGTCCACGTGATACCACTTCCGCCCGCTTTCGAGGGAGGAGTGTTCCGGTAGGTAGGTTTTCGTCGACATAGGAGACTTGAATATAGCAAATTCCGAGGAGGTTTGACAAAGCAAACATCGGGGCATCCGGGGGCGGGTTCCTGCGCGGCGGGCCGGGACCCGCCGGGGGATTCCGCTCGCTTTCGTCCTCACGGCCGCGCCCGGCGTCGACCTTCCGCAGGAATCGCTATCCGTCTAGCTGCGACGGGATAAGTCGATGAAGGTCTGGCGGGCTTCTTCTAGGGTCCGAACTTCTTTCGGGAAGTTGACGCGGGCGCCGAAGACGCGGTCGCCGGAGGTCAGCCGCATGCGGAAGCCTAGGCGGTCGACGGCGATCATTTTCGCGGCGTCGGCGGCGTGGCCGTTCTGGCGGGCGATGTGGAGCAGGGCGTCCGCGTGGTCTGCGTTCATGTGGGTGATGATTCGGGACTCGGCCTCGGCCAGGGGGTCGGGGGAGGCGGCGGCGTAGTCCTCGGCGGAGACCCAGCCCATCACGCCGAAGCCGCCGATGAAGTAGACCTCGACGGTCTCCAGACGCCACAACGAAAAATCGCTGAAGCCGGCCCAGTAGCGCGCGTTCTCGTGGCGCGACAGATACAGCTCGCGGCAACGCTCGGCGTCCTGCTTCGAGACCTTCTTGGCCTCGCCCATCACGGTGACGCGCGCCGCGCCGAGAGGATCGCCTTCGCCGTCGAGCTGGGTCACGAGCAGGCTCGCGCGGGCGTCCGCCGCCAGGTTCTGCGTGTGCATCGCCATCGCGCTGATCAGCAAAATCGGCCGGCCTTTATCGTCGGCGGCGTACGGCATCACCGAGCCGAACGGAAACCCCGGCCGCCGGGCCGAGAGCGTCGACAAGGCGCCCGTCCGGCCGAGCGAGAGCAAGGTCCGCGCCCGCTCGGCGTGCGACGGCTCGGGCAAAGCGGGTGTCTCTCGGGAGGCGGGGGTCGCGTGCCGTCTGGCGGGCATGCGAGGAGTCTAGCTTTTTTCGCGCCGGCCGGCCCGCCGCGGCGCGCGGAGGGGAGGCCTCCTCGCGGGCCCCCCCTCCTTCGCGGCGCGCTCGTCAGGCGCCGGCGCCCGAGGTCTTGAACGTGTAGTCTCCCGAGACGTCCGTTTTACCGGTCGCGCTGTTCAGCGACTTCACGCGGTAATGGTACGTCGTGCCGGATTTCAGGCCCGTCAGCGGGATGAAGTGCGCGGTTCCCGTCGCGGTCGACTGGTAGCTTTGCGAGCCGTAGGCGGTCGTCAGGCCGTACTCCACCTGCGAGTGACTGACCGTGGTCGTGTTCCAAGTGATGTTGGCCGCCGACGAGGTGATGCCCGACGCCTGCACGTTGCTGATGACCGAGGAGATCACGGCCCCAAGGGTCGCGAACGTGTTGTCGCCCGACACGCCGGTCAGGCCGGTCGCGTCATCAAGCGACTTCGCCCGGTAATGATACGTCGTGCCGGCGCTCAACCCCGACAGCGGGATGAAGTGCGAGGTCCCCGTCGCCGAGGACTGATAGCTCAGCGAGCCGTAGCTCGTCGTCGGGCCGTACTCCACCTGGGAATGGCTGGCCTTGTCGGTCGTCCAGGTGATGTTGGCGGCCGTTTGCGCGATGCCGGACGCCGCCACGTTGCTGATCACCGGCGCCGCGATCGCGGGCAAGGTGGCGAACGTGTTGTCGCCCGACACGCCGGTCAGGCCGGTCGTATCGTCCAGCGATTTCACCCGGTAATGATACGTCGCGCCGGCGGCCAGGCCCGACAACGCGACCGAGTGAGAGGTCCCCGTCGTCGAGGATCGAGGAGTCAGCGTCCCGTAGCTCGTCGTCGGGCCGTACTCCACCTGGGAATGGCTGATCTTATCGGTCGTCCACCCGATCGTCACCCCGTTCTGCGTCTGTCCCGAGGCCGCCACGTTGCTGATCGCCGGCGCCGAGGCGGTCGGAGGCGGCGGCGCGGCCGTCATCGCCTTATAGTGGTTGGCGATCTGCGCGTCGCTGAGGACGTAACCGTAAACGGCCACCTTGCCGACGGCGCCCTGGAACCAGCTGTTGTAGTTGCGCGTTCCGACGTTGAACGGCGAGGAGGTCGTCCCCGGCGTCACGTTGTACTGGCTCAACGGGACTCGGCCTCTAAGCACGCCGTTCTTGTAGATGGCGATCGTCGAGGAGTTCATGTCGACGACGTCCGTCACCATGATCCACTGCGTCGTCGTCACCGTGTCCTGGAAGTACGCCCCCGAGCCCAGGCCCCCCGACGTGTTCCAGTCGTAATCGGAGATGCGGTTGGGCCGGTTCGCCGTGTTCGACAGCGAGTACATGCGGTTCGCGTACTCGTAGCCGTTGGTCGGGTTGCCCTTGCCGAGCCAATAGACGTAGCCCTCGGCCTCGGAATGAGAAAACTGCAGCGTGTCCGGCTTGATCCACGACTCGATCGTCAGCGCCCGGCCGGTCGGCACCGAGAGCGCCGGGGAGGCCTTCACGGTCAGGTACTGGCTGGAGCCGTTGAAGTCCGCGGCCTTCTCGCCGTCGGGCAAGGTCGACAGCCCGGGGGTTCCGCCCACGTAGGTACCGCCGTTGCCGTGCCCGCTCAGGTCGGCCTCGGAACCCGCCCCCGGGGAGCCCATGCCCAGGAACATGACCGGACGGTCGTTCAAGATCGTCTGGTCGTAGACGCTCGCGGCGTTCACGGCCGAGGCGGTCGCCGACAACAGCAGCAGCAAGGCGGCCGCGCCCGTACGGATGACGTTCGTATACATTCGTTCACTCTTCCTGCGAGGTTACACGGCGGCGGGACGAGCTAAGTCGATCCGGGGGAACGCCAATCCGAGTCCAGCGTCAATAAACGGCCGTGCTGTCGGCGGGTGGAAACGTCCGAGAAGAGCAAAGCGGCGACCTTGAAATTAGGCCAAACTTGCGAGACGAAAGCAAGAGAGGGGGCGACAATGCCGTTCACATTATCGGTCCGTTTGGACCTGGCCCCCGGGGCCCAAGTCCTAAAAAAGGCCGTTTTTCTCGTACACTAGGAATTGGAGTCCCCATTGACAGCACCAGGGGTGGAGGCTAAACTTGGCGCATGAGCCACGTGAAGCTGCACCTTATCACGGCGGTGGTCCAACACAAGTTCGGCGACGCCTTGAACGAGGCGATCCTCAAGGCGGGAGCCAGCGGCGTCACCTTTTCCTACGCGCAAGGCACCGGCACGCGCCAAGCCCTCGGCGACGCCGGCCGCGAGATCGAGTCCGGCAAGCGGATGGTCCAGGTCCTCTGCGAGCCCGCGAAGACCGAGGGGCTGCTCGCCGCGGTGCGCGAGGCCGCTCAGCTCGACAAGCCGGGCTACGGGGTCGCCTGGGTGCAGGAGGTCGTCCAAGCCGTCGGGCTCGCTCCAGCCAAGGTCTGACACGTTCACGAGGCGCCGGGGAGGGCGCCGCGATGCGCTATAACGATTTCTGCATGGAATACGCGATCGGGCATGAGTGGCTCGACGACTACCGCATTCAGATCACCCAGGGGGTCATCAAGGAGGACCCGTCCGTCGACGTCCTCGAGTACCTGCGGGCCCAAGGCTGGCTCTGGCCCGAGCAATACGAGGAGATCCTCGAGCGCTATAGGGAGTACCGCAAGACGGCCCCCGAGGAGGACGAGAAGGCCGCGGCCGCCTCGAAACCCGCGGCCGACGCGGCCCCGAACGTCCAAGTCGCCGACGACGGGGCCCTGAAGAGCGTCCAGGAGTATCTCAAGCTCGGACGGGAGCGGAAGGCCTCGGACATCCATCTCGCGGTGGCGGCCCCGCCGACCATGCGCCTGCAAGGCGTGCTCAAGCCGCTGTGGCCCGGCGCCGAGGCGCTCAGCGCCGCCCAGACGAGCCGGCTGCTGCTGCAGATCATGTCGGTGCCGCAGAGGGAGCGCCTCGAGCAGCAGGGCCACGTCGATTTCGCGTACGAGCTCCCGGACCTCGGCCGATTCCGCGCCAACATCCTGAGGGATCGCCTGGGCGTCTGCGGGGTGTTCCACATCGTCGACCGGGAGATACGCTCGCTGGAGGAGCTGGGCCTGCCGGGGCATTGCCGCAAGCTGCTGCAGTACCAGAACGGCCTGGTGCTCGTGACCGGCCCCGCGGGCTGCGGCAAGACGACGACCCTGGCGGCGATGGTCGAGGAGCTCAACGTCACGCGCCGCGACCACATCCTGACGCTGGAGGACCCGATCGAGTTCGCCTACGAGCCGAAGGGCTGCCACGTCAGCCAGCGCGCGGTGGGGGTCCACACGCAGTCCTTCGCCGACGGGCTGAAAGCCGCGCTGCGCGAGGACCCCGACATCATCGTGATCGGGGAACTGCGCGACCTCGAAAGCGTCTCGCTGGCCGTCACCGCGGCGGAGACGGGCCACCTCGTGATCGGCACCTTGCACACCGGCAACGCCGCGCGGACCGTGAACCGCATCCTCGACATCTTTCCGCCCGACCAGCACAGCCAGATCTGCACGACCTTGGCCGGCTCGCTGCGGGGCATCGTCTGCCAGCGGCTGGTGCCGCGCGCGGACGGGGCGGGACGCGTGCTGGCCTACGAGATGCTGGTCAACATGAACTCCACCGCGACGATGATACGCCAAGGCGACACCTTCAAGCTCGCCGGGGCGATGCAGACCGGGAGACAGGCCGGCTGCCGGCTGCTCGACGACTGTTTGAAGGAGCTGGTGCTCGCCAAGACGATCTCCATCGATGAGGCGATGGCGATCGCCGACGACAAGATGTCCCTTAAGGCGGCGCTGGGCGTCAAGGACGGGAAGGCCTCCGATGGAAATTGAGCGGCTTCTGAGAGAGGTCTCCGAGCGCAAGGCCTCCGACCTGCATCTGCAGGAGGGCCAACCCGCCAAGTTCAGGGTCAGCGGGGAGATCGAGGCCTCCGAGGAAGGCGCCATCGGCAGGGACGTCCTTCAGGGGATGCTCTCGAAGCTCGCCACGCCGAAGCAATGGCAGACTTTCGCGGAGCGCGGGGACCTCGACTTCGGCTACCAGCTCGACGCCGAGCTGCGCTTCAGGGTCAACTACTTCAAGCACTCCCGCGGGCTGGGGGCCGTCTTCCGGATCATACCGACCCGCATCCGGACGCTGGACGAGCTGGGCAGCCCCGCGGCGGTGAAGCGCTTCGCCGACCTCCGATCGGGAATGGTCCTCGTCACCGGCCCGACCGGCAGCGGCAAGTCCACGACTTTGGCCGCGGTGATCGACCTCATCAACGCGAGCCACGCGCGGCACGTGGTCACGATCGAGGAGCCGATCGAGTTCGTGCACAAGAACAAGCTGAGCCTGGTCACCCAGCGCGAGATCGGCTCGGAGGCCCCGTCGTTCGCGACCGCGCTGCGGGCCGCGCTGCGCGAGGACGCCGACGTCATCATGCTGGGGGAGATGCGCGACCTGGAGACGATCTCCCTCGCGCTGACCGCCGCCGAGACGGGGGCCCTCGTCTTCGGCACCTTGCACACGAACAACTCGCGCCAGACGATCGACCGCATCGTCGACGTTTTCCCCTCGGCCCAGCAGGCCCAGATACGCACGATGGTCGCCTCGACGCTGCGCGGCATCGTCGCGCAGGTCCTGCTGAAGCGCGCCGACGGCAAGGGCTTGATCGCGGCCTACGAGCTGCTGCTCGCGAACTCGGCCGTGGCCTCGATCCTGCGCGAGGGCAAGCCGGAGAAGCTGACCGACGTGATCACCTCGGGGCAGGCCGAGGGCATGCAGCTGCTGGACATCTCGATCATGAGCCTGCTGAAGATGAACGCGGTGACGATTTTCGAGGCCTACATGAAATCGCAGGACAAGAGCCGCTTCGAGGGGATGCTCCCCAAGGACAACGTGCTCAACGTGGCCGAGGGACGGCTTCCGCTCCAAGGCGCCGGCCAGAAGGTAAAGCCGGTCGAGCAGTGAGCGCCTCCTCCGACGCGCCCCAGCGGCCCGGCGCAGCCGGCGACGTCTGGGGCGGCCTCGCCTCGATGCTGGTCGCCCTCCCGTCGTCGATCGCCTTCGGCGTCGCGATCTACTCTCCCCTCGGGCCCGGCGCGGCCGCCTCCGGCGCGCTCGCGATCCGCCTGCGGCGGACCGACGGCGAGCTGCGCGCGCTCGAGGAAGCCTAGGACGTCCTCCGCTCTAGCGCCGCTCGCCCCGCAGGCATCGGACCAGAACGACTGCGGCCGTCGCCGCGAACAGCCAGCGCAGAAGGCCCCTCGCGACGTAATCGCCGACCCAGCCGAACCCCCAAAACAGCGCCAGAAGCGCGTATGCCGCCGCGAGCGCGGCCGCGGCCCGATTGGAAAGGGTCATGGCTCGTCCCCCCATTATAAGGAGGAGCGGCGGAGGCCCCCAGCACGAGGGGGTAAAATGGGAACGTCGGGACTATGTCCCGAGAAAGGACGATACCGCGTCGCGAAACGCCTCGGGGGCCTCGAGATTGGGAAGATGACCGCAGCCGGGCAAGAGCTTCAGGGAGGCCCCGGGCACGGCCCGCGCGATGGCTTGCGCCTCGGCGGGAGGAATCAACGTATCTTCCTCGCCGGCCAAGGCCAGGACCGGGAGGCTCAGGCGCGGCAGCAAGGGCGTCAGGTCCCGGCGCTGGGCCATGCCGACCAGCGCGTCGGCGATGCCGCCGGGCTCGTTCGCGAGGATGAGGTCGCGCAAACGTCCGGCCAGCCCCGGCTCGTGCGCGGCCGAGGTCCGGCCGAGGAGCCGGGCGGGCATCGTGTCGGCCAGGAACGCGAGCCCCTCCGAGCGCGCCCGCTGGGCCGTCTGATAGCGTCCCTGCGCCCCCTCGGGGGAGTCGGCGCCCGAGCGCGTGCAGGCGAGAATCAACGCCCCGAGGCGCTCCGGAAAAAGGCGCGCGAACTCGAGCGCCACGTAGCCGCCCATCGAGAGGCCCAGCACGGCGGCCGGTCCCTTTACCCCGAGCCGGTCCAGCAAGGCCGCGACCTCGCGCGCGGCGGCCTCCATCGTCAACCCCTCGGGCCGCCGCGGCGAGCCGCCGAAGCCCGGCAGATCCGGCGCGATGAGCCGGCGTCCCGGGAAGCCGTTCCGCTGGGCCTCCCACATCGCGCGCGAGAGCGGAAAGGCGTGGAGCAGCACCAGGGCCGGACCCTTCCCGAGGTCGTCGAAGGCGGTTATCGGCATACCTTGGCCCGTCCGCCGCCGAAAAAGCCGCTGCCGGACAGCGTCGCGCCGTCGCCGAGCTCGCGGTACTTCGCCACCCCGGCGGTCAGGGGCTCCTTCGTGTGCAGGAAATAACGCGGCTGCTTCATCGAGCCGGGAAGGACCTGCATCCCATGCTGCTCCTCGAGCTGGCTCTCGGTGCAGGGGCCGACACGCTCCAGCCAGCTTTCCTCGTCCCGGCTGATCTCGACGTAGCCGGCCTCGAGCAGAGCCCGGACCTTGGGGTCCTGCTCCTCGGCCTTGGCCGCGCCCTGCGCCGGCTGGCGTCCCGGGAGCTGCTGGCCCGGCAGCTTCCACTGGACGGCCTCGCCGCGCCGCATGCCGCGGTACAGCGCGTCCCCGGCCGGGGACAGCGAGCCGTACTCGTCGAACAGCGGCTTGCCGTCGGCGTCCTCGAGGTAGTACAGGTACTTCAGCTTGACGCCGGACGCCTCCAGCGCGTGTATGGCGGCCTGAGTGAAATGGAAGCGGTACTTCGCGTAGCCGTCCTTCGTGAACAGGACCCTTATGCCGCCGGCCTTGTCCCGCATCTCGACGACGTACGCGCCGAGAACCCCGATCTTGCTCTTAAGGAAGTCGACGCCGCCCTCGTCCTCGGCGACGCGCATGTCGTTCAGGAGCGCGAGATCGTCGGGGCGGTAGGTCGAGGCCTCGGAGCTGATGATCACGCGCGCGCGCATCTCCTCGAGAAGGCCGGCCGGATCCTGGGCCCAGCGCAATTTGCGGCGCACCCTCTCGAGGCCCTCCAACGCGACCTTGTTGCCGGGCTCCAGCGCGAGGCCCGCCTGGTAGGCGGCGAGGGAGTCCCGCCAGAGCTCGCGGCGCTCGTCGTAGACGCCGAGGCCGATCTGGGCGTTCGCGTCCTTCGGATTGTCGCGCAGCGACGCCTCGTAGCGGCCGCGCGCGTCCTCCAGGCGCCCGCCCAGCAGGGCGATATCGCCGAGGCGGGAGTTGCAGTAGCTCCTGAGCGAGACGTCGCTCTCCGGAAGCAGGCCGACGCCTTGCTTGAACCGCCGCTCGGCCTCGGGGAGCTTGCCCATCGTCATCAGTATGCCGGCGAGCGAGATCGTCGCGCTCGCGTCCTTCGGACGCAGGCGCAGCGCGGCCTTGAACTCGGCCGCGGCCCCGGGGAGGTCGCCGCGGCCGTAGAGGTCGCGCGCCTTGTTCGAATGGGCGTCGAACCCGGACTCGGCCGAGGCGGCGAGGGCGACGGACAGCAGGACGGAAACGATCACCCCCGCGCCGCCTCCTTGATCCGCGGCAGCACGATGCCGTTCTGGGCCTGGTACTTGCCCTTGCGGTCGCGGTACGAGGTCTCGCAGATTTCGTTCGACTCGAAGAACAGCAGCTGCGCCAGGCCCTCGTTCGCGTAGATCTTCGCGGGCAGCGGCGTCGTGTTCGATATCTCGAGCGTGAGATGGCCCTCCCACTCGGGCTCAAGCGGAGTCACATTGACGATGATACCGCAGCGCGCGTAGGTCGACTTGCCGACGCAGACGGTCAGCACGCTGCGCGGGATGCGGAAGTACTCGACGCTGCGCGCGAGCGCGAACGAGTTGGGCGGGATCACGCAGTCGCCCTTGACCTTCACGAACGAGCGCTCGTCGAACTTCTTCGGGTCGACGATCAGCGTGTTGACGTTCGTGAAGATCAGGAACTCGTCGGCGACGCGCAGGTCGTAGCCGTACGAGGACAGCCCGTACGAAACCATCCCGTCGGCCACGAGCCGCTCCTCGAACGGCTCGATCATCTTCTGCTCGACGCACATCCGGCGAATCCACTTGTCAGGCTTGATCATAGCGTGTCCCCTCTCCGCCCTAATGGCGCCGCAGCGCCGTCCAGGCCGCGGCCAGCTTCTCGGCCGGGCTCAGCTCGATTCTCGCGTCCAGCACCGCGAAGCGCGCCTCGCGCAGCTTCTCCAGCAGGGCCTCGTAGATCGAGCCCATGATCTCGGCCGGGAGCAAGGGCTCCGCGCGCCGGACCTGGGCCGCCTCGAAGTAGGCCCGCGCGCGCTCCCACTCGAAGCGCATCAGCTCGATGAAGCCGGGCGTGTAACGGCGGGCCAGGAGGTCCTCCTCGGCCACGCCGAAGCGCTCCCTATCCGCCTGCGGCAGATAGATGCGTCCCCTGTCCAGATCCGAGCCGACGTCGCGCAGGATGTTGGTCAGCTGCAGCGCGCAGCCGAGGGCGCGGGCGTAGTCGCGCGCGCCGGGACCGGGAGCCCCCAGGACCGGCAGGCACAAGTAACCCACCGCCGAGGCGACGCGGTGCATGTACGGCTCGAGGTCCGCGAAGGTCGCGTAGCGCGAGATCGTGAGGTCCATCTCGACGCCGTCCAGCACGTCGAGAAAGGCGTCCTTCGGAAGGCCGAAGCCGCGGACCGCCGCGGCGAGCCGCTCGCCCACGTGGGAGACGGGACGCCCCTCGTAGACGTTCTCTATCTCGCGGCGCCACTCGCGCAAGGCCTCGGCCGCCGCCTCCCAGCGCGACTCGCCGGGGCCGGAGCCCGGGGGCAGATCATCGGCGAGGTCGTCCCAAAGGCGGCAGGCGCCGTACACCGCCGCCAGGGCCTCGCGCTGGTCGCGCGGAAGCGCCAGGAAGGCCAGGTAGAAGCTTGAACCGCGCTCGGCGCGCGGCGGAGCGGTCCCCAAAACCGACACCATGTACGGGTCGATATTATCAAATTTGATAGGATCGCCCGTCGACGCCATGACACCAACGCTGCGACGCGTCCTGCGCGAGGTCTCGCGCTCGATGTACCTGAGCTTGATGGCCCTCCCGCTCGAGGTACGCGACGCCGTCGCGCTCGGCTACCTTTTCTGCCGCGCCGCCGACACGATCGCCGACACCAAGATCGTTCCGCCCGAGAAGCGCTCCCGCCACCTCGGCATCCTGCGCGGCGTCTTCCAGGGGCTGCGCGATCCGCTGGACGCGAGCCGCGAGATCACCGACGAGCTGCTGGCCCCTCAAGGCAATCTCGCGGAGCGGCGCCTGCTCGACCAGCTCTCGCTGTGCTTCAAGCTCTGGAAGGGGATGCCCGACGAGGAGCGGAGGCTGATCGGCGAGGTCGTCGACAGCGTGACCGAGGGGATGCGCATGGACCTCGCGCGCTTCCGCGGGGGATTGGCGGCGCTGGACACCGCCGACGAGCTGAAGCAGTACTGCGCCAGGGTCGGCGGCGGGCCGGGAGTGTTCTGGACGAGGCTCTGCCTGCTGCGCCTGCCGGCCTTGGAGGGCCTGCCGGCCGTTCCGCTGATACGCCACGGCCTGAAGCTCGGCCAGGCCCTGCAGATCACGAACATCCTGCGCGACGCCCCGGCCGACCTGAAGGCCGGACGCTGCTATTTCCCCGCCGAGGAACTGAGGGCGGCCGGGCTTTCGCCGTTGGACCTCCTGAACCCCGAGACCGCCGCGCCGTTCCGCGACGTCTCCAGACGCTGGATGCGCTGGGCCCTGGAGGGACTCGACAACGGCCTGGAGTACATGAAGCAGCTCCCCCCGACCGAGTTCCGCCTAAGAGCCAGCGTCTCCTGGCCGATCCGCCTCTCGCTGAAGACTCTGACGCTCGTGGCCAACGCGCGCGACCCCCTGAACCCCGCGCGCCGCATCAAGGTGAGCCGCTGGAGCGTCTACCAAGAGCTCCTGCTCACCCCCCTGACCGTCTCCACCAACCAACGCTTCGAGGCTTCCTACCGGCGTGAACGCCTGCGCCTGGCCGCGGCGTTGAACTGAGGCCCGCCTCGGGCGGGCGCGATCCCCGGCCCGCGCGCTATTGGACCGCAACTCCGCGTCATGAAGCCTTGCTCCCGGTCGGGATATAGCGCCGTATGTAGTCCTTGGCGCGGTTGAGCCGATCTTCCGTCGGCGGATGGCTTCGCAGATAGGCCTTGAAAAGGCCCGGGTCCCGCTTTTCCATGGGATGGAGGAGTTCAAGAAAACGAAGCCCCGCCTCGGGCGGCTGGCCCAGGGCGGCGATATAGCGGATCGCGCATAGATCCGCCTCGACCTCCATTTCACGGCCGTAGCCCAGCTCGAGCAAATCGTTTCCAGCGCGGGCCGCTTGACGGGCCAAGCTATTTTCGAGTCCAAAGAGCATGAAACTTATCGCGGAGAAACCGAGTGCCGACTGCAGATGCTCGGCGCCATGACGGCGCGCGATATGGCCGATCTCGTGGCTCAGGACCCCGGCCAAGGCGGCCTCATCCTGCCCGATGAGCTTCAACATTCCGGTCGTGACGAACACCGACCCGTCCGGGAAAGCGAAGGCGTTGACCATCGTCGAAACAATGATCTCAAAATGATAGTCGAACGCCGGGCGCTCGCACACCGAAGCCAGTCTTCCGCCGATTGCGGCGATGCGGGCCCGACTCGCCGGGTCGGACGCGAGCGCGCACCTTTTCAAAAGGGAGCGAGATGCGGCGCGTCCCTCGGCGATTTCGAACCTCTCCGGCAGCCAAGCGCGGGCGCAGCCCGAGGCAAGACAGCCGCATAGAAGAATGGCCGCTACACGTACCATGGATGCCATCGATCCGGAAAGACTCTGTCGATGTAAGTGAGAGTCGCCATTAATAGATGACGGTCCCCCAAGACAGAGCGCTCCGCCGCTCCGCGCGGCGAAATTTCGGAGGAGAGTGCGGCCGGGAGCGGATTAGCGCATTGGTCGCAAAAGCCGGCATCCATGTCCGCTGTGGCATGACAGGCGGGACAGACCCGCGGAGAGGGCGCGGCCTGAGCTCGGATCTGATCCGGCGCGCGAAACAACGTGCCCTCGGGAAGGTTCAGGTGTCCGTCAAATTTGTTCAGCAACGACCGCTCGCGCCGAAGTCGACCGACTTCCCGCCCGTCCAGCGAAAGAACGTAGTTTGTCCGCAACAGTCCCCACATATGGCCGAAAATTTTCCTTACGACAACCTTGAGTCTCCCTTCTTCCTCGATCTCCAGGAGCGATTTATCTTCGCGATCGAGTATCTGAAAATGCATTTTGAAAGCGCAGAGAAGAATCAGAACACACAGAGCGATGATTGGCGAGCCTATGACCGATTTTACGGCAAGCAGGGACACCTCAATCAGATACGTTACGCCGGCACTGTAGCCAAATTTAAAAAACAACCACAGAACACCCCGGATTTCGGCGCCAACCATGATCGCTTTCCTGACTACTACCGCCAACAATGCAAGCATGAGCAGCACGAACAAGAGCGGCTTGAAGCGTGCATCCCCGCGCCAGGGTCGCGCCCTGATTCGAGCAACGACGGCACCCCCGGCATCGCGGATGTCACCCATGGCGAAGAAAAGGAAGCGGCCGCAATTGATCGACAAAAGCGGCTCGCCGGCAGGAGCATACAGGCGCAGCGTCGGCGGATGCCGCAAGCGAAGGAACGGGCTAGACAGCAGTAAAATCATCCCTGCATGCATGCCAAGCAAAAGCAAGTAGCTGATAAGGTCAAACATGCTTGGATTGATCTCATGCACGAAGCGCAAGGACAAACGAGCGGCCATGACGGCAAAGAACAACAGGCTCAGACCCGCCATCGAAATAAGGCGCGGTAGCGATTCAAATTCGATGCGGCAACGGCCTCCGGCGGCATCGCGGACCTCGTAGATGATATCGGGCGAAAAGCAGTAACGCCGCTCGAAGTGAAGCGGATAAACCGAATCCGCTCTCTGCGCTTCACTAGGCGGCTCGCGGCGAAGCAAGGCGGCTAGGAGCGCGCCTGCCACAAGTATTCCCAAGCAAATCGGCACCCGATCAATCCCGCGTCTTGGCAGCGGAGCAAGGCGTGCGGGATGAACCGCCATGGCCCATACGCCATGAGCCGGAGCGGACTCGGCAGCGCTCCGTCCCTCGCCGATCAAATCCAAGGCGGCCAACGCCGTCATGCCCCGCGTCAAAGCGGTGTAGATGCCTTCCCCTGTGTCGAAAATGACCAATGCTTCCTCTCTAGGCGGCATCCCCGCCGCGGAACATCGAATTTCCAAGGCCTTGCTCAGCCAACCATTCGCGAGCCTTGCCGCTTTTTGATGAGTCGCGGCGCATGAGTCGCTGCCGGCCAGCGTCGTGACGCTTTTTCCAAGAGGCCGATCGAAGTCACTCCAAGCGCTGATGTTCTCAGCCTTGCTGAAGGCCACCGTCTGCGTACGAGAGGTAAGCGCCAACGTCGCGCCCGAAGCCTTCTCCGCGAGATTCCACCCGGGGCGGATGGGAAATTTCAGGACTCCGTCCGCAGTCACAGCCCATCGAGCCTCCCCGGGAGCGGTGTTCCCTGGCGCGGCATGTCGCCCGGAGAGAGCATCATCGACGACCGTTTCTCGCGTCGCGGCAGGTCTCGCAATCGAGGCAATACAGAGTATCCCGGGCAGCGCAGCGATGGAGATAAGACGCATGGTCGCGCATAGTATGCAGCCAGGCGGATGGAATTGCAATAGCATCACGCGCCCCTCGGCCGGCCTTCATGACCGCCGGAGGATTTTGTTTAATGCTCGCGATGAGCGCCCCCGATATACGCTGGCTCCAGAGATACGAGCACTTCCTGAAAGCGCACGAGCAATTGAAGGAGGGCATCGAGCTGGCCGCGCGCCGCTCGCTCTCCAAGCTGGAGCAGCAAGGCCTGATCCAGGCTTTCGAGTTCACGCACGAGTTGGCCTGGAAGACCTTGAAGGATTTTCTCGAGAACCGCGGAGCCGAGAATCTTTACGGGTCAAAAGACGTCACGCGCGCCGCCTTCAAAGCCGGCCTGATCGACGACGGCGAGATCTGGATGGACATGATCGTCAGCCGGAACGCGACCACCCATACCTACGACGAGGCCGTCGCGGAGCGCATCCGCGCCGCTATCTGCGGGCGCTACGCGCCTCAGTTCCGCCTGTTGGAAACCAGGTTGCGGGACCTTCGCGGGACCGAGAACCCGTGAAGCACGGGCTTTCCGATTCGACGGTCGAGAAAATCCGGGGGGTTCTGGCCCGCCACCCCGAGGTCGAACGCGCCGTCCTCTACGGCTCCCGCGCGAAAGGAACCGCCAAGAAGGGCTCCGACATCGACCTGACGCTGCACGGCGGCCCGGGACTGAACGGCGCCGCCCTCGGCAGGATTCATCACGAGTTGGACGACCTGCTCCTCCCGTACGGCCTCGACGTCTCCATTTTCAGCGACATCGAGGACGCGGCCGTGCGCGAGCATATCCGCCGCGTCGGCGTGGTCTTCTACTCGAAAACCGACACGCCCCCGACCCGCTAGGGTCCTCTCGGCCATCTTATCTATGAAGGGCCGTAGCGTAGGTCAGGCGGGATTTTCAATAGCCCCTCACCCTAACCCTCTCCCGTTGGGAGAGGGCATTCTTTGGTGAAGGTTCTTGATAAAGGTTGGAGAAGATCGACGGGCTACTTGTAGAACCGGGCGAAGCGGGCGCCCTTCTTGGGGCGGGGGTCGAAGATTTCGCCTTCGGACCATTCCAGCTCGAAGTCGCCGACGCGCACCACGTCGCCGGGTTGGACGCCCAGCTTGCGCAGCTCCTTCTCGACGCCCATCTTCTTCATGATGTTCTGGAAGCGGCGCGCGGCCTCGGGCTGGGTGAAATCGGTCATGTGCGCGAGGCGATCCACCTCGGGGCCCAGAATCTCGTAGCCGCCCTCGGCGCGCCGCACGCGGAACGCGCGCTCGACCTTCAACACGTCGCCGGCCGGGGGCGGGGGCTCGAAGGTCGGCGGCTCAGGGGCCTTGGCCAAGGTCGCGATGACCGCGTCCAGGAGCTCCGAGACGCCCTCGCCGGTCGCGGCCGATATCCCGAACACCTTCCGGCGGCGGAAACGCGCGCGGATCTTCTTGAGAGCCGCCGCCGCCTCGGGAAGATCGAGCTTGTTGACGACCAGCAAGGTCGGCTTGTCCTTGAGCCCGCGGCCGAAGGAGGCCAGCTCCGCCTCGATCGTGCGGATGCTCTCGAGCGAGTCCTTGCCCATGAAACCCTGCGGGTCGACGAGGTGGATCAGCACGCGGGTGCGCTCGATGTGCCGGAGGAAGGCCAGGCCCAGCCCCTTTCCCTCGTGCGCCCCCTCGATCAGCCCCGGGATATCCGCGAGCAGGAAGCCGCGGCGCTTGTGCGCCACGAGGCCGAGGTTCGGGGTCAAGGTCGTGAACGGATAGTCCGCGATCTTGGGCCGGGCGTTCGAGACCCGCGCGAGGAAGGTGGACTTTCCGGCGTTCGGCAGGCCCGCGAGGCCCACGTCGGCCAACAGCTTCAGCTCGAGGTCGATCGTCGCCAGCTCGCCGGGCTCGCCTTTCTCCGCGATGCGCGGGGCCTTGTTCGCGTTCGACTTGAAGGCCGCGTTGCCGCGGCCGCCCTTGCCGCCGCGCGCGAGCAGCACGCGCTGGCCGTGCTCCTTGAGGTCGACGAGCACCTTCCCGTCCTTGAGCACGACGGTGCCCACCGGCGCCAGGATCAAGCGGTCCTCGGCCGCGCGGCCGTACTTGTCCGAACCCTGGCCGTTGTCGCCTTCCCCGGCGATCACGTGCGGATGATGCGCGAAATCCAGCAGGTTCGAGAGATTTTTGGTCGCCTCGAGCCAGATGTCCCCGCCCTTGCCGCCGTTGCCGCCGTCCGGGCCGCCCTTGTCGATGTATTTCTCGCGGCGGAACGAAAGGCAGCCGTCGCCGCCCTTGCCGGCCTTGACGTAGATGCGCGCGGTGTCGATGAAGTTCATGGAATGAAAAAACCCCCGGGAGGGGGTTTTCTCAACGAGCTTGTGAAACCTTTACGCGGCCTTGCCGTTCGGAACGATGCAGACCATCTTCTTGCCGCGATAGGCCCACTTGAAGGCGACGACGCCGTCGGCCTTCGCGAACAAGGTATCGTCCTTGCCTCGGCCCACGTTGAGGCCGGGAAGGACCTTCGTCCCGCGCTGGCGGATCAGCACCGCGCCGGCCAGAACCTGCTGGCCGCCGTAGCGCTTTACGCCGAGCCGTTGGCCGTGACTGTCGCGGCCGTTTGAGCTTGAGCCCTGCGATTTTGTCGAGGCCATGTTACGAGAGCGAGATGTCCTTGATCCGGATTTCGGTCAGCTCCTGGCGGTGGCCCTGGAGCTTCTTGTAGCCCTTCTTCGGGCGCTTCTTGAAAATGAGAACCTTGCTGCCGCGCAGATGGCGGAGCACCTCGGCCTTCACTTTCGCCTTCTTCTCGGGGGAGGAGGTGGGCTGGCCTTCCTCGGCGGACCAAAGCGCGGGCAGGACGATCTCCTTGCCGGCCTCGGTCTCGAGCTTCTCAACCTTCACGGTGGTTCCAGCGGTCACCCAATACTGCTTCCCGCCGGTCTGTATGATCGCGTACATGATGGGTTATATTAGCAAAAATTCTCGACGAAAACAATTCACCGCGCGAGTTCGGCCAGCAAGACGCGGCCGTCGGTCCGGAAGGGATAGCCCTTGTCGTCCTCGCCGGAGCGCGGGATCTGGGCCAGCGGGATCAGCGCGAGCCAGCCCGCGCGCCCGGCGAGGCTCCTTCCTATATAGTCCCGCTCGCGCCCCATGTCGGGGTCGGTGACATGCGAGAGGTCGCTCCAGCGCAGCGCGACGTCGTAGTCGCCGGTCCCCCACCACATCGGGCGGCCCCCCGGGTCCAGGTACGGCAAGCGCCACAGGCGGAAATGGTGGCGGCTGAAGATCGAGCTCGTCACGATCGCGAAGTTGAGCTCTTGCGGCCTCCCGTCCAGGTAGTAGGCGTGCATCGGCGGGAAACGCTTGAAGCGGCCCCCGGTCGCCCAAACCCCCAGTCCTTGAAAAAAAGAAACCCGTTTGCGCCTGTCAAACTGGGACCCACCCGCCCCCCCACAGGGCC
>CAZMIB010000015.1:0-31925 GCA_964566245.1 uncultured Elusimicrobia bacterium | reverse complement strand
GCATGAGAAAGCCCGCCGAGATCGCCGCCGCCCCGAGCACGATCATGAACCCGATCGCCGAGCCGTAGCCGAAGTCCAGCGTGTGGAAGAGGATCTTGTACGCGTACACCGAGACCGTCTCCGTCGCGTTGGCCGGGCCGCCCCCGGTCAGGATGTAGATCACGTCGAAGCAGCGGAAGGCGTCCAGCGTCCTGAACAGCAGCGCGACCAGGAGCATCGGCCGCAGGGCCGGCAGCGTGACGCGGAAAAAGGATTGCACGGGCGTCGCCCCGTCGACCACCGCCGCGCGGTACAGGTCGGCCGGTATCGAGCGCAGGCCGGCCAGCAGCAGCAGCGCCATGAACGGCGTCGTCTTCCAGACGTCGGCGAGGATCGCCGCGTGGATCGCCCAGAAGGGGCTGCCGAGCCAGGCCCGCGGCTCCGCGATCAGCCCCGCGCGCGCCAGCAGGTAGTTGAGCACGCCGAACTTCGCGTCGAAAACCCACTCCCACATCTTCGCCGCGACCGCGTTCGGGACGATCCAGGGGACCAACGCGATCCCCATCATCCAGGCGTGCCCGCGGAAGTCCTCGCGCAGCAAGAGCGCCAGGCCGAGGCCCAGGACCAGCTCGACCGAGACCGAGACCGCCGCGAAGTAAAGCGTGACGCCGAAACTGTGCAGGAAGCGCGGGTTGCGCAGCAGGTGCGCGTAATTGCCGAGCCCGAGCCACTCGTCGATCCCGAACACCGGCACGCGGTGGCGCAGGCTCATCCAGAACGTCCAGGCCACCGGCGCGGCCGCCAGCAGGAGGATGCCGAGCGCCGCCGGCGCGACCCAAAGGTAATGCGAGGCCCGAGGCTTCATGGAGCCCGGCCGAGCAGCGGCTCGACCTGGATGCGGATGTTGCGCAGGGCCTTCTCGGGCGGCTTGATGTCGGCGAGGACCGCGGACAGCTCGCCCTGCATGATGTCGGAGACCCCGGTGTAGTACGGCGTGACCGGGCGCGGCATCGTGCGCGTCAAAATCCGCGCGAAATCCCTGAGCTGCGGGAACTCCTTGACCATGGTGCCGTCGCCGTAGACCTCCAGGCGCGTCGGCAGGTACGAAAGCCGCCTGAAAAAGTCCTCCTGCAGGGGCCGGGAGGTCATGTAGGCGGCGAGCTTGTAGGCCGCCTCCGGGTGCTTGGACCAGCGGTTCACGCCGAGGAACCAGCCCCCGAGCGTGCCGACCGACTCGTGGCCGGGGAAATGCGGCAGCGGGGCGATCCCGAACTTGCCGGCTACCGCCGAGGTCGGCTTCGAATAGATCCCGTACGCGTACGGCCAATTGCGCATGAACAGCGCCTGGCCGTTGCCGAACACCTGCCGCGCGGTCTCCTCGTCGGCCGCCAGCACCAGGTGCGGCGAGACCTTCTTGTCGACCAGTCCGGTCCACATGCGCAGCGCCTCGGCGGCGCGCGCGTCGTCGACCGCCCAGCGGCCCTCCGCGTCGAGGAAGCGGACCCCGTTGGAGCCGAGCACCTCGACCGCGTCGCAGATCATCCCCTCGTACTGCTTGCCCTGCCAGACGTAGCCCACCAAGGCCGGGTCCTTCTCACCCGACAGAACGGTCCGGGCCGCCGCGGCCAGCTCGTCCCAGGTCTCGGGGACCTTCAGGCCGTACTTGTCGAGCAGGTCCTTGCGGTAATAAAGGAGGCCCGAGTCCGTGAAGAACGGCACCGCGTAGACTTTGTTGCGCCAGGTCGCGGCCTCGATGGTCGAGGGCAGGAACCGCGCGCGCTCGGCGGGCGTGAAGCGCGGGCTCAGGTCCGCGATCCAGCCCGCGCGCGCGAACTCGGAGACCCAGATGATGTCGAGCCCGAACAAGTCGAAGCTGTCGGAGCGGCCCTCGAGGTTGATCGCGTAGAGCTGGTGCTGCTGCCCGGTGTCCCAGGGCATCGTCTCGTCGCGCACGCGCAGGCCGGGGTTCTGGCGCTCGAAGTCGAGCAGCAGGCTCTGGAAGTACTGCTCGAAGCCCGAGACCTTGCCGTGCCGGAAGACGATGGTCGTCGTCCCGCCGGGAGCTTCCGGCTTCGTGGAACCACCCCCGCAAGCGGCCAGCGCGGCGCAGGGAAGCAAGCTCAGGAATCGTCGGACTCTGACGGAGGACACGCCGACGAATTGTACCAATAAACCGTCCCCATTTTGAAGAAATTTCTCGACGACGACACGAGGATAGGTGTCACACTTTGAATAGTTGAAAAACGACCCCTTGCAGGACCTGGGCCCCGGGGGCCGCCGGCTGCCCCACTCCACAAAACGCGCTCGCGCTCGGAGATCGCTCGCTCCGCAGAGCCGCCCTCGTCGGAGCCTCGGGCGTCTCACGGGTTTTGCTCCGGGGGCACCCGCCGTCCCCCGAGGCCCAGGTCCAAACGGACCGATGTGGAGGCCGAGGATCTCCGAGACTCGGCCGACTCGGCTGCGGACTTCGCTGCCGTCTTGCTGTCGTTCGGACACGCGCCTGTTCCGGCGCAGTGAGCGGCTCCGACGCGAACGCGTTTGGCGGAGCGGGAGGGCTGACAGGCCCACCATGGATCCAGGTCCTACCGGGTGCCGTTTTTCAACAAGTCAAAAAGTCAAAGTATGACACCCATCAGAAAAAGCCTTGGAGGAAGTTGTCGATTAGGGCGGGGAGCTCGGGGGCGTAGCCGCCTTCTAGGACGGCGAAGCGGCGTGGGAAGGTGGAGAGGGCGGAGCCGATCCCCTGGTAGTCCCGCTCGACGAGGGCTAGGTTCGCGATCGGGCAGTCGCGGAAGGTGTCGAAGCCGGCGGAGACCGCGAGCAGGTCGGGATTGAAGCGCTTGACCTCGTCGAGGACTTGGCCCAGGACCTTCAGGTAGCCCTCGCCGTCGGTCCCCGGGGGGACCGGGTAGTTCAGGCAGTTCCCCTCCGAGACGAGCCCGGTGCCCGGGTACAGCGGGGACTGGTGGATCGACAGGAACAGCCAGCCCTCGCGCCCCCGCGCGATGTCCTCCGTCCCGTCGCCGTGGTGGACGTCGACGTCGACGATCGCGACGCGCTCCGCCTTGCGGTCGTCCAGCGCCTTCTGGACCGCGATCGCGATGTTGTTGAGAAAGCAGAAGCCCGCGACGCGCCGGCGGCCGGCGTGGTGGCCCGGCGGGCGCATCAGGCTGAAGGCCGGCGTCCCGTCCGCGGCCGACTCCATCGCGGCCACGGCGCCGCCCGCCGCCAGCAGCGCGATCTCCGCGATGCCCGGGTAGGCCGGGGTGTCGGGATCGAGAAACGTCCCGGCCTGGACCGCGGCCCAATGCGCGGGCTCGTGGACGCGCAGGACCCACTCCTCGCGCGCCGGCTCGGGACGCAGGAGATTGTGTCCCCCGAGCGCGAGCCGCGAGACGGTGCGGGAAACGCGCTCCGGGGACTCGGGATGGCCCTGCGCGGCGTAGTCCAGGCAGGCCGGGTGGGTGAAGACCGGATTGGAGAGGACGGGGCTCACGAGCCGCGCGCGGCCGAGCGCGCGACCATGAACGCCCCGACGGTGATCAGGCTGTCGGCCAGGTTGAAGACCGGCCAGACGATGAAGTCCAGGAAGTCGACGACGTAGCCGTAGACCAGGCGGTCGTACAGGTTCCCCGCGGCCCCGCTCGCGATCAGCAGCACGCCCCAGCGCGCCCAACGGTCGCGCGGGTCCAGGTTCCGCCGCCAGGCGAGCAGGCCGGCGGTGAGGGCGATCGACAGCAGGATGAAGAAGCCGTTCGCTCCGCGCCCCAGCCCGAAGGCGGCCCCGGTGTTCTCGACGTAGGTCAGGCGGAAGAACCGCGCCACGAGGACCGACGGCCTCGGACGGAGGTCCGCCAAGGCCCACAGCTTGGTCAGCCGGTCAAGGACGAACAGGCAGGTCCCGGCGGCCAGGTCGCGCGCGAGGGGCTTGTTCACGCCGCCCTTCCTACGCGACCGCGCGCGCGCAGCGCGAGCACAGCTCGGGGTGCTCCGCGCCGACGTCCCGGCGCCACTGCCAGCAGCGCGGGCATTTCCGCCCCTCGGCCTTGAGCACGCGGACCTCGAGGTCCTGGCCCGCGGCGGCCGGCTCGGACTCCACCTCGGCCTGGCTGACGATGGCCAGGGACGCCCACAGCTCGCGCGCGCCCTCGAGCACGCCGCGCGTCTCGGCGTCGCCGGCGCGCAGCAGGACCTTGGCCTCCAGCGAGGAGCCGATCAGCCCCTCCCGGCGCGCGTGCTCCAGCGCGAGCTGGACGCGCGATCGGACGTCGAGGCGCTTGCGCCACGCCAGCTCCAGCTCCGCGCGGAACCAGTCCTCGTGGACCTCCGGGAAGCCGGCCAGGAACACCGACTCCTCCAGGCTCGCCGCCGCGCCCCGCTCGGCCAGCCCCGCGCGCAGGGCCTGCCAGGCCTCCTCGGCGGTGAACGAAAGCACCGGCGCCAGAAGCCGCGTCAGGGCCTTGGATATCTCCCACAGCGCGGTCTGCCCGCTGCGGCGCTCGCGGCTCTTGGCCGAGCTCGTGTAGAGCCGGTCCTTAAGCACGTCGAGGTAGAAGCTCGATAGATCGTTGATGCAGAACTCGGTGATCGACTTCGCCGCGCCGCGGAAGCGGTAGGCCGTGTAGTCCGCCTCGACCTCGTGCACGAGCCCGGCCAGGCGGTGCAGCGCGAAGCGGTCCAGCTCGAGCATCTCCGCGTACGGCGCCGCGTCCCGGTCCGGGTCGAAGTCGAAGGTGTTGCCGAGCAGGTAGCGCAGCGTATTGCGCACCTTGCGGTAGGTGTCGATCGGCCCCTCGAGCAGCTTCGCGGACAGGCGCACGTCCTCCGAGTAGTCGGACAGCGCGACCCACAGGCGCAGGATGTCGGCGCCGTACTGGTCGACGACCGTCTGCGGGCTGACGACGTTGCCGAGCGACTTGTGCATCGCGCGGCCTTGGTCGTCGAGCACGAAGCCGTGCGTGAGGACCTGCTCGTACGGGGCGCGGCCCTCCATGGCCACCGACAGCACCAGCGAGCTCTGGAACCAGCCGCGATGCTGGTCCGAGCCCTCCAGGTAAAGCTGGGCCGGATAGGCGTCCAGCCCCTTGAGGACGCCGAGCCAGGACGCGCCGGAGTCGACCCAGACGTCGAGGATGTCCAGCTCGCGGTGGAACGCGCGCGAGCCGCATTTCTTGCACGCCGTGTCCTCGGGCAGGAAATCCCAGACGAGCGGCTCGACGCCGGGCGGAAGCTGCGCCTTGACCTGCTTGGCCGCCTCCGGCCCGAGCTTATCCAGGTCGCGCGCCAGGACCGGCCGCGACATCTCCGAGAACCAGAAGTCGGATCCCTGGGACGCGACCCGCTGCTCGATCGCGGTCAGGACCGCGTTGTCCGCGACCGGATGCCTTCCGGCGGCGCAGTAAAGGATCGGGATCGGCGTGCCCCAGAAGCGCTGGCGCGAGATGCACCAGTCCGGGCGCGACTCGACCATCGCCGAGATGCGCGCGCGCCCGACCTCGGGGACCCACTTGACCTCGCCGATCGAATTCAGCAGCTTGGCGCGCAGGCCCTGGTGCTCGACCGAGAGGAACCACTGCTCGGTGGCGCGGTAGATCACCGGGTTCTTGCAGCGCCAGCAATGCGGGTAGCCGTGCGCGAGCTCGGAGGCCTTCACGAGGCGCCCGGCGTTCCTCAAATCCTCGATGATGACCGGGTTCGCCTTCAGAATGTGCTGGCCCTGGTATTTCGAGGCCTCCGCGGTGAACTTCCCGCCCGCGTCGACCGGCGAGAGCACGGGAAGCTTGTTCTTGAGGCCGGTCTCGAAGTCCTCGCGCCCGTGGCCGGGCGCGGTGTGCACGATCCCGCTGCCGTCCTCGGTCGTCACGTAGGTCGCGAGCACGCCCTTGACCTCGCGCCCGCCCAGCACCGTCTCGGCGACGAGGCCCTCGAGCGACTTTCCGGAGACGGCCTCGACGCCGTCCTTGCGTATCTGCAGTCCGCCGGTCGGCGAGAGATCGTCGATCAGCGCCTCGCGCCGGGCCTTCGCGACGATGTAGGAGCCCGGCGGCATGTGCGCCTCGGCCTGCACGCGCACGTACTCCAAGTCGGGATGGAAGGCCAGGCCGGCGTTCGCGGGCAAGGTCCAGGGCGTGGTCGTCCACGCCAGGGCGTACAGCTTCTCGCCGGGGCGCGTTTTCCACGGATGACCCGCCGGCAGTTCCTTCACCGGGAACAGCACGTAGATCGACGGGGAGGTCTTGTCCTTGTACTCGACCTCGGCCTCGGCGAGAGCGGTCTCGCAATGGAAGCACCAGTAGACCGGCTTGCGGCCGCGGTAGATGTAGCCGCCGTTCAAGAGCACGCGGAAGGCCCTGATGACCGCGGCCTCGTACTCCGAGCTCATCGTCGTGTACGGGGCCGACCAGTCGCCGAACAACCCGAGCCGGCGGAACTCCGCTTTCTGGATGTCGATGAAGCGCCGCGCGAAGTCCTCGGCCTGCCGGCGGAACTTCGCGATGTCCGTGACCTGGCGCTTGTCGAGGCCCAGGTCCTTGAGGAGCTGGTGCTCGATCGGCAGGCCGTGGCAGTCCCAGCCCGGCACGTACGGGGACCAGCGCCCGCTCATCGCCTGCATCTTCGCGACGACGTCCTTGAGGATCTTGTTCAGCGCGTGGCCGATGTGGATGTGGCCGTTCGCGTACGGCGGGCCGTCGTGCAGCACGAAGCGCGGCCGGCCCTCGTTCTTCTTGAGGAGCCGCTCGTAGACCTTGCCCTCGTCCCAGAAGCGCAGCAGGCCGGGCTCGCGCTTCGGGAGCTCCCCCTTCATCGGGAAGCTCGTCTTCGGCAGGTTCACCGTCTTAGACCAATCGGTCTTTTCCGCTTCGGGCATAAATGAGGTGCGGCTCAGGCCAGCAGCTGCCGGCCGATGATCAGCTCTTGGATTTGCGTGGAGCCCTCGCCGATCTGGTAGAGCTTCGCGTCGCGGAACAATCGCTGGACCGGGTGGTCCATCGAGGCGCCGGCCGCGCCGATCAAATCGAGCGCGGCCGTCGGCGCGCGCATCGCGAGCTCGCCCGAGACGAGCTTGGCCATCGAGGCCGCGGAGGAGTACGGGCGTCCGGCGTCCAGCAGCCAGGCGGCGCGCAGCGCCAAGAGGCGCGCGGCCTCGATCTCGGACGCGAGGTCCGCGAGGACCTTCTGCGCGCCGACAAGACCCGGCGCGTCGCCGCGCAGGCCGTAGCGCTCCTTGCGCGCCTTGACCCAGGCCACTCCCGCCTCGAGCGCGCCGCGCGCGATGCCGATCGAGATGCCGCTGATCGCGACGCGCCCCCCGTCGAGCACGCGCATGGCGTCCTTGAACGCGCGCCCCGGCCGGCCGATCAGGGCGTCGGCGGGAAGGCGCATGTCCTGAAGGTGGAGCTGGGCCGTGTCGGAGGCCCGGATGCCCATCTTCTTCTCCTTCTTGCCGATCGTCAGCCCCGGGACGCCCTTCTCGCAGACGAAGGCCGACAGCCCGCGCCCGCCCGAGTTCGCGAAGATCACGTATACCCCGGCCACCGAGCCCTGGGTCGTGAAGGTCTTCGAGCCGTTCAGCACCCAATGCCCGTCCTCTTGGCGGGCCGTGGTCGTGATGCCGGCCGCGTCGGAGCCCGCGCCGGGCTCGGTCAGCGCCCAGGCCCCGAGGACCTCTCCGCGCGCCAGGCGCGGCAGGTAGCGGCGCTTCTGCTCCTCGCTGCCGGCCAGGAAAATGTGGTTCGAGCACAGGCCGTTGTGCGACTCGACGGTCAGCGCGACCGCGGGGTCGACGCGGCCCAGCTCCTCGAGGATGAGGACCAAGGTGACCGCGTCCAGGCCCAGGCCGCCGTACTCCTTGGGGAAGGGGATCCCGAGCAGGCCGAGGCCCTTCAGGCCCTCGACGATCTCCCACGGGAAGCGCTCGGCCTGGTCGTAGCCCGCCGCCCGCGGCGCGATCTCGCGATCGCAGAACTCGCGGACCTTGGCGACGAACGCCTCCTGCTCCGGCTTTAAATCAAAATCCATCGCCCGAATAGTAACATTTTGCGAATCCCGCCGTCACGGAACGGGATTGACAGGGCGAACGGGGCTGCTATACTTCTAGAGACGCCCGGGGGCCCCTATGTCGACTTCGATCTTGGTCGTGGAGGACGATCCCGCCAACCGCCAGCTCATGCTGGACCGCCTGACGGCCCTCGGCTACAAGGTGCTCACCGCGGGCGACGCGCTGAAAGGGGTCGAGGCCGCCCAGGAGTACAAGCCCGACCTCATTCTGACCGATTTCCTGATGCCCAGCCCGGCCGGGGAAAGCATCTTCTCGGGCCTGGCGTCGCGCCCGGAGACGCACGACATTCCGGTCATCGTGATGACCGGCCAGCCGCTCAAGAACGTCAAGGGCTACATCCCGCTGTCGCTGCGTACCCGGCTGATGTCCAAGCCCATCGACTTCGACGCCCTGCAAAAAACCATCGCGGAGCTCGTCAAGAAGACCGACGCGAAGCCGGAGGGTTGAACGCCGGCAGTTCCACCCGGAAGGCCGAGCCCCGCCCGGGGCCGCGCGACTCCGCCCATATCCGTCCGCCGTGGGCCTCGATGATCTCGCGGCATATCGGCAGCCCCAAACCCAGGCCCCGGTGTCCGGTCCCGTCCCTCGCCGGGCGGGCCGACCGCATGAATACGGCCTCGGCGCTCCCTTTTTTAATCCCGACGCCGGTGTCCACCACGGAAAGCCTCAATTTTCCGGCCTTCCTTTCCAGACGCATCTGGATGCGGCCGGGGGCGGGCGTGAACTTCAGCGCGTTATGGAGCAGGTTGCAGAGCACGCGCCTCAAAAGCATCGCGTCGCCCTGCAAGGGCGCGGGACCGGGACTCGCCTCCAGGGCCAGGCCCGACAGGCGCGCGAACGGCCCGAACTCCTCGGCCATCCGCCGGACAAGCTCGCCCAGGTCCAACGTCCGTTTCCGAAGCGCGCGCCTTTCCCCGTCGAGCTGGGCCAGATCGAGCAGATTTTCGACCAAGTGATGCTGCTCCTCGAGGGCGAACTGCACCCGCCGCAGCGCCTCGTCCTGGCCCGGAGACAGCGGACCCGACTCCCGCGCCAACAACAGGCGGATTTGGCTCATCGCGGCTTGAAGCGGCGCCCTGAGGTCGTGGCCCGCGGTCGAAAGCAGGCGGGACTTGAGGTCGTTCGCGCGCTCCAGCGCGCGGTAAAGCCGCGCGTTGTCGACGGCCAGCCCCGCCCGGCGCGCGATCCCCTGGGCGAAGGAGAGGTCCGGCCGGCCGTAAAGGCGTTCCGCCCGCTCCGACACCAGGCCCAGAGCGCCGATGATTTTCCCCCGCGCCGGAAGAGGAACGACCATCAACGATCGCGGCCGCGGCAGCGTCCGCAGGACGTCCAGATGCCTCCGGCTGGTGGCGATCGAGCGGAACCAGCGCGGCGGCAGGTTCTCGATCAGCAGCGGCCGTCCCGAGCGGATCACCTCGGCGGAGGGATGCGTCCCGTCCAGCGTCCCCGCCCCGAGGCGCTTCAGCTTGGCCGCGGCCGGCGCCCGGCGGGGATCGGCGTGCGCGAGGACGACGCGGCGTATCGAGCGGTCCTCCTCGAGCACGTCGGCGAAGCACCAGTCGGCCAGGCCGCGCACCGCGAGCCGCGCGACGGACCGCAAGGTCCGCTCGTAGTCGAACGAGACGTCGAGCAGCGCCCCGAGGTCGGCGAGAAAGGCCGCGCGACGGCGGGCGGCGTCGGGGGCTCCGGCGGCGCGGGACGCGGGAGAGTCCGAAACGGCGTTCGTTCTGACCATCGGGGCGCGGACGGCCAATTTATGAAAATTTGCTCAACTTATCAATATTGCGTCGTTCAGGCGGGCGTCGCGCGCGGGACCGCCGGCAGGCGGGGCAGAAGGACGTGGAACGCGGCCCCCTTTCCCCGGCCCTCGGACTCGGCCCAGATGCGGCCGTCCTGCCCCTCCGCGATCTCCTTGCAGATCGCGAGCCCGAGGCCGAGCCCGCGGTCGCGGGCCTTGTCGACGGGAAGCTGATACAGGCTCCGGAAGATCTTGCCGAGCTCCTCCGGGGGGATGCCGCAGCCGGTGTCGCGGATCGTCAGGTGGGCCTTGTCGCCCTCGGCGCTCAGCGAGACGTCCACCGCGCCGCCCTCGGGCGTGAACTTGAACGCGTTCTGCAGCAGGTTCGTGACGAGCTGGCGCAGGCGTATCTCGTCGCCGTCCATCCACAGGTCCGGGTCGGCGCGCCGCGAAAAGCGCAGCTTGTAAACGCGCGCGATCTGATCGAAGCTCGCCGCGACGTCGATGAACACCTTCCCGAGGTCGGTCGGCCGGCGGTGGATCGCCAGGCGCCGGGAGTCGATCTGCGCGATGTCCAGCAGATTCTCGACGAGCTGGGCCTGGTCCTTCACGACCTTGACGATCCGCAGCAGGAAGTCCTCCTGCGACGGGGTCAACGGCCCGTACTCCTTGTCGAGCAGGACGCCGGAGTAGCTCATCGCGACCTGCAGCGGCGAGCGCAGGTCGTGGCTCGCTATCGAGAGCAGCCGCGTCTTGAGCTTATTCAGCTCGTCGAGCCGCTCCTTCTGCCGCTCCAGGTTCTCGATCAGGCGCCCCGTCTCGACCGCGAGCGCGAGCTGGCGGCCGAACAAGGTCAGCAGCCGCACCTCGTTGTCGCCGAACGCGCGCGGGCGCTCGGCCGTCCACGCGCACAGCACTCCCAGCCTGCCGCCCCGGGAGTCATGCAGCGGGACGGCGACCAAGGAGCGAACGGGGTCGTCGCCCTTCACGAAGCGGGGATCGTCCGCCGTTTCCTGGACGGCGCACGGCCGGCCCGTCAGCAGGCAATCCCCCGCGATCCCCTCGCCGAGCTTCAGGAACAGACGCGGCGCCCCGACCGCCCGCGCCCGGCCGACGCGCGACCACAGCCTACCCGAGCTTTCGTCCCAGAGCAGCAGGCTGGCCCGGTCGACCTCCAGAGTCCGCGCCGCGCCGGCCAGCGCGGACTCGACGGCGGCCTCGATGTCCGGGCCTGACTTGAGGAAGGAGTCGATGAAGCACGCGTCCATCGAGCGCGACCGCCGCAGCTCCTCGAGCTCATCGTCCCGCCGCAACGCGTCCGAGAACCAGGCGACGCCCGCGGCGAGCAGCGATAGGAAGGCGAGGCGCTCCGAGCGCCCCCCGACCCACAGGCCGAAAGCCGCGACGAAGGTGAGCGCCGGCAGCGAGCGGCGCAGGTAGTCCCGGCGAAGGATCTTCCTTAGGAACGTCGTCTCCACGCTCCGCCTCCCGTGCGCGCTCCGAGCAGCTCGCGAGCCCGGCTGACGAGCTCCTCGGGCACCAGCGGCTTGACCAGGTAGGAGTCCCCTCCAGCCTCCAGGAAGCGGGCGTAGTCCTCGTCGGAGCCGAGCCCCGTCAGGAACAGCACCGGAACGGGGCGTGTCTCCGGCTCGGCGCGCAGCCTGCGGCAAAGCTGGAAGCCGTCCGCGTCGGCGAGCCGGACGTCGAGGATGATGAGGTCGGGCTGGAAGACGGCCGCCTGGCCGGCCAAATCCCCGCCCCGGCTGAGCGGCAGCACGTCGAAGTGGCGTTTCAGGACCAGCTCGACGGACGCCAGCACGTCCTTATCGTCGTCGACCACGATGACCTTCGGCTTCTCTTGTCGCGCGCTCATGCCCCCTCCCCCCTCCGCGCCTCGGCCGCGCTCACCATGCTTCTAACCCCCGGGCGGGCGCCTGTCAACATGATATTGGTCACAAAGGACCGTCGATTGACAGCGGAGGCGGCAAGGGTTATACTCCACAGGAGGGAGGCCTCATGTCCACCTACTACGCCGTCTGCGCGGGCCTTTGCACGCTGTCGCTCGTGACCGGCATGAGCGTTCTGATCGCGACCCTTTTGACCCTCCGCCGGACGGCCATGCGCGTCGACCGCCTCGTCGACCAAGTCGAGGACCAGGTCGAGGCGCTGCGCGATGTGGGGCGGATGGTGCGGCATTTCTCCAGCTCGGTGAGGTCCGGATGGATGAAGGGCGCGGAGTTCGCGGTCGGGCTCGTTTCCGCGCTGAAGGGACGGGACGGCGAGGAGCCGAGGCACGAGGCTCCCCAGCCGCAGGCCTGACGCGATCGAGGAGAGTGACCCATGGCTGAGAACAACACCGGGGAGACGCTGCTGGCGTTCGCGCTGGGAATAGTCGCCGGAGTCGTCGCGGGCGTGCTGCTGGCCCCGGCCTCCGGCGAGGAGACGCGCGAGCACGTCCAGGACTGGATGCGGAGCGCGAAGGACAGGAGCGAGGGCTACCTGCGCTCCAAGCGCGAGTCCCTGACCGCGCAGAAGGAGGCCCTCGCGGCCGCCTACGAGGCCGGCAAGAAGGCCTACCGGGAGGCCGGACCGAGTTGAGCTGGATGCGGCGCCTGAAGGCGCTGCTGCTCGATCCCGAGTTCGAGAGGCGGCGCGAGTTCCTGCAGCGCGTCCCGCTGTTCCGCGGACTGCGCCGCCGGCAGTTCGGCGCGCTGTTCAGGGCGCTGGCGACGCGCAACTACCACCGCGGCGAGACGCTGTTCAGCGAGGGCGACATCGGGCGGGCTCTGTTCCTGATCGAGTCCGGGCGCGTCGAGCTGACGCGCGGCGGCCAGCGGCTGGCCGTCCTGGAGGCCGGCGACTACTTCGGCGAGATGGCGCTGCTGGAGGAGCGGCCCCGCACCGCGACCGCGACCGCCGTCGACGAAACGCGGGCCTGCCTGCTGTACAAGACCGAGCTCGAGCAGCTGCTGACCTCCGCCCCCGAGATCGGCGCCGCGATCATGGCCCACCTGGCCCAGATACTCTCGGCCCGGCTGCGCGCCGTGATGGACGTGCCGCGGCCCCCCGAGCCCGCGAAGAAGCGGGAAAGCGTCACTCCCTCCCCTTCGCCGAGCGCTTAGGCCCCAGGTGGGGCCGGACGACGCCGGCCGCGCGCGCGACGGCCGCGGGCTCGGCCGGAAGCTCGGCCCCGGCCTCGCGAAAAGCCGAGAGCAGCGCCTCGGTCGCGACGTTCCCCGAGGCCCCCGGGGCGTAAGGACAGCCTCCGATGCCCCCGGCGGAGGCGTCGAAACCGGTGATCCCGTACTCCCTCCAGGCGACCAAAGCGTTCTGCGTCGCGCGCCCGTAGGTGTCGTGGAAATGCAGGAAAATCTTTTCCCGGGGCAGCCGCGCGAGCGCGGCGTCCAGCAGCCGGCGCACCTCCTCCGGCGCGGCCTTGCCGATCGTGTCCCCGATCGACAGCTCCTCGACTCCCAGCGCCAGGAGGTCCTCCAGAACGGCGATCACTTTCTCCGGGGCGATCGGGCCCTCGAACGGGCAATGGAACGCCGTCGAGACGTAGCCCCGCAGCGGCAGCCGGGCCGCCTTCGTGCCCTCGACCACCGGCTTGAAGCGCTCGATCGACTCGCGGATCGTCGCGTTGACGTTGCGGCGGTTGAAGGTCTCGGAGGCCGCGGTGAACACCGCCACCTTGCGGACATCCGCCGCCAGCGCGCGCTCGAGGCCCTTCGCGTTCGGCACCAAGGCGCTGTAGACGACGCCCGGGCGGCGGCGGATGCGGCGGAAGACGTCCTCGGAGTCGGCGAGCTGGGGGATCGCCTTCGGCGAGACGAAGGCCCCGGCCTCGATCTCGCCCAGGCCGGTCTCGGAGAGCGCGTCGATGAACGCGGCCTTGGCCTCGGTCGGGACGAAGCGCTCCTCGTTCTGCAAGCCGTCGCGCGGGCCGACCTCGACCAAGCGCAGGCTCACGGCTACATCCGGAAGACGGGGAAGCGCGCCGGGCCGGGACCTGGGCCTTGGGCGGCCACGGCGAGGCAGCGCCCGACGACCGCGCGCGTATCGGCGGGGTCGATGATCCCGTCGTCCCAAAGCCGCGAGGTCCCGAAGTACGGCTGGCCCTCGCGCTCGTACTGCTCGCGGACCGGGCCGGCGATCGCCTCGGCCTCGGCGGCGGAGAGGGTTTTCTTCTCGCGCTCGAGCTGCTGCCGCTTGATCGTGACCATGACGCCGGCCGCCTGCTCGGCGCCCATCACCGAGACGCGCGCGTTCGGCCAGGTGAACAAGAAGCGCGGGCCGTACGCGCGCCCGCACATCGCATAGTTGCCGGCCCCGTTCGAGGAGCCGGTCATCACGGTCAGCTTCGGGACGTTCACCGTCGAGACCGCCTGCACGAGCTTGGCCCCGTGCCGCACGATCCCCCCCTGCTCGGCGTCCTTGCCGACCATGAAGCCGGTGATGTTCTGCAGGAAAACGATCGGCAGCCCGCGCTGCCCGCACAACTCGACGAAGTGCGCGCCCTTGACCGCCGACTCGGAGAACAGGATGCCCTGGTTGCCGATGATCCCGACCGGGCGCCCGTGCCAGCGCGCGAAGCCGCAGACCATGGTCGTCCCGTACTTCGCCTTGAACTCGACGAAGCGCGAGCCGTCGACGAGGCGCGCGACGACCTCCTTCACGTCGGCCGGGCGCCGCAGGTCGCGGTGCACGAGCCCGTGGAGGTCGGAGGCCGGATACTTGGGCTCCTCGATCTTGCCCGAGAAGCGAGCGGGCGCGGGCCCCATGCCCGCGACGATCGCGCGCGCGATCATCAGCGCATGCTCGTCGGAGTCGGCCAGGTGGTCGGTGACCCCCGAGACCTTGCTGTGCATCTCCCCGCCGCCGAGCTCCTCGGACGAGGAGTCCTCGCCGGTCGCGGCCTTCACGAGCGGCGGGCCGCCGAGGTAGATCGTCCCGGTCCCGCGCACGATCACGCTCTCGTCGGCCATCGCGGGCACGTACGCCCCGCCGGCCGTGCACATCCCCATCACGACCGCGATCTGCGGGATGCCGAGCGACGACATCACCGCCTGGTTGTAGAAGATGCGCCCGAAGTGCTCCTTGTCCGGAAACACCTCCGCCTGGCGCGGCAAGAACACGCCGCCGGAGTCGACGAGGTAGAGCGACGGCAGCCGATTCTCGAGCGCGATCTCCTGCGCGCGCAGGTGCTTGCGTATCGTCTCCGGGTAGTACGTCCCGCCCTTGACGGTCGCGTCGTTGGCCGCGATCACGCACTCGCGCCCCGCGACGGTCCCGATCCCGGTGACGATCCCCGCCGACGGCACCTCGTCGCCGTATTGCCCGAGCGCGGCCAGCGCGGAAAACTCGAGGAACTCGGTCCCCGGGTCGATCAACTTCCGCACGCGCTCGCGCGCGGTCATCTTGCCGCGCCTCCTGTGCAAAGCGACCGACGACTCGGAGCCGCCGCGCCCGACGATCTCGAGCCGCCGCTTCAAGTCGGCGAGCAAATCCTTATGATGCTTGACGTTGAGCTTGAACTCGGAGGCGCTTCGATCGACGTCGGAGGCGATAACCGGCAGGCTGTCGGGCATCTCGCCGCGATGGTAGCAAAGTCCGAAAGACGAAGGCGAACGTGCGCGGGGAAGGTTGCGCGAGCCCTGCGGAACGGGCCGGGGCCCGCCGGGGGTTCCGGCCCTTCAAGTTCACCTGCTTTTGCCGGCGACTACTTGGAAGGTTTCGCTGTGTCCAACAAACGGCGAACCGCGGCGTCGGCCAGACGCCACTCGGCGGCTAAGTCTTCCAGGAACACCTTGCGGGCGGCCTTGGCGGGGATCACGGAAAGCGCGGCGTCTAGGATATTCTTCGCGGCCCTTTTTTCGGTCGGCGTTCCGAAGCACCAGGCGCGCAACGCTAGGCGAACCGCGGTCCCGCTGAGGCTTTCCTTCCGCATCGGGACGACGAGGGGCTCGAGACGGTCCGCGTGCTCCGCGAGTTGGTCGTCGTAGCGCCGCTCGTCCATCTCCTTCGCGCCGACGACAAGCTTTACCGTTCCTTCAAGATCGTCCTGCTTGGCGCGCCGGAGGTAGCTCCAGAACCGGTTGACGTCGGCCACATGAATCCGGGCCGCGCCGTCCAGCCCGGCCTCCAGCAGGCGGCGCCGCAGCTCGGGACTGAAGACGCGCTTGTACTCCCCAGCCGCAAGTTCGCGCTTCGTATCGGCCAGCCCCAGACCTTCCCAGTCCGCGGCCGACAAGTTCGGCCCCTTCCGCGAGGCGATCACGAAAACGTCCCCGCCGCCGTTCAGCGCGACGGCTTGCTTAATCATCTCGATGTGGCCGGCGTGCGGCGGCTGTCCCTTCATAAGCACGAAGGCCGCCCCCGGCCGCCAGACGTCGAACGGCTCCGGCAAGGAGGGCCGCGGGCCGGGACCCGCCGGCCCGGCCTCCGGCTCCGAGGCGCGCGGCCTCGGCGCCGCGGAGCCGCGATTCCAGCGCGCGTTATTGCGGAGCGTGAAGCCGAGGCGGTCGACGAGCTTGGCGATGGTGTCGGTCGTCTCGAGCATGACGCCCTCCGACTCGCCGCCGCCCAGCTTCGACTCGAAAATTTCCTGGATGTGGGGCTGCAGAAGGTATTGCACGCGCAGCGCGTCGTGATAGGCCGACAGCAGGCTCTCCAGCTCGCCGCGATGCTCGGTCAAGAGCCGTATCGCCGAGAGGACGTAGCTCGGGGTCTCGAGCGTCTTGCCGGACTCGCCGCTCGGCAGCAGGCGCTCCCTGAGCCATGCGCCGAAGCCGCGCATCGTCGCGGCGAGGGAAAAGGGCTGCTGGCGCGACGCCTCCAGGTAGAGTCCGCCCTCATGCGGCGCCTTCAGGAAGCTGTTGAAGTAGACGCGGAAGCGCGCCTCGTGGCGGACCTGCCACTCCCGCTTGAAATCGTCGCCGAGAGAGGCCAGCTTGGACGATATCCCTCCCAGCAAAGCCTCGATCGCCCGCGCGGTCGCGGGCTCCAGCGGCCGCCGCGTCCCGACGGCCACGTTTTCCCTCCACGGATGGAGGGCGAAAACCTCGGGCCCGTTCAAGCGCTCGACGAAACTCCGCACGAGAGCCGGAGCGGCGCCGCCCTCGACGAAGACGCGGCCGTCCTTGAGCCCGCGCCGGCCGACCGTGTGGATCACGACGCCGACCTTCGCGCCGGACAGGCGCTCGAAGAGCGGATGGCCGGGCTTGACCTCGTAGGCGACGGAGTTCGCCTGGACGATCACGGAGCCGGGCGTCGCGATCCTGCGCCCCTCGCCCGAGCCGTCCTCGTAAAACAGCAAGTCGCCCTGGAAGACGTACGGCGCGAACTCCCCGGCCGGCATGGCCTCCATGCGGGGTCCGAAGGAGCGGATGGCCGTCCCGTACAACGAGGCCAAGCCCCCGTCGAAAAATGCCGCGGCCTCGCTCTCCGAGGTCACCAAGCGCTGCGCGCGCTTGCCGAGCCCGATGTCGCCCTTGTAGGTCACGAACGGACGCCCGTCGGCCCTGAACCCCAGGCTGATCGAGGGCGAGCCGTCGATCTTCTCGTTGACGAGCGGAACCACGCCCCGCTCAGCCTGCTCGAGCAGCGCACTCGCCGACTCCCGCAAGGCCCGCAGGTAGCGCGGATCGGAGGAGCCGCCCTGCGAAAGGATCAGGTCGGCCCAATGCTCGCCGTGCCGTATGATCCCGCGCGGAACGCTAGAGTCGGAGGCCCGCCGAGCCGTCTCCGGCGGAGGCGGCGCCTGCTCTTGCGCCTCGAGGACGGACCGGAGATCGGCGCCCTGTCCCGCGGTCAACGAAGCCGCCGGCCCGGCCGACAACGCCGTGACCAAATCCAGGCTCCGCGACACCGTGATGGGAGCCGCGGCGGGCGCCGCGGTCTCCTTGAAACGCCCGGCCGTCAGCAACAGGCACAGCGGAATAACGACAGCGGGCGTCAAATGTCGGATGGACATCGGAGCCCCTAGTCTACCCGACCTTCCCGTCGGAGGCATGAGGCGAAAGCACCAGCGCGATCTGGGCCCTTTGGCGCCGGATAAGCGCGCCGAAAGCGCGCTCCATTTGGTAAAATCCAGACACCCCGAGGTGGCGGAATGGCAGACGCGACGGACTCAAAATCCGTTGGTCGCAAGGCCGTGTGGGTTCAAGTCCCACCCTCGGGACCATTTCTCGACTTATTCTGAACATTGACAAATGGCCGTTGTTGCTCTATCCTTAGATTGAGGACCGTTGAAACAGTTTCTTGTGATTCCGTATAATCTGGAGGCGTGACAGTGACTTTCGGTGTTAGGTGCCCTCCTATCCGTCGGGATCAGCCTCATCCATACATCGCTTCTTATCCGCTTATCCATACGGGATTCTTATTCGCCGATCCATCTTTTTCGACTGGAGTCGGCCGCCTCATCGATTTCGGCCAAGGTCTTTCGGTTTACAATTATAGTTTGACGCCAAACGAAGCTGATTATTTCGCAATCCTCTCGGATTGGCTTGCAGTCGGGGGCGATATTAGCTGGGCTCTCCAATCGTTTGCTGCGCAAGAGCTAAAGTTGAGCGCTCGGTGACCGAGTCCGACAAAGCGCCCGAGAAGCCGGCGCCTTCTCAACCGATCCCTCACAATCCCGCAAAGGCAGGGGCGCCTGCTAGCCAACCGAAAATAATCCCCCCCGTCACTCCCCAACCTCTGCCGGGGATGTCGCCGATGCTGGGGATAAACGCCTCCTTAAATTTGTCGGCGTATGTTGGACCTCTGCCTCCTCCGGATACTCTGGCGCAATACGATAAAATCCTGCCTGGCGCCGCCGAACGCATCTTACGAATGGCCGAGGAACAATCGGCTCATCGTCGAGAACTTGAAACCACGATCGTCGACAAGAACAATTTTTACCAGGGTCTAGGGATCATGGCCGGTCTCACGGTTTCTTGCGGAGTACTCATTGTCGCTGCGTATTGCATCTCGAAAGGCGCCAGTCTCTATGGCCTTGCCGCAGTCGTGGCTTTGATTGCTGGCTTGGTTTACTCATTCAGCCATGCCAAAAGCGAAGGTTCTCAGAATTTGGCTATGAAACGTGATGCCAACAGCTTGCCTGGACAGCAACCTCAACCTCCGCTAAACACACCTCCATCTCCTGCACGCTAGATCACCTAGGGATGATTTCTTACTCCCCACCCTCGGGATTTTCCGTTTGTAGGTCCCAAGTCCAAAAAGAGCGTGGGCCCAAAGTTAAGCCGTACCTAGGCCCAACGGCCCACGAGTCCATCTCGTCGGCCTGTTAGAATCTAAAGGATGAAAAAGCGCCCAGCCCGCAAACCCCGCCGCCTGTTTCCCTTCGCCGCCCTGGCTGCGGTTTTGATGCCGTTGGCCGCTGTGAGCCGCTCCTCCCCCGGCGAAGCCTCGACCGCCGGCCAAGCCGCGGTGCACGCCCCGATAGACGCCGGCCTGCGCGCCTGGCGTTATGTCTCTTTCGAGCTTTCCGCCGAGCTGGCCGACAAAACCCGCGACCTGGAGCCGATGGCGAACGACCTACGGGATGCCGTCGCCTCCAAGCCCATCACCAACCCCCAAGGCGCCGGCCCGTTGCCCAACATCATGCTGTACGGCCTCGCTACAAGAGGCTTCCCCCCTCCTCCGCCGTCGTTGCCGTCCTCCTCAGACACTCCCCAATAGGAACGCCGCAAAGCGGCGCATCCACCTCCGTCCAAAAGTAAACAAGTGAAAGTATGACACCCAGCCGTTTCTATTAAGGAAGCCGGGCCGGTTTCCTTAGGCCGTTACGCCGTTTCGCCTTCGTACGCTTCCAAGGACCGGCGGCCCAGCTCCCAGGGGACGAGGAAGGCGATCAGGTTCAGGATCAGCATGCCGGCGGCCGTGAACATCAGCAGTTGCTTGTCCCAGCCGCCGATTTTTCCGAAGCGCATCAGGAAGTGGTACTGCATCATCACCGCCTCGACCGCGATCGTCGCGCCGATGTAGCCCAGCCCGCAGGCCATATAGACGAAGCCGCCCGCCGAGGACTCGATCTGGTGGATGTTCTCGACGTTGAACTTCGGGAAGATCGCGCCGAAGCCCACGCCCATGCCCGAGAGCGTGAAGGCGCACAGCAAGGTCGTCGCCAGCGCGACGCGGCTCGCGAAGGCGTCGGCGCCCAAAAGCCAGTTGCTCGCCAGCACGACCCCGCCGCCGAGGAAGGCCATCGGGACCGCCGAGAAGAGCAGCTTGGATACCATCACCTCGCGCGCCGTCACCGGGGCGCTTTTGATCAGCCACAGGCTCCGCCCCTCCATCGAGACCGCCGGGTAGGTGAAGCGCAGCCCCAGCGCCGCCAGCACGAAGCCCGCGCTCGCGATGTTGAAAAACGCGCCGAGGCTCTTCAACTCCGGCGTGTCGAGCGGCAGCTTCCAGATCGAGAACACGTACACCGCCATCAAAGCCGCGATCAGCATCAGCTGCGACCAATGCCGCACGTCGCGGAAAAACGTCGTCCGCTCCTTCCAATAGAGGAACGGCACGCTCGAGCGAAGGCCCAGCCTCCGGACCGCGTCCTCCTCGAGGAACGGCTCCAAGGTCCAGCGCCGCCCCGAGCGCCGGCCCTCCTGCGCGCCCGAAAGGCCCGTCGCGTACATCCGCTCCGCCAGCGCCAGCAGCAGGCCCGTCGCCGCCGCGCACGCGCCGTACAGATACAGAGCCTCGCGCGCGAACAAGGACCACTTGCCCGCGAGCCAGGCCTCCAGGCCGCGCGTCAGCCACCACGACGGCAGGTACGGCGCGGTCGGGGCCTGCAGGTAGCGCAGGTAATCGGCCACGCGCTCCAAAAGGTCGGGGCGTATCAACTGCTCCGGCTGGGCGAAGCGGACCACCACGTAGACCAAGGCCACCGAGCCCGACGACAGCACCCAGACGACGTCGCGGGTCCGCGAGGACGGGAAGAAGTACATCAGCAGCAAGGTCAACAGGACGCCGATGAACGCCGCCAGAGCGAGGAACGGCACGGTCAGCCCCGCGCAGGCCAGGTAGAAGCCGATCCCCGCCCCCTTCGCGCGGCCGAGCGCGAGCACGAACGGGATCAAGGTCAGCGCGACCATCCATGAGGCGTAGACGGCCGTCTCGATCGACTTGTCGAGAAAGATCGTGCGCGGCGGGGCCGGAGAGACGTGCAGGAAGCCCAGGTCGTAGGCGTAGTAGAGGGTCGTCATCGCGGCGATCAGGTTCGAGATCGCGACCATCCAGAACGTGGTCAGCAAGGCGATGCCGGTCAGCTTCCAGGTGAGCAGCGGCCCGACCAGCTGCACCGTCTCCAGGAAGCGCAGCACGCGCGCGAAGCCGGCGTAGACGCCGACCAGCAGCGCGACGCCGACCCCGACGAACAGCGAGGTCTTCAGCCAATCGCCGGCGTCGAGCGACAGCAGCGCGTTCTTGACCGTCAGCGCGCGCCGCCGGAGAAGGAGGTGGAGCATGGAACCCCTACAGGTTCTTGAGCAGGGCGGCGTACTCGCGGCCGCCGGTCAGCGACAGGAAGACGTCCTCGAGGTTGCCGTCGGAGGAGGCGGCGCGGCCGTGCAGCTCCTCCAGCGTCCCGAGCGCGGTCAGCTTGCCGGACATGATGATCCCGATCCGGTGGCAGAGCTTCTCCGCGACCTCGAGGATGTGCGTGCACAGGAAGACGGTCACCCCGCGCGACGACAGCGTCCGGAAAATCTCCTTGACCATGCGCGCGCTCTTCGGGTCCAGGCCGACCAGCGGCTCGTCCAAGATGAGGACCTTCGGCTCGTGCAGCAGCGCGGCCGAAAGCACGATCTTCTGCTTCATCCCGTGGGAGTAGGACTCCAGCAGCTCGCCGGCCCAACGGTCCAGCTCGAACATCGCGAGCAGCTCGGGGATGCGCCGGGTCTGCTGCGCCGCCGGGACGCGGTACAGGTCGCCGACGAAGCGCAGGAACTCGGCCCCGGTCAGCTTGGGGTAGACGAACGGCTCGTCGGGGACGAGGCCGATCGCCTGCTTGGCCGGCAAGGTCTCGGTCGCGACGTCGAAGCCGGCCACGACCGCGCGGCCGGAGGTGGGCTTGAGCAGCCCGGTGAGCATCTTGACCGTCGTCGTCTTGCCCGCGCCGTTCGGGCCGAGGAAGCCGAAAATTTCTCCCGGCTTAACGTCCAAGGAGAGGCCGTCGACCGCCGTGAAAGAGCCGAAACGCTTGGTGACGCTCTCGAGGCGGATCACGCCAAGTGCGGAGTCAGGACGTCGCGGATCTGGAGCGCCTCGACGTAATTCCGGTAGCGCTCCTCGATCTCGGCGCGCTTCAGCGACTGCATGCGCCGCGTGCCGAAGTCCTCGACGTCGAACGACGCCAGGACCGAGCCGAAAGCCATCGCGCGCTTGAGCGCCTCCGGGCTGTCCCAGGACTCCTGGGCCGACAGCGCGCCCAAAAAGCCGCCGGCGAAGCTGTCGCCGGCCCCGGTCGGGTCGAGGACGTCCTCGACCGGCCAGGCCGGGAAGGTCATGTGGCGGCCCTCGTGGAACAGCGTCGCGCCGTGCTCGCCCTTCTTCACGACCACCGCGCGCGGCCCCCAGGACGAAAGCATCCGCCCGGCCTTGAGCAGGCTCACCTCGCCGGAAAGCTGCGCCGCCTCGGCCTCGTTCACGAAGAAGACGTCGACGTGGGCCAAAAGCTCCTTCAGCGCCGCGCGCTTGGAGCCGATCCAGTAGCCGTGCGTGTCGCAGGCGACCAGGCGCGGCTCGACGAGCTGGCTCAGGACCTCCCATTGCAGCTCGGGGTCGATGTTGCCGAGAAAGGCGATGCCCGAGCGGCGATGCTCGTCCGTCAGCTCCGGCCGGAAGCGCTCGAAGACGTTGAGCTGGGTCGCCAAGGTCCGCGCGTCGCGCATGTCCTTGTCGAAGCGCCCCGACCAGCGGAAGGTCTGGCCGCACGCGGCCTTCAGGCCCTCGATCCCGACGCCTCGGTCCACCAGCAGACGCCGGAACTCCTCCGGAAAATCCTCGCCGACCACGCCGACCAGACGCACCGGATTGAAGTGCCGCGCCGCGAGCGAGAAGTAGACGGCCGAGCCGCCGAGGGCGTCCGTCGAGCGGCCGAACGGCGTCTCGACCGAGTCGAGAGCGATCGAGCCGACGACGACGATATCGTTGGCGGCGCTCACAGCCCTTTCTCTCGCGCGTCCAGGTAGCTCTTGACGTCGAGCTGGGCGGAGAGCTGCCTCAGGTGCAGGTTCAGGACCGCGAACGAGCGCTCCTGGTACATGCGCGCCGCGACGCGCTCGCGCTCGGCGGGCAGGTCCTTCGCCTTGACCTTGCTCTTCGCCGCGAGGGCCTCGACCTCGGCCGGGTCGACCTTGATCGCGCTGGTGATCAGGCGGCGGTACTTCTGCCCCAAAAGCGAGCGGCGGCGCTGCTCCTCGTACTGCTCGGGGCTCATGTGAAGCTGGGTCACCACGGCCTGGAAGTATGCGCCCTGGTCGAACGCGCCGCCGCGGCGGAAGGTCTGCTGGATGTCGGCCGCGAGCTCGAGATCCGAGACCTTCAAGCCCATCTCGGCCCCCTTCTGCGCGAAGATCTCCTCGACGATCATGTCGCGCAGCAGCTCGTCCTTGACCTGCTTCTCGAGAGCCTCGGTGACCTCGGAACCGCGATCGCGCATCGCGTCCACGGTCTGGCGCACGCGGGTCTGGTAGACGCTGTACGGCAGCTTCACGCCCTGCACCTCGGCCACGGCGCCGGAGGCGTCGCGGCTGATGAACAGATTTCCGCCCATGCCGACGAACATGCCTATCAGGAAGACGGCCGTCGTGGCGGCGAAGATCGACTTGCGGTGCAGTGAGAGCCAGGAGATCATGGTTTTGTGGGTTTAACGGTTCGCGGGTTCGCGCGATGAGCCGTGCGCGTGCTCGGCCGGCGACGGCTTGGCGGCCTCCGGCTGCGAGCCTAGCTTCGAGGCCCCCGGCCGAGAAGGTTCAGTCTCCGGCCGGCTCTTCGACGTCATCCTGCAGGCGCCGTCGAAGGTCGCGCCTTCCTCGATCAGCAGGCGGGGAGCGCACAGGTCGCCGGCGACCTGCCCGGGGGCCAAAAGCTCGACGAGCTCGGTGGCCGTCACGTCGCCCTGCACCTTCCCGCCCACGACGATGAAATCGGCCGTCACGTCGCCCTTCACGAGGCCCCCCGCCCCGACGATCACCGACTGGGCCCCGACGATCGAGCCCTCGACGCGCCCGTCGACGCGCAGCGAGCCCTTCACGTTAAGCGTCCCCTGGAAGAAGGCCTCGGCGCCTATGAGGGTGTCGACCTTGGTCGTGTCGACGCTGGGCGCGGCTTTCTTGAACAGTGCCATCTAAGGGCCTCCTGTCGCTGGGCTCGCTTTATTGATCGCGGGGCACGGCTTCGCCCGCGTCGGCAAGATGGGCGGAGGGCTGAATCTTGAGGTAGCGCAGGGGGTTCACCGGCTTTCCGTCCCGCCAAATCTCGTAGTGCACGTGCTGGCCGGTCGAGCGCCCGGTCGTCCCCATGTAGGCGATCATGTCGCCGCGCCGGACGCGGTCGCCCTTCTTGACGACGAGCTTCGAGGAGTGGCCGTAAAGGGTCGTGAAGCCGTAGCCGTGGTCGATCATCACCATGTTGCCGTAGCCGCCGGACCAGCCCGCGAAGCGCACCACGCCCTCGGCGGTCGCGCGGATCGGGGTCTCGCGGTGGTTCGCGATGTCGATGCCCGGATGGAACTCGCCGAAACTTTCCTCCGAGCCGAACGGCGAGAAGCGGTAGCCGAAGGGGCTGGTGACGTTGCCCTCGGCGGGCCAGACGCTCGGGGTCGCCCGGAAGAGCGAGCGCTGGTTCGCGATGTACCAGGCGATCTCCTGGAACGAGGCCAGCCGCTTCTCGGACTCGCGGCGCACCCCCTCGACCTCGCGGCGGACGGCCGCCAGGTCGAGATCCGGGCCGGACCAAAGCTTCTGCCGGGCGTCGATGCTGTCGACGGCCGTGGGGCCCCCGGTCCCCTGGGCCTCATCGGACTCGATGATCGCGCGCTTGGCCCCCATGCCGAGCAAGGTCCGCATCTCGCGGTCCGTCGCGCGCGCGAGGTCGAGCATCTCCCGGGAACGCGAGATCTCGTCGGCGAAATAGCTGACCTTGGCCTTGAGAACCTCGTTGTGGGCCTTCGTCACCCAGTAATCCACGTGCCGGCTGCCGACGTAGCCGGCCCACAGGGTCAAGCCGGTCCAGGAGGCGAACAGGAACGCGAGGAAGGACACCGAAAAGCCCCCCCGCCACGGAGCGAGGCTCGTGTGCGGGATGACGATGACGGTGACCTGGCGGCGCAGAAACTTGCGCAGGGACGAAGTCAGGGCGCTCTCCTCACGACCCCATATTTAATCAAAGATACCCCTACCCATTCAATCCGCCTCCAACCCCCATTATTTAGCCTTCACCCCCCGCTTTGTCAAGGCGATTTTGCTGCTTATGGAGCGAAATCACTGTTGCAGGGCATCCTCTTAAACGCTAGATTGGACCCATGCTCCGGGCCTTCGCCTTCCTATTAATAGGGGCCTGTCAGGCCGGCGCCCAGACCCCCCAAACGGCCTCCAACGTGCATCTCGGAGAGGCTATCCGCGGGACCACGGTGCATTGGGTCCTGGTCGGAGCCCCCTCGAACCTCTCCTACGATCACGGCTTAAAAACCCTTTCCCGGGCCAAAGAGCTCGCGTCCGTGGTCACGAACGGGACCTTTTTCAGCGGCGCCACGGCCTTGGGCGACGTGATCGTCAGGGGCCAGAAGGTGCATTACCTGACGGAGGACCAGCGCGTCCTTATCACCGCCGACGGCCGCTACGTCGACATCGGCGAGCGCTGGGGCCTCGGGGTCGACAGGAACGGCCGGGCCGTCGTCCGCAAGGGCAAGGACGCCGACGACCTGTGGACCTACCTCGGCGGGGCGGGCCTGCTGTTGGAGGAGGGCGACGCGATGACTCACTTGAACGTCGCCCAACCCGGCCGCTACGGCGCCAGCTTCGCCCCCGACGTGCTCGACGCCCGACGCCCCAGGACCGCGCTCGGGATACGCGCCGACGGCCGGATCGTGCTCGCGGCCGTGCCCAAGCCCGGCGCGACCGTCGCGGGGCTCGCCCGGATCATGCTCGAGCTCGGCTGCCGCGACGCGGTGTTCTACGACGGCGGGCGCGCGACGGGCCTCTCCCTGCGGGACCAAGACGAGCCGGTGATACGGCCCCAGGAAGACCTCAATCCGTCCCACATCCTGGCCGAGCCGGATACGGCTCCGGCGGCCAGCTAGGCTATTTCGGCTCGGGAGGGGCCGCGGAGCGGCCCGGGCTCGGGCCGGGGCTTTGCATCAGGCTCGGATCCACGGATCCGCCTTCCTGCACGCTCGGAGCGGTCGGCTTCGCCTCGATCGGCGCCAGTTCCTCCGCCGCCGCGGGCAAGGCGGGAGGCGGCTCCTGGCGGGAGCGCAACAACTGGCGCATCTCGGGCTGGCGCATCAGCTCCAATAGGCCCTGCTGGACGCCGGGCTGCTTGACCAACTCCTTCATCTTCGCCTGGAAGGCGGGGTCCTGCATCGCGGCGATGGCCTTCATCGGGTCGCCGCCCGGACGAAGCTCCTTGGCCGCCTTCTGCATCGCCGGCTCGTCCTGCATGCGGTCGAGCAGGCCCTGCACGGTGGGATTGGTCTCCAGCTTCTTGCCCAGGCGCAGGACCGTCGCCTCCTGGTTGAGCCGCCCCGCCAGCGCCATGATGTCGCGCGCCTGGGCCGGCGGCGTCGCGGCCGGCGCCCCTCCGTCCGACTGAGAGGACAAGATCGGGGTCATCGCGGCGTTCCCCCCCGCGCCGGGCGCCGGAGGAAACGGAGCCTCGGCCATCGTGGGCCCCGACGAAAGCGCGGCCTCGACGGCCGCCGGATCGAGCCCGCGGAATTTCCGGTAAAATTGATACGCCTTATAAGCCGCGAACGCCGCCGCCAGAGCCTGCAACAGGAAAACAAGCGCCAATCCCTTCCCGATCATCGCCCATCGCGATGGCTTCGCCGTGGTTTCCCCTTCCCCCCCCATGGGCCTGGCTGCAGCTGCGGACTCGTCTGCCGTGTTGCCGGGCGTTGGGACGCCGGCCTGTTCGGCCGGGCGGGGCGGCTGCGCCGGAACGGCCGTCCCCCCCGCCTTCGGCGGCTCCGGCGGCCAGCCGGTGAAATCCGGCGGCAAGGGCTTGGGCTCGGGCATGTCCTCATCAATTTAACCCCCGCCCCCGTCGTTGTCAAGGCGGCCCGCCCCGCGAAAAAATAGCGGCGACAATCCCGGCACCTCCGCGACATACCCCCGCCCTCCCGCCCTATGATAGCCTCGCCGCATGCCCAACATCAGACTCGCGACCGCCGCGTTCCTGCTCGCGACCGCGTCCGCCTTCGCGTCGAGCGCCCCCGCCGCGCCCCCTCCCCAAGGCCTTGCCGTGACCGTCCTGACCGGGGAGCTTGAGATCGAGATCGACGGCAAAAAAACCGACTACACCGGGGACTCCCTTCCGTCCGGCCTCGTGATTCCTCCCGGAGCGCGCGTGCGCGTCCTCTCCGGCTCGGCCGTCCTGACCGGAACCGGCCTCGCGCTCCAAGTCGGCGAGGGCGCGGACTTCGGCTACGCCGGAGCCCCCGGCTCGGCGCACGTCTCGCTGGCGGCGGACTCGACGAACGTCAAGCTCGAGATCGACGGCAAGGTCGCCACCCTAGGCGCGCAGAACGAGGTCGATATCTCGATCACGGATCGGACTACGTCCCTGACCGCGCGGCAGGGAGATATCTCGGTCGTCGATGCAAGCGGGCGGGAAAGCACGCTCGCGCCCGGGGAAACCTTCCTGGCCAAGGCGAACGCGCCGGCCTCCACGACGACCCCGCCGCAAGCCTCCGAGCCGATGCTCGACCTTCCCCTCACGAGCAACCAGGACTCCAACTCCGTGAGCCCCTCGGCCCCAGGCTGCCGCCGCGGCAACCCGCATTGCCATTGAGGCGTCAGATTTTTGTCCTTGACTTTCGGGCGTCTGGAGCGTAGATAATATCGAGCGACCATGACGACCGAGGACGGGAAGGCCCTGATCGTGGAGGACGAGGAGAGCTGGCTCGAGCTCATCTCGATGATCGTCGAGGACGCCGGCTATCCGGTGCTGAAGGCCTCGACCGGGCGCCAGGCGCTCGCGCTAGCGGCGGGCGAAAAGCTCGCCTTCGTCGTGCTCGATCTCAAGCTTCCGGACATGGCCGGCACCGACCTGATGCGCTGCCTCAGGGAGATGCCGGGGCGCGAGCGGCTGCCGGTGCTGGTGCTGACCTCGCTGCATCGCGAGGAGGCCCGCCGGCTGCCCGTCGAGGGGACCGAGGCCTTCGTCTCGAAGGACCAGGGCCTCGTGAGCATACTGGGAGGGATTCGCCAACTTCAGCCGCGGCACTGATCTGCGATGGCCCCGGCGACCGCCGGCCCGCAGCGAAATCGCCCGCCAATATGGCGGGCGATTCTCGTTCCGAGTCCATCACCCTTTCTCCCCAAGGAACTCACTCGCCCCTCCGGGGAGAGGGCGGGGTGAGGGGATCAGGCCGTATACAACTTGTCCGTCTTCGCCGCGAAGTAGAAGTCGCTCTCGGTCAGGCCGTCGATCTTGTGGGTCCAGAGCTCGACGGTCAGGCGCCCCCAGCCGATATGCAGGTCGGGGTGATGATCCTCCCGCTCGGCCAACTGCCCCAACGTGTTCGCGAACGCGAGCGCGGCCGCGAAGTCCGGGAAGCGGAAGGTGCGCTCGACGCGCCGGCCCTCGTGGGTCAACGTCCAGCCCGGGTCAAGCTCCTCCCGAAGTTTCTCGGCCATCGCGCGCGGCAGCGGCGGCACGCCGCCCTTGCATGGAACGCACTTCTGATCAGCCAATGCCATGACAACCTCCGGCCGAATATTATGAAATAACGGCGTGCGAATCGTCCTTATAGAGCCCGAGATACACTTCAACACCGGCAACGTGGGCCGCACATGCGTCGCGACGGGCACAACGCTCGCCCTCGTCGGCAAGCTCGGTTTCAGCCTCGACGCGCGCGAGATACGCCGCTCCGGGCTCGATTACTGGCCGAAGCTCAAGCTCGAGGTGCACTCCGATTTCGAGGCCTTCCTGTCGAGCCTTCCCCCCTCGCCGTCGCTGCTCTTCTTCTCGGCCCGCGCGAAGCGCTCGTTCTGGGACGCGCCGTACAGGGAGGACAGCTGCCTGATCTTCGGGAAGGAGTCGACGGGCCTGCCGGAGAGCCTCAAACGGCGCTACGCGGACGACCTCTACCGGATACCGGTCAACGGGGACGTGCGGTCGCTCAACTTATCGACGAGCGCGGGGATCGCGCTTTTCGAGGGGCTGCGGCGGTTCGGGTAAGCTGCCCCCTCACCCCTTCCCTCTCCCCGTCACTGACGGGGAGAGGGTGCCCGAAGGGCGAGTGAGGGGCACTTCGCGACTTTCCAGCACAAGCACGCGCCACGGCGCGAGCCAGGCCCCGTCCTTGTCGACGTCCAGGTTCTCCTCCACGCTGCGCCGGACCTCGAACAGCGGACGGAAGCGCGCGTCGCGATAATAGGCCGGGAGCGGAACCCTCGCGGCGCTCGCGTTGGCTAGAAGATAGTACGTACGGCCCGCGTGGCTCAGCATGAGGCCCTTAAGCCCCGCCCCGAGCGCCGGCGGAGTCCCCAGGCGCCGGCCCTCCGCCAGCGCGGGCGCGAGCAAGGAGACCTCGCGCGCGACCGAGGTCACGGGCCACCACAGCTCCGGCGAGTCGGCCAAGGTCAGTCCCGAGGGCCTCCGGTAGGAAAAAAACCACAGCCCGCGCGCCCCTTCGATCAGCGCGAGGTAGCTCATGAAGCGCAGCTCGACGAGGTCCGGGAAGCGCCCGATCCGGGGCTTCCTCGGATCATGCTGCGGATAATCGCGCCAGTCGAAAGCCTGGATGACGGCCCAGACCGGCCGGCCTTTGGCGGCCTCGACCGTCCGCCGGACCTGCTCGCCGACCGAGGTCAGCGGCAGGTGGGGCACCGGATACCAGTCGACCATCAGCACGTCGCCCGAGCCGGCGTAGCGCTCGGCCGCGCGTCCGTCGCCCAGCACGAAGGCCGTCGTCGCGCCTCCCGACCAGGCCTTCACCTCGGCCTCGCGGCGGGCCAAGGCCTCGGGAGCCATGCGCTGCACGTCCGGCTCGTCGACCAGGTACCACGCCGCCAGCGGCACGCCGCGCGCGGCGGCCCCGGAGGACATCAGGGCGTCGGGATGAAACAGCGCTCGCAAGCCGGCGCTCCGGGCCGCGCGCGCCAACCCGGACAGCAGCGCGGCGTCGCGGCTGTAGCTTTGAATCGCGTTGAAGCCGGCCTCGCGCAGCGAGGCCAGGGCCTTGGGATCGTCCACGCCGTAAAGCCCGACCGGGAAAAAAGGCGCCGGCTTCGCGCAAGCGGCGAGGCCCGCCCCCAAGACAAAAAGCGCGGCTCGGACTTTTGAAGCTTCCCTCGCCTTCCTCGGAGGGCTCGATTTGGCCGCCGTCTTGCCGATTCTTTCGGAGACGGGGTCCGTATGCCGGAACGCGGGAAGCATGGCGCGGCGTCGCATCGTCAATTCCTGCCCAGGATCGAGCCCAACGCGCTGGCCACGCGGCCGGTGGATTGCAGGGCCGCCGGCTCCGCGGAACGAGGGGAGGGCATCGCCTGATCCTTGATCAGCACGCGCTTGACCGTCTTCAACAAAATGCCGAGATCCAGCGCCGGCGAGAGGTGCTTCACGTAGTAAAGGTCGTAGCGCAGCTTCTCGAGCGAGTCGCCGGCGTTGTTCGTCGCGCGGAAGTGAACCTGAGCCCACCCGGTCACGCCCGGCCGCACGAGGTGGCGCAGATGGTAGTGCGGCACCACCTTCTCGAGGACGTCCACTTCCTTCACCCACTCGGGACGCGGGCCGACCAAGGACATCTCGCCGGTCAGCACGTTCCAGAGCTGAGGCAGCTCGTCGAGCCTGAAGCGCCTGAGCACCGCCCCGAGCCGCGTTATTCTAGGGTCGCGTTCCCTGCCGGAGCTGAAGGGCCCCGCGGCCTCGGCGTGAAGGACCATGGTCCTGAATTTCCAGACCGTGAACTCGCGCCCCAGCAGCCCCAGGCGCTTCTGCCCGTAGAGGACCGGGGCGCCGTCCGTGAGGCGTATGGCGAGCCAAACGAGGGCGAACGCCGGAGAGAAGACGACGAGCAGCGCGACCGAGAGACAAACATCCGCCGCGCGCTTGATCATCCAATAGGCGCCGTCGCTGCGCGGCAGGACGTGCTCGAGCATCCACGACGGATGGCCCGCCTGCTCCGGCGAGACCTTCCCGAAGAGGGACTCGTAGAACGCCTCGAGGCTGACGACCGGGACTCCGTGGCGGACCGCCGCGCTGAACACCGGCTTCGCCAGCTCCCAGTTGTCCTCGACCCACTGGCTGTCGGCCGCGACCAGGTCGACGCCCGGCCAGTTCCAGTCCGCCGGGACGTAGCCGAAAGCCGGGCTGCGCTCGAGCTCCGCCTGCAGCTCGTCGATCCTCGAGATCGGGCCCAGGAAGGCCACCTTCTGGCGCAGAGGAGCCCAGCGCTCCGAGCCGGCCCAGAGGCGGCGCCAGGCGAGAGCCATCAGATGGCCCAGGACGACCACCAACAGCAGGTTGGTCTTCGGGGTCAGGCCCTTGTACGGCGTCAAAAAGTAAAAATAGGTCGTTCCGATGATCCAATTGAGCGCGGCCGCCGCGAGCAGGTTCCGTATCATGACGACCAAGTCGCGAAGCTGCCGAAGGTCGTAGAGGCCCAACGCGTAGAAGGTCACCAAGCGAATGAAGCCGTATCCGGTGAACTCCATGACGTGGCTCAACATCTTCGCGGAGGAAGGCGCCTGGCCGTGGCGCAAGGCGAGGCTGAGCCACAAGGCCGCGTAAAACAGCACGAAGTCCCCGAATACGAGGACGAACTCCCGCGTGCGCGTCCGAAACTTCATGCCGCGCCTCCCGCCAGGCGGCCGAGCAGCTCCGCGTAGCGCAGCGCGAGCCTGTCGCGCGCGTAGTTCTCGCGCACGAAGGCGCGGCCGGCGCGGCCCATCGCCTCGCGCGCCTCGCGCCGCGAGGCCA
>CAZMIB010000014.1:12572-32173 GCA_964566245.1 uncultured Elusimicrobia bacterium | reverse complement strand
GCCGCGGCGTCGCGCCTGGAAGGAAGCGTCGAGGTCGCGTCGGCGTCCCGTCGCCTCGAGGGCGGGCTCGCGCGCCCCCGCGTCCGTCCGGCCCCGGCGGGGCTGGCTCGCGCGCCCGGCGTCCCGGTCTTCCTCGTCACCGGGGCGGCCGGCCAAGTCGGACGGGCCCTCGCGCTCAGCCTGGCGGAGCGCGGCTTATCGTTCCTGGGCGTCGACATCGTCCCGGCGGACATCGGGGCGCCGTTCCTGCGCTGCGACCTCGCGAGCGGAAAGGACGAGGCGCGTTTGCGCGCCTTCTGCGTCTCCGCGACGCACGTGATCCATCTCGCGTCCCGGATCTCGAACTCGAAGAGCGTCGCCGAGGCCTACGAGGAGCAGTTCCGCGTCAACGTCGCCGCCACGGCGAGCCTCCTGCGCGCGCTGCCGCCGGGGATACGCCACCTCTCCTACGCCTCGACGATGACTTTGTACGGCGCCCCGAGGACGCTTCCGGTCGACGAGACGTTTCCTCTCGAGCCGAGCTGCGTCTACGCGCTGTGCAAGCTGGCGGCCGAGAGGCTTCTGACCGCCTACGGCCGGGAGACCGGCGTCCCGGTCGCGTTGCTGCGGTACTCGAGCGTGTACGGTCCGGGGAATTTCGTGCCGCGCGCGATACCGTTGATGATCCGCCAGGCGCTTCGGCGCGAGGCTCCCGAGATCCGGGGCGACGGGACCGTGAGGCGCGACTACATCTTCGTCGACGACGTCGGCGCCGCGACGATCGCCGCCTCGTTGTCGGGAGCGCACGGAGTCTTCAACGTCGGCAGCGGAAAAGGGACGACGATCGCGGAGCTCGCCGAGAGGATACTGCGCCTGGCCGGTTCCGAGGCCCGTCCGGTCTTCGTGCCGCGCGAGCCCGATCCGCAGGCGGAGACGAGCCTGGTTTACGACATACGGAAGATGGTCGAGGTGATAGGCTACGCGCCGCGCGTCTCGCTCGACGACGGTCTCGCGCGGACGATCGGCCACTTCAAGGAGCGAGGGTTCGGGGCCGCGTCCGGCTAGAGGGGTCCATCGGAGGTGCGCATATGAGCGGGCAACTGACGCGATCGGTCCGGGCCGGCTGGTTGAGCCGCGAGTTAGGGCTTGAGCTTATGGGTCCGGACCGGGAGATCAAGCTGCTGTGCAGCCTCGACGCGCTGGAGGGTCCCGGGCTCTCGTTCGTGATGAGGCACAAGAAGGCCCCCGCCCGCGAGGGGACGGTGTTCGCGCTCCCCGCCGAGGCCTCCAACGGGTTGACGGTGATCGCCTCGGAGAACCCGCGCTTCGACTTCATACGCGCGCAGTACCTGCTCGAGCGCGCGCCGGGCTACGCGGTCGACGCGACGCCTCCCGTCGTCCCGCCGAGCGCGCGCGTCGGCCGGAACGTCGTGATCGACAACGGCGTCCGGATCGGTGAGGGGACGCGCGTCGGCGACAACGTCGTGATCCGCGCGGGGACGCGGATCGGAAGCCACTGCGAGATCAAGGCCGGGGCCGTGATCGGCGAGCCGGGCTTCGGCTTCGAGCGCGACGCGGAAGGGCGTCCGGTCAAGATGATCCACCTGGGCGGGGTGAGGATCGGGGACCACGTCGAGATCGGCAGCCTGACGACGGTGTGCCGGGGGGCGCTCAGCGACACGGTGCTCGAGAGCCACGTGAAGTTGGACGATCACGTGCATATCGCCCACAACTGCTTCGTCGGGGAAGGGACGCTGATCACGGCCTGCGCCGAACTGAGCGGCGGGGTCCATATCGGCCGCAACTGCTGGGTCGCCCCGAACTGCTCGATGATGCAGAAGATCCATGTCGGCGACGAGAGCTTCGTCGGCATCGGGGCGGTCGTTCTGCGCGACGTAGAGGCGGGGACCAAGATCTTCGGCAATCCGGCGAAAAAGGTCGTCGTCCGCGCCGAGGCCGCCGACGGCGCCGCGTCGGCCGCGAAAAGCGAGGGGCCGGAGGCGCAAAAAGCCTGAGAAAACTCTAGGCCAGGCTCTCGGGGGGAAGGCCGAAGACGTCCCGCGCGTTGCGCGAGGTGCGCTCGGCGACGTCCTCGGTAGAGGCGGCGAAGAGGCCGGCCACCTTGGCGGCGATCTCGGGCAGCAGGGCCGGCTCGTTGCGCGTCCCGCGGCGGCTCTGCGGGGGCAGGTAGGGGCTGTCGGTCTCCAGGATCAAATTGTCGAGGCCGGCGGCCGTCAGCGCCTCGCGCAGGCCGTCGTTTTTCGGATAGGTCACCGGCCCGTCGACCCCCAGCGCGAGCTTGAGCTCGACCGCCCGGCGCGCCTCCGCGACCCCGCCCGAGAAGCAGTGGATCACGCCGCCGAAGCGCTTGCCGCGCAGGTCCGGCTTCCAGTACCGCTCCAGGATCGGGAACAGGTCCGCGTACGCCTCGCGGCAATGGATCACGATAGGCTTGCCCGAGGCGGAGGCCAGCTCCACGAGCTTGCGCAGCGTGCGCTGCTGGATATGCGCCGGGGCCTCGCTCTTCACGTAGTCGAGCCCGATCTCGCCGATCGCGACGATCAGCGGGCTGGAGGCCTTTTCCTGGAAGAGGGGGACGTAAGAGTCCTTCCACTCGTGCGCGTAGTGCGGGTGGAAGCCCCAGGCGCAGAGGACGCGGTCCGGATGCCGGCGCGCGAGCTCCAGCGCCGGTATCCACTGGTCCGGATGGTCCGCGATCTCGATCACGCGCCGCACGCCGGCCTCGCCCGCGCGGCGAAGCGCCTCGTCCCGGTCGGCGTCGAAGGCGGGGTCGTTCAGGTGGGCGTGCGTATCTATCAACGGCATCCGGCGATTATAGAAAAAGGTCAGCGTCCGACGCTGTAGAGGCGGACCGTGGCGTCGGCGTTCCCGGTCGCCAGCCAGCGGCCGTCCGGAGAGAAGGCCGCGCTCAGGATCGCCGACTGGCCCGAAAGGATGATCAGCTCCTCGAAAGTCTCGGCGTCCCACAGCCGCAGCGTCCGGTCGTCTCCGCCCGTCGCGAGAAGGCCGCCCTCCTTGGAGTAGGCCGTCGTCCGGACCGGGCCCGCGTGGCGCTTGAGGGTTCGCGCATAGCGGCCGCGGCGGACGTCCCAGATGCGGACCTTGCCGTCGGCCAGCCCGGCGGCGAGGCGTTTTCCATCCGGCGAGAAGGCCAAGCAGCGCGCCTCGTCGCCCTCGAGCCGCGCGAAGCCCTTCCAGCCCCATTTGGTTTGGCGGCGGAAAAGCCGGACCGCGAAATGCCGGCCTCCCGCCGCCAGCAGTCGTCCGTCGGGCGAGAAGGCGACGGGATTGGAGAAGCGCGTCGCGGTGCTGTAGGCGACCACGGTGTACTCTCCGAGCACCTCCTTCTCGGCGCGCCGCTCCACGTCCCAAAGATGGATCGCCGCGTCCCAGCCGCCGGAGGCCACGGTCTTGCCGTCGGGCGAGAAAGCGAGCGAGTAGACCGCGTCCGCGTGCGCGAGCAGAAACCCCGCCTCTTGCCCGTCGTCGACGTTCCAGAGCCGGATGGAGCGGTCGGCCCCGCCGGAGGCCAGGAGCTTGCCGTCCGGCGAGAAAGCGACCGCGCGCGCCGTCGCGGTGTGGCCCGCGAGCGTGCGAACGGCCCGGCGCGAGGCCACGTCCCAGACCTTCACCGCGTGGTCCGCTCCGGCCGAGGCCACGAGCTCGCCCTCGGGGGAGAAGGCCACGGACTCCACCGCGTCGGCGTGGCCCGTCAGTATGGCCGCCTCGCGGACGACGAGCTCCCGCGCTCCGGCCGGGACGGCCAGCGCGAGCAAAAGAGGGGCGAGCGGAGAAACCATCGTCAAAGTATGGCCCGCGAGAGGGCTTCGCTCAAGGGGTGAACCCGTCTTGCGAATCGGAGGAACTCCATCTAGAATAGGATCGTGACCGGCCTGCTCCTCGCCGTTCTCGCCGCGGCGGCGCCCCGCGCCTGGGCCGTGGGACTGAATTTGCCGCGCGTGAAGTCGCTCGACGGCCAGATCATCGCGACCGTCCCGGTCAACTGGGAGGACCGCACCCGGACCGAGGCGGAGGAGCCGTTCAAGCTGCTGATTCGCAAGCGCAACCTGAACGCCGCCGTCGCGCTCGCCCCGGCCGGGCCCTACGACCCCGTCTCGGACACGATGTCGCGGATATTGGCGGCGATGCGCAACGCTGCCGTGAAGGAGCTCTCCGCGCGCGGCTCGGTGAGCTTCGGCAAGGCCGCCCCGACGGTCATCGAAAACCGCATCCGCATGCTATGGCAGGACGGCGTGATCCGGCTCGCGAACGGCCAGACCGACGACGTCCACGTGGGCGCGTTCCACCTGGAGGGCAAGGCCTACGGCTTGATGGCCTACGGGGCGCCGACCGATGAGATCGACCTGTTCCTTCCGTCTTTCGAGGCGACGACCCCCGCGCGCCGCGCGGGCGAGGCCCGCGTGCTGCACTACGACGCCCAGTGGTACGAGGCGCCGGGCTACGTCAAGCTCCAGGCCCCGCCGCAGTGGGAGGCCGCCAGGTACCCGGGAGTCGTGCTCGCGCTCAAGTCCGGCGCTCGCTCGTTCGAGCTGCGCGCGGTCAAGCTCGACCCGGGCCAGGACTTCCGTCCGCTGGCCGAGCAGGACGCGCGCGAATGGGGCAAGCAGGTCGGCGTCTTCGGAAGCATCGAACTGCTGGCCCCGGTGCGGATGGAAGCCGTCAAAGGCGTGGCGGGAATCCTGCAGCCGTTCGTCCTGACCAACGAGATCGGCATGGAGATCCCGTTCTCGGTCGTCGCCTTCGTCTACAATTTCCAAACCTACGTCGCGCGCGCGCGCGACATCAGCCAGGAGGACCTGCAAGCCCTGCTGAGCACGATCCAGGTGGCGCCCCTGCCCAAGGTCCCCACGTCGGCCGAACCGGTGAAATCCGGACCGGACCTCGCGAAGATCGCGCAGCAAGAGCCCGAGAAGACTCCGCTGAAGCCCAAGCTGATGATGACCGCGCGGTTCGGCGCCCTGGCCGCGCTGGGGCTCGCCCTCGCCGGAGCGATGGTCTGGCTGATGGCGTTGGTCATGAAGTCCGAAAGCTAAAGCTGTATAATCCCGGCATGGTCCCCTTCCAAGGCTCGTTCGTCGCGCTCGCGACGCCGTTCAAGAACGGCGGCGTGGATCTGGACGCGTACCGCAACCTGATCCGCCGCCAGCTCGAGCGCGGCACCAACGGCCTGGTGCCCTGCGGCTCGACCGGCGAGGCGGCGACATTGTCCGGCGACGAATACCGCGCCTTGATCAAGGCCGCGGTCGAGGAATCCAAGGGCAAGGTCCCGGTCGTCGCCGGCGTCGGCACCAACGCGACGGCCCGCTCGGTCGAGCAGGCCGCGCTCGCCGAGTCGCTGGGCGCGGACGCGCTGCTGGTCCTGGTCCCGTACTACAACAAGCCCACCCAGGACGGCCTGCTGCTGCACTTCAAGGCGGTCGCCCAGTCGGTGAAGGTGCCGATCGTCGTCTACAACATCCCGGGCCGCACCGGCGTGAACCTCCTGCCGTCGACGCTCGCGCGCCTGGCGCGCGAGCACAAGAACATCGTCGCGACGAAGGAGGCCTCGGGCAGCCTCGACCAGGTCTCGGAGATCGCGAGCCTGCTGGGCCGGGATTTCTCGATCCTCTCGGGCGACGACTCCTTGACCTTGCCGATGCTCTCGGTCGGGGCCAAGGGCGTGATCTCGGTCGTCGCGAACGTCGCGCCGCGCGAGACGGCGGAGATGTGCTCGTCGTTCCACGAGGGCAACGCCGGACGCGCGCGCGAGCTGCACGCGCGGCTGTTCCCGCTGATCAAGGCCTTGTTCCTGGAGACCAACCCGATCCCGGTGAAGGCCGCGCTGGCCTCGCTGGGCCTGTGCTCCCCGGAGCTGCGCCTGCCGCTGACGCCGCTGTCCGTGAAGAACCGCGCGCTCCTCGAGCAGGCGCTCGAGGAGTTCGGTCTGAAGTCCGTCGCCGCGCGTTAACGCGCCGGACGCTCCTCTATTTGATGGGCGCGAGCTCCCCGCTCGCCGAGGTCTTTTCCCGGACCGGGGCCGGTCCCAGGCCCATCAGCCGTTCCGCGCAGGCCTTGCCGTCCATGATCGCCTCCTCCATGAACGAGTACTTCCAGGCCCCGTAGCGGCCGATCGACTCCACGTCCTTGGACTTGAGGTGGGCGAACAGCGTTCCCACGGCGGGCGCGCGGTCCCGATCGTAGAGCACGTAACCGCAGGGGATCGGCATCCACGCGCGCTCCAGCAGGCGGTCGGCGGGCTTGAGGAGCCCGCAGGCGCGCAGGCCGTCCAATATCTTCCTCTCCACCGCGTTGAAGTCGAAAGCCTCCTCGGGCAGGCGCGATACCTCGATGTACAGCGAGCTCGCGCCGCGCGGGGCCAGGTGCGGGGAGAAGTTGGTCGAGACCCCGGCCCGATAGAAGACGAACTTGTCCTCGGGGAAGTAGATCCACTGCTTGTCCGAGATCCGCGGGCGCGCGACGCCCAGGTTGAGGTTGTAGACCGTCCGGTAGCGCAGCTTGCCGGCGGCCTTGCGGACCTCGGCCGGGACCTCCGACGCGAGGCCGATGAAGTGCTTCAACGGCAAGGTGTTCACGAGGCGTCGGTAGGCGACCTCTCCGACGCCGTCGATCACGGCGACCTTCGCCTCCAGGTCCACGCGCGTGACGGCCGCGTTCAGCCGCACGTTGGCCAGCCGGCGCGCGAGCGCGTCGGGCAAGGACTGGATGCCGCCGCGCAGCGGATAGCGGAACGTCGCGTTGTAGCCGAAGAACTTTTTCTGGTCGGTCAGCGCTCCGTACAAGACCTCCTCCGGCTTCGGCCGCGGGATGAAGCGCCCCTGCCATTCGGTCGTCATCGCGGCGAGGTCCGCGCGCCACAGCTTGCGGTTGTACGGGAACATGAAATGCCGGCAGATTCCCTCGCCGAAGGTCGCGCGCGCCCAGTCCTCGAACGAGGCGTCCTGGTCCGGGGGGCTCGCCCCGCCGCGCAGGTTCGCTAGAAAGCCGGCGACGCACTCGCGCACGACCTTCTCCGGCAGGCCGTAGGTGTTCGCTTGAAAGGGGTAGCGCGTGTACCGGTCGTGCGAGAAGATCCAGGAGCTGCGGTCGCGGACGACGAGGTTGCCGCGCAGCAGATTGGTCACCAGGCGCTTGCCGTACGGGGTGTGCAGGTGCAGCAGGTGCCCGGTGTAGTCGAAAGTGAAGCCGCCGCGGCGCTCCGAGCCGGCCAGGCCTCCGACGCGGCCTTTTTTCTCGACCACGAGGAAGTCGGAGCGTCCCGCCTTTTGCAGGTGGTAGGCGGTCGAGAGGCCGGCCAGCCCTCCGCCGAGGATCAGGACATCGACGCGCTCCATCAGGCCTTCTCGTCTCCGGCCGCCAGGGCCTGGCCGAGCAGCGCGAGCGGCCCATCGAGCCGCTCGCGGAAGCGGTGCAGCGACTCCTGATCGATCTGTCCGAGCGAGGCCCCGATCAGCCACAGGCTCTCGAGGCGCGCCACCTGGGCGAGCGCCCGCGAGAAGCGCGCGCGGGCGGCGAGCCCCGTCCCCATGCGCCGGCGGAGCCCGTCGCCGACGGCCTCGCAAAGAGCGGCCGCGGAGGAGCGCAGCTCGCCGGCGAGCCACGGGTCCTCCAGGTGCTGAAGCGGTTTCGACGCCCGGAAGGAAAGCAGGGCGATCTCGAGCGAGCGCTTGAAGAGCTCCGCCTCCTCGTACTCGTAGGGAGCGTAGAGCATGGGACGACTCGAATCTTAACATTTTTCCGGAGACGGCCCGTCACGCCGGCGCGAAGCGTCGCGGACAAAAAATTAACGCCGGGCCCGGCTCCCGGGCCGCGGGCGGCGATTATAATGGAGACATCGGCGGAACAAAGGAGGCAGCCATGAAACGAACGGTTTCCATCACGCGCGCGCTGGCCGGATCGCTGCTGGCGGCGTTCATACTCGGGGCGTCGGGTGTGTCGGTCCGGGCCGCCGGCGAAGGCTCGAGCGGCGACACCTCGGCCACCCAGAAGCAGGGGACGTCCGATCAAGGGATGTCGAAGCGGCAGGCCAAGGTCGACATCAACAGCGCGACCAAGGAAGAGCTCAGCGGCATTCCGGGCGTCTCGGACGACGCCGCCCAAAAGATCATCGACGGTCGGCCCTACCGCGCCAAGAACGACCTGCTCAAGCGGAACATCCTCGGCAAGAGGGAGTACAAGAAAATCTCGGACCGCATCTACGCGAAGAGGATGGGAACGGGAATGAAGAAGGTCCCAAGCAACCAGGGGAAGTGACGCCCGGCGTGCTCGGTTCTTGACGCCGGAGCGGGCGGCTGATATAAGAGAGCGGACGGCATGGCGGGTGTAACGCCGCGCCGCGGCGGGACACTGATCGGCGGAGATCCATGACGAAACGCGCGCGGGCCGTCGGTCTCGGGCTGGGCCTCGCCGTCGCCGCCCCCGGGCTGCTGTGCGCGCCCGCGGGAGGCGAGGCCGAGGTTCCCGGCCCGGTGGTCGTCGAGCTGTTCACCTCCCAGGGCTGCTCCAGCTGCCCGAGCGCCGACGCCGTGTTTTCCACGTGGGGCGCCGAGGGCTTCGCGCGCGGGGAGGTTTTACCTCTGTCCTTCGACGTCGACTACTGGGATTATCTCGGCTGGAAGGACCTGTTTTCCGCGCCGGCCTACTCGGAGCGGCAGCGTCTTTACGACGTCGCGCTGAGGGTCCGCACCTACACCCCGCAGATGGTCGTCGCCGGCCGCGCGGCCTTCGTGGGCTCGGATCGGTCCGAGGCCGAGTCCCAGGTCGGACGCTTCCTCGGCGAGCCCCGGCGCGCCCGGCTGAGCGTCGCGCGCGCCCGCTCCTCGCGCCTCGGCCTCGCCGTCGCGGCGGAAAGGCTGGGCAAGGCGGAGGGCGACCTGCACGTCATGCTGGCCCTGTTCGAGAGCGGGCTGGTGACCGACGTCCGCGCCGGAGAAAATCAGGGCCGGGCGCTCAAGAACGACTTCGTGGTCCGCCGTCTCGTCGACCTAGGCGGCCTGCCCCGGGACGGCAAGCCGTTGCGCCGGCAAGTGGACGCCCAATGGGAGCCCGGTTGGAACGCCGGCCGGGCCGGCGCCGCCGTCTTCCTGCAAGACGCCGACACCCGCGCGATCTACGACGCCGCCTCGCTGTATCCCCTGGCCCGCCAAGCGGTAGAATAGACCGATGAAGATCTACACCTACGCGAACTGCGACACCTGTCGCAAGGCGCTGAAGTACCTCGACGCCAAGGGCGTCGCGCGCCAAGAGCTGCCGATACGCGAGCAGCCGCCCACTCCGGCCGAGCTCAAGCGCATGCTCGCGGTCTACGGCGGCGACGTCCGCCGCCTGTTCAACGTCTCCGGCCGCGACTATAAGGCCTTGGACATGAAGGCAAAGCTGCCGAAGCTGACCGCGGAGCAGGCCCTGGAGCTGCTCTCCAAGAACGGGAACCTGGTGAAGCGCCCCTTCGTCCTGACCGAGACCGGCGGCGCCGTCGGCTTCAAGGAAGAGGAGTGGGACGTCCTTCTGGCGGGAAGAAAGTAACTGCGCCGGGCAGGACTTGAACCTGCGACCTCCCCGTTCTTGGTGACCCCGTACCCTTCGTGGATGTGTCCGAAGACGTGGTAACGCGGCTTGATGCGCCGCACGGCTTCAAGCAAGTCCTCGCAGCCGACCAACTCGGGAGGGCCGGCGAACTGAGGCACGGCGTCTCCACAACCGCGCGGTGGTCCATGCGTTACGAGGACGTGAATCCCTTCCGGGATCCGGTCCCACTTCGCCTTGAGTTGAGGCCCGCGCTCCAGATTGAAGGCCCAGTTCATGAACCGCGGCTGCCAGGGCGAGCCGTAAATCCGGACGTCGTCGATCGTCACCTCGGAGTCCTGCAAGTAGACGGCGTTCGTGAGCATGGAACGCGCTAGGTCCGGGTTTCTCTCGAAGGCGAAATCGTGATTGCCGGCGACAACTATCTTATGGCGATGGGGAAGCGTGGCGAGAAAGACGTTGAACCGAGCGATGTCCCGGAGCTCGCCGGAACTCGTGAAATCGCCGGCATGGATGAACACGTCGCCTCCCGGGATCGGAAGGGCCTCGTGCAAGGTGTGAGTGTCCGACGTGCAGACGAATCTCACTGAACTGCTTCAACTCTTATGCGGAAATGGATAATTTCGTCTGAGGAAATCATCGAACTGAGGCACCGTGAAATCCGTGATACCATGCGAGGGGCTGTAGATGACCCCCTTATGGATCAGATGGTTCCTGAGCGGAGCCATGCTAGTCGTCGTTTTCTTCAAGTTCCCAGCGATATCTCCGGTCTTGTAGGGGCCGCGTCCCAAGTGCGCCATGCCTGCTAGATAGTTCCTTTCGGTGGGGGTGGTTCGGTCCATGCGGACGCGAAAGAAATTTTCGTCCAACTGACGGACGACCTGAGGATGAGCCACCTTAACGTCCTGCGCCGTTATCTTTGGGCCCACGGCGACGTTCCAAAGATGTTTTCCGTATTCTTGAAGGAAGTAGGGATAACCTTCCGTATATTCGAGGACGGCCGCGGTGGCCGCGGCCGCGAACTCGACGTGCTGTTGTTGCGCCGGCCTTTCTAAAGCCACGGTGGCAGCCAGAGGGTCCAAGCGATCGATTGCCGGGAAATCGAACAGGCGCTCCGCGTAAGATTTGGCTTCACCCGCCAGGCGGGGGATTTGCGGCAGTCCCGCGCCCACGATGGTCAGCGGCAGCGCGCGCTGCGCTGCTTGGTGAGCGGCGGCGATGAGAGCTTCCAAGTCCTTGCGTTCAAGGAACTGAACTTCGTCTAACAGGAAAACAACGCCGGTCTTTCGCTCCCGAGCCGCTTCGCCGATCGCGACGAAAAGATCCCCGAGGTCCTCGCTTAGATTCCCGGAGTCCCCGCGGCCCCGGAGGGCTTCGATATCGATGCCGAGCTCGTAGCCTTCCGGGAGCTTGAGAGAAAAAGCTTTGAAGACACGGGCCGCCTGCCAAGCGCGATCCTTGGCTCGCTCAATAGGATCAAGGGAAAGAATGATCCGTCGGGCCAGGCGGGCCATGGTGCTCTTAAAATTCGTCTCGTGAGTGATTTCCGTCAGAGCGGCCTGAAAACGACTGTTCTCAGCGATGTCGCGAAAGGTCGTGAGCAGTACGGTTTTGCCGACGCCGCGCAGCCCGGTAATCATGAGGCTCTTGGCCGCCCGCCCCGCCTTAAGGCGTTCGATGAGGATTTTGAATGACTCGATTTCTCGGTCTCGCCCGGTGAGGGCGGGAGGACGGGATCCGGCGCCAGGGGCGTACGGATTGAGTACAGGGTCCACAGTGTAAAAGTTTATAGCAATTTATATGCGGTTTATCAAAACTCGATATGAGCAGCTATGAATCGATATGGTCGGGGACTCGCTCAGGGGGCGATTTGGCCCACCGGCTGTCCAGAAGTTGAATCGCCATCTTCTTGTGGTGCGGCGAGAGGTGGGCATAACGCAGCGTCATCTCGAAGGTCTGATGGCCCAGCAGCTCCTGGATCGTCTTGCGGTCCACGCCGGCCATGGCTAGGTGCGAGGCGAAGGTGTGCCGTAGGGTGTGGAAGTTCACGTCCTCTAGGCGGGCCGTCCGAACCGCCGACTCGTAGAGCTTCCGGGGGTTCGAGCCGTCGAAGACCTTCCCGCCGGTCTTGGGCATGGTCCGGAGCAGCTCGCGCAAGGTCGAGTTCAGGGGAACCGCGCGCGGCTTGCCGCTCTTGGTGTCGAGGACATAGACGATGCCGGTCGCCAGGTCCACGTTCTTCCACGCCAAAGCTATCAACGCGCGCCGGGTTCTCGCCGAAGAACTTTCCCCACTCGATGGCTGTGGTGAATAGATTCTTCTGAGCCGGAGGCGCGTCCCTGTAGGAGCCGCCGCACTCCCGCGCGTGGTGCACACGGACGAATACAGGGAGTCTTCTTGACGGGCAGAGGGGTGAAGCCTATACTCTCAACATCCATGAAGACCGCCTTCGGAAAAATACGGGCGTTGTGCCGGCGGGCGCTCCTCGCTTTCGCTGCTTCGAGCTACTTGCTCGGTCCCTTGTTCGGCCAAGACTCCTCATCCTGGTCGGAAGATCTCTACACACCTCCCGGCTGTCTGCCGCGATCGGGTTTTAAGGCACCCGGAGGGTGTAGGGGGAAAAGCAGCATCGTTTCGATTGTTGTCAAACCGAGAATCAATTGTCTGAGCATTCGGGCGAACAACTGCAACGGAGGCGTCATTGAAATCACCAATGATTGCAGCGAGGATCTCTGGATCGGGAAGCTCCGGTTCTCGCCGCGAGCGGCACGGCCTGCCGGATCTCCTCAAGCTCCGGAACCGGTTCATATCGCCCCGGCGGCCGAAGGCACTATGAAGATCGTCCCATGTGTGCAAAGCGGTGCTCTGGCCTGCTTAAACGAGAGAGTCACTATGTTGCGGGGGCTGCTGGGTGGGCGAGGGCTCTCCGTGATGATCGAGGGCGATAAGGCTTGGTTCAATCCCGAGATCGACTGTGTTTCACTTCAAGACAGCAGAAAAGGCCGATTCGAGGGCCCGTTGCTCGTAAAGAATAATTGCAGTCAGGATCTTTCGCTAGAGGAAATTGCGGTGGGAGATATGCAGGCGCAACCGCTTCAGCGTACATTCGAGCTATTCAGGAACGAGGATTCCTCGGTCGATGCCAGATTCGTCGGAGGGAATTTCAGCAAATACTTCCCCGACAAGACCGAAATTTTGAAAATAGCCGGGCGGATCGGAAAGGGAGCGCTCGAGCTTAGTTACCGGAAGACAAAGAAGCTTTGTCCGTGAGGTTCCGCCGTGCCGTGTCTTTCGGCAATTCGAAGCTTGTTTGAAAATGGGCTGCGCCGGGCAGGACTTGAACCTGCGACCACCCCGTTATGAGCGGGGCGCTCTAACCCACTGAGCTACCGGCGCGCTGGGCGTATTTTACAACTTTCGGCGCGACGGGTCGTCGGCGCGCGTCACTTCGCCGCGCGCTTCTTCTGGATCTTCTCCAGGCGGGACGCGGCCTTCGCGGCCCAGTCGCTCTTCTCATACTTGTCCTTGATCTCGCCGTAGGCGGCCTCGGCCTTGTCGAGGTCTTGGAGCTGGTAGAAGTAGGCCTCGCCGACGCCGAACAGAGCCTCGGGGGCCTCGGGGCGGTCGGGGTATTCTTTCACGAGCCTCTGCAGGTTCTCGATCTGCAGCGGGTAGTTCCGCGCGTAGCCGCCCGCGACGTCGGCGGCTTCCTTCAGGGCCCGCACCGCGGGGTCGCCCTTGAACGCGTCGGCGATCCGGTTGTCGGTCCGCACGACCTCGGCATAGGTCTTCAGCCTGGAACGCTGGAGGCGCGCGATCCCCTCGAGGGCCTTCAGCGCCGGCGCCTCGCCGGCGTATTTTTTGGCGATCTCCTCGAGCGTCCCGACCGCCTCCGGGTACTTGCCGAGCTTGCTCTCCTGGAGCTCCGCGATCCGCTCCAGCGCGAGCCGCGCCTCGGCGCGGTCCGGATAAGCGGCGGCCAGCTCGCGATAAGTCGCCGCGGACTTGTCGTAGTCCTTCAGCCGCAGCGCGTAGGTCTCTCCGAGGGCGACCAAGGCGTCCGGGCGCAACTGGCTTTCAGGGAACAGCGCCAGCAGCTTGCGGAGCTGAAGCGCCGAGGCGCGGTAGTCCTCGGCCACGGCCTCGTTCGCGGCGCTCAGCCTGACGACGGCGTCGGCTTTGGGGTGCGCCGGATACCGGCGCAGGAACTCCTCGAGCTCCGCGCGCCGCGCCGGGACGAAGCGCCCGTCGGCCAACGCGGACAGGCCCTGCAGAAGGGCCGCCAGCCGGTCCGGACGCGAGCCGGCCTCCGGGCCCTTCGAAAGGCGCGAGAGGACCGCGGCGTCGCGCTTCAGGCGCCGCGCGCCGAGCTCGGCCAGCTTGGCCTTGGCCATGGGCGCCGCGCCGGAGTCGGGGTACTCGTGCGCGAGCCGCAGGAGATCGACGGCCTCGGCGTAATAGTCCGCCTGTTTATCGAGAAGCTGGGCCCTCAGCCACAACGCGGAGTCGCAGTCCGGCTGCTCGCGGTAGGCTTCGAGAAAAACATTCAGCTCGCGCAGCAGGGGGTCCCAAAGTTTCTTGTCGTTGGCGTCGAGCTCGCGCTTCATGAATTGAAGCTGGGCCTGGACGGTGTCCTGGGCCGCGGAGGGCTTGGGAGCGGCCGTCTCCACCGCGGCGGGGACAGGCGCCGCGGGCGCGGGCGTCGGCTCGGCCTTCGTGGATGCGCTCGGCGCATCGGCGGCCGGCGACGGCGCGGCGGCCGCCGGTCGAGACGGCTCCGTCCCAACGGCCTCGTTCTCCGTCGCTCCTTCCTTATCGCCGGACTCTTCCGCCTCATCCTTCGTCGCCGCCGGCTCGGCCGCCTCGGCGTCTTTCGCCGGAGCCGGCTTCGGCGCGGCGACCGCGGGATGGACGGCGACCGCTTGGGCCGTCTCCTCGGAGGCGGACGTCACGGCGGAGACGACGGCGAGGATCGAGAGGCAGAGCAAGATGTTCTTCATGGCGGGCGAAAAGGGATCTCCTTGCGAGGATTGCGCGGAAGAGAGGATTTTAACGCAAACGCCTCCCGCGCCGCAAGCGCGAGAGGCGTTTAAAACAGCGACGCTCCCTTCGGGAAACGGATCCGAGCGGGAGCGTCGCGAACGGTTCAGCAGCCGCAGGGGGTCTTGGGTCCCATGACTGTCACCTCCCGTGTTTGCGATATCCTTCGAGGTAGGCCGCGGCCATGCGCTCAGCATCCTCGAGCGGTCCAATCTGCTTGTTCGCCTTGGATAAAAGCATCGCGCCCTCGAACAAGGAGAGCAGCGCCTGCGCGGCTTCCTCCGGCCTCAGCGAGGGCTTGAAACGCCCGCGTTCCCGGGCCCGCGCGAGGAACGCCGCGAGCTCCTGTCTCCAGAAGCCGAACGTCTCCGAGATCTTCCGGCGCAGGCGCTCGTTGTGGTCGCTGAGCTCCTGCGCGAGGTTGCCCACGAGGCAGCCCTTGCAGCAGCCGTTGCTCGACATCATCCGCGCGGCGTCGGCGTACATGCCGCGGACGACCGTCACCGGGTCGCCTCCGTCCGCGAAGCGCTCGCGTACGCGCTCGCGGTGCGCCGCGGCGGCAAGATCGAACACGGCCGCGCCGAGCTCCTCCTTGGTCGGATAGTAATGGAACAGGTTCGCCTTCTTAAGGCCGGAGGCCGCGGCGACGTCGTCCATGCTGACGCCCGCGAAGCCGCGCTCGTGTATCAGAAGGCGCGCGGCGCCTACGATCCGCTCCCGCGCCTCGACGTTAGGCTTTCGTCCCATTATTTACCATCCGCATGGTCATTATATCATGCGGAACCGCGGGCGTCAAGGGGTCGCTGCTCAGCGGGCGCCGTCCCAGACGGGGGCGGCGAGGCTCGGCGCGAGACGGCGCGCGACCGGGGCCTCCTGGAGCAAGGTGTTCTGGCGGAGCGCCTCGGCTCCCAAGGCGCGTTCCTCCGGAGAGAGCGCGAGTTGGATATAGCGCCAAGCATCGGGGAAGCCGGTCATCGGCTTGTCGCGCAGGGCGTCCCAAAGGCGCTTGAAGCTCGTCGCGGCGCGGTCGCGGCCGTCGACGTGCGTGTCGTAGAGGTCCCACAGCCCGGCCGCGACGCGCCACTCGTTCGTGTCGCCCGGGCAGACGTCGGCGGGGACGTTCTCGATGCGTATGGGGGCGCGCCGCGGCACGAGGTGCTGGAACCTGGCGTCCGCGTCGTCGCGGCTCAAGCGCACGGCCCCCGCGAAGAAGGTCGCCCAGCCCTCGGACCAAGCCACGCCGCGGTTGTAGCACTGGTCGATCTTGTGCGAGCCGCCCCCGCCGCTCGAGCGCGTCGCGGCCGCGCTCATCGCGTGGCCCAGCTCGTGAAGGTTGACGTCCCAAGCCTCCGCCCGCGTGAGATCGACGCTGAAGGCCGAGTTAAGGAAGAAGTCGCCCGAGCCTGGGACTTTGACCGTGAGGCGCCTGGTCCAAAATCCGGGGGAGACGCCTTCACGCGCGAGAAAATCGAAGGCCTCGAGGAACTGCAGGTGGATGAGCCCGAGCGCGCCGTTCTCCCCGGCGCCGAGCCTGAAAGTCATGGGTTGGACCGGCCCCGAAAGGGGCAGGCCGACGCTCATGGCCTCCCACTCGTAAGGCTTCGCGCCGGAGGGCTCGCGCACCGACCAGCGCTTGTTCTCGAGCCTAAGCCTCACGACGGCGGCCCCGCGCGCGCCGGGGGGCGGGGCCAGCCGCCAGGCTCCCGACTCGTCGGTGCGCGTCTCGGTCAGGATGCGCTCGCCCGCGGCGAGCACGACCGTCATGTCCCGGCCGGGGACATCCTTGCCGTCCGGGCCCGTCAGGTAAACCGCGCCGGCCAGCGCTCCCGGCACGGCGGGCACGAAGACCCGGGCGTTCCGGATCGGCTCCGCCCGCTGCACGCGGCGGACGCTTTCCTTAATAGAGAAGAGGGAAATGGCCGGCGGCCCCGCCAAGTCCGAGTCGTCCACCGGCTCAGCGGCGGCCGTCGCCTGAAGCGCGCCCAAAAGCAGCCATGTCGTCAGCATGGCCGGATGCTAGCACTTTCTCCATTCCGGGGGTTACAGCGAGCCGCCGCTTGAGAAGCGCATTGACGCGTACTCTATAGCTGCGTCTTGAGGCGGGCGAGCTGGCGGGCGGTGCCGAGTACGATCAGGGTCTCGCCCGCGACCAGAGCGTGGTCGGAGGCGGGATTGAGCGCATAGCCGCCGTCGGCCCCCATGATCGCGACGACGAGCGCCGATTCCCCGTCGTCGTGCCGGACCTCGCCGATCCTGCGTCCGGCCAAGGCGCCTCCGGGCGGGATCACGACCTCCTCGAAGCGTATCGCCTCGCCGCCCGAGCGCAGCATGTGATCCAAAAAGCCCACGACGGCCGGGCGCACCATTTCCGAGGCCATGCGCATGCCGCCGATAAAGTGCGGGCTTACGACCGCGGAGGCTCCGCTTCGAATCAACTGTTCGCGCACGTGCGTGTCGACCTGCTCGGCCACGATGCGCAGATCTTTGTTGAGGCCGCGCGCGGTCAGCGCCACGAAGGCGTTGTCGCGGTCGGAGGTCAACGCCGCGAACAAACCCTGCGCGCGCCGTATCCCGGCTCGCTCGAGGACCTCGTCCATGGTCGCGTCGCCTTGTATCGCGAGCAGGCCGTGCTCGACGAGGCGCTCGCAGGCCGCGGAATCCTTCTCGATCACGACCAGCTCGCGGCCCGTCTTGCGCAGCTCCTCGATGATGACCTGGCCGGTGTGGCCGGCCCCGCAGAGGATGTAATGGCCAACCAGACCGGCGATCCGCTTTTCCATCCGGCGCCTCCTCAGCACGTCTTTCAGTTCGCCTTCGACGATGAACGCGGTCAAATTCGAGATCGCCCACGTCAGGATCCCGATGCCGAAGAAGATCAGGACGATCGTGAACGCGCGCCCGGCCTTCGTAAGGGGGTGGACCTCGCCGTAGCCGACGGTCGCCAAGGTGATGACCGTCATGTACAGCCCGTCGAACCAGGACCAGCCCTCGATCAGCACGTAGCCCGACGCCCCGAGAGCGAGCACGGCGGCGACGGTCGTGGCGAGCCGGGAGAAGCGGCCGCGTATCTCCTGGGCGAGCTCGAGCATGCGAGGGGGCGGGGCCGGGCTAGATCCTCAGCCCGCCGGCGGGCTCCTTCGCGGCCTTGAGGGCCAGCTCGACGGCTTCGTTGATCGTGCGGAGTATCTTCACGCGCGCCCAGAGCTTGTCGTTGGCCTCGACCAAGGTCCAGGGCGCGTCGCCGGTCGAGGTCTGCAGCAGCATGTCCGCGATCGCGTCGCGGTAGGCCGGGTACTTCTCGCGGTTGCGCCAGTCCTCGGCGGTGATCTTGAAGCGCTTATGCTCGGTCTTCTCGCGGTCCTTGAAGCGTTTGAGCTGCTCGTCGAGGCTGATTTGGAGCCAGAACTTGATCACGACGGCCCCGGCGGCCGTGAGCTGGCTCTCGAAGTCGCGTATCTCCGCGTAGGCGCGGCCCCACTCGTCGGGCCGGCAGAAGCCCTCGACGCGCTCGACAAGCACGCGCCCGTACCACGAGCGGTCGAAGATCGCCCAATGCCCCCCCTTCGGCACGTTACGCCAGAAACGCCATCGGGAGTGGTGGACCTTTTCCTCGCCCTCCGGCGCGGCGACCGGTATGACGGTGTAGCCGCGCGGGTCCAGGCTTGTCGCGAGCCGGCGTATCGCGCCGCCCTTGCCGGCCGCGTCCATGCCCTCGAACATGACGACGACCGGCAGCCGCTTCAGGAAACAAAGATGCTGGAGAGTTCGCATCCGGTCCTCTTCCTTCCCGAGCTGCTTCTTGTACTGATCCTCGGTGAGTTTGACCGACAAGTTGAGATCGTCGATGGGATTCGGACCGGTCGTCACGCGGTGGCCGTTGGAGAGCGTAGCCGGGGCGGCGGCCGCGCCGACCGAGGCGGGCTGGGGCGCGGGTTTGGCCGGCTTCGGCGCGGGACGGGCGGCGAGCGCGCGCTCGAGGGCCGAGCAGACCTGCTGCACCACCTTCAGCCGGCGCCAGCGGCGGTCGTCGGACTCGACGACAGTCCACGGCGCCAAATGCGTGTTCGTCCGCTCGATGGCCTCCTCGGCGGCCTTCAGCCAGTCCCCATAGTCCTTATTCTGCTTCCACGCCTCCTTCGTCACGCGAAACGAGAATGCGGGATCCTCTTCCCACTTCTTGAAGCGCCGTCGCTGCTCCTTTTTCGAGAGGTGCATCCAGAACTTCTGTATGACGGCCCCGTCCTCGGCCAGGAGGCGCTCCATCGAGTTCGCGGCGTCGAGCGCGCGGTGGAAGCGCTTCAGCTTGAGGTCGCCGTCGACGCGCGCCTGGATGAGCCGGCCGTGCCACGAGGTCTCGAAAACCCCGACCTGTCCGCGCGAGGGCAGGCGTATCCAGTAGCGCCAGAAAAAGGGGCGAAGCCGCTCTTCCTCGGTCGGGTCATGGAACGGATGCACGCGCGTGCCGCGCGGATCGAGGCGGGAAAGGAGCCGGTTGATCGAGTCGCCCTTGCCCGCGCCCTCCCAGCCGTCGAACATCAGGAGGACCGGTATTTTCGCCTCGAATATCTGGCGGTTGAGCCGCTGAAGCTGGATCATCAGCGGCTCCATCAAGGACTCGTACTTCTGCTTGGGAATTTCCTTGAGGGGATCGATTTTGGAAAGCATCGGGCCTCCCGCGGCGCGGGCCAACGTAAGCCTACCGCCCGCCTTCCTTTATGTCAAGAGGAGTCTCTAGCGGCGCCCCGCGACGCGGGGCGAACGGTGCGTTGTTAGGAGCGAAGGAACAGGAGAACGGCTAGGGTGAGCAGGGCCAGCGCGGCGGCGGTGGCGACGCCGGCCAGGGCGGCGGCGAACATGTGCCGGTGGCGGCGCTCGCGGGCGGTCAGAACCGGGGGGGAAAGGCGGCCCACGGTCTCGAGCGCGGAGTCTATGTCGGCCTCGAAGTGTCCCTGCTTCAGCAGGGCCGCGCGGAGCTCGTCGTGGGAGTAGCTGCGGCTTATGTGGCCTATGATGTCATCGCG